>CAXMNG010000417.1:0-5545 GCA_964194585.1 Salibacteraceae bacterium | reverse complement strand
GTATGAACGCAAATACACGCAGGTGTGTTACTCCAATGGTATCTGTTACCCGGCTGGCGACTACAAATGCTCCGGGGATGAGCTCCTGGGTTTCGAGAACGGCATTTGGGTGCGCAGTGATGGAGGCGCGTCTGGTTCACCATGATCGAGATCAAAATCTCCAATCAGATGCCCATATTGCCCAGAGTGACCATGATCTGATTGAGGATGCCGGTGGCTCTGGGATGCGACACTTCGAACTCCGAGATGGATTGATGGAGATCCTGGACCAGGGACTGAAGGTGGGCGGTGTCCTCGGGTTTGTCCAATCGGGTCTCGACGCCGGAGATCAAGGCATCGAGGCGCTCTCGAACCTGGGCCTCTTCGACCTTCAGTCGCTCGAGCTCCGAGCGCAGTTCATTCAGGGACTGACGTAGCTGTTCATCGGACATGTCGGGGATCTCTTGTTTCCTGAGTTTCTTTTTGCACGAGATGAAGGTGCGGCGTCAAGTAGCTTCAAGATGACGACGATCGATTTGACACAGACTAAGAAACGCCGACCAGGCAAACGCTGATATGATTGCGTCAATTCCCGTCAACAATCGGCCTGAGGGGTTGCCTCCACGGGCAATCCTGCCATCTTAGCCATGGCTCGATTATTGCTTCCGCTGATCCCGGTCATCTATGCCTCCCGGAATCCCGGACGGGTTAAACTGGAAGCCCTACCAGGGATGCCGCCATGAGCCCGAGCTTCACCACACCCATCTCGCAACACCTCTGGGAATCCCGATACCGGAACGCGAATTCCGGGCCCGGGGAGGTGACAATCGACGATACTTGGACGCGGGTCGCCGAGGCGATCGCGAGCGTCGAGACACGTGATCGAGCGCGCTGGCGGGAGCGTTTTCACGCCTTGCTGGCGGACTTCAAGTTTCTGCCCGGTGGTCGCATTCTGGCCGGCGCCGGCACGTCCCGGCAGGTCACGCTGTTCAACTGTTTCGTCATGGGAGCGATCCCGGATTCCCTGCCGGGGATCCTCGACGCGCTCAAGGAGGGCGCGCTCACCATGCAGCAGGGCGGTGGCGTCGGCTACGACTTTTCCACTCTGCGCCCGCAAGGCTCGGCGGCGCCGGGAAGCGGTACCATCGCCTCCGGACCGGTGTCTTTCATGCGCATCTGGGACAGTACTTGCGCCACGCTTCTTTCGACGGGGGCCCGCCGTGGCGCGATGATGGGAACGCTTCGCTGCGATCATCCGGACATCGAGACCTTCGCCGACGCCAAGCGTGATCGGAGCGAGCTGCGCCACTTCAATGTCTCGGTGCTGGTGAGCGACGCGTTCATGACGGCCGTCGAAGAGAATCGCGATTGGCCGCTTCTGTTTCCCGCCTCGGCGCGCGCGCTGGCCGATGACGCCCGCAACGGGCAAGTCGTGATGCGCGAGTGGCCGGGATTCGCGGGGACTACCCCTTGCCGCGTGCATCGTGTCCTTCGGGCGCGAGACCTGTGGGAACGCATCATGCGCGCCGCCTACGACTGCGCCGAGCCGGGTGTGCTCTTCATCGATCGCATTAACGCCAACAACAACATGGCCTGGCGCGAGCGCATCAGCGCCACCAATCCCTGCGGCGAGATCCCGCTACCCCCTTATGGGGCCTGCGATCTCGGCGCCATGAATGTGACCCGCTTCGTGCGCGATGCTTTCACGCCCGCGGCGCACATGGACATGGCGGCGCTGGAGGAGGCTGTCACAACGGCCGTGCGGTTGCTCGACAATGTCATCGACGCATCGAGCTTCCCGCTGCCGGCGCAAGCGCAGCAGGCACGGGGCTCTCGGCGTATCGGGCTCGGCATTACCGGGCTCGCTGGGGCGTTGGTGATGCTGGGCCTTCGTTACGACAGCGAGGCGGGGCGATCGCTTGCCGCCCAGACCATGCGGGTAATCTGCCACAGTGCCTATCGGGCCTCGGTAGCCATCGCGGCGGATAAGGGCTGCTTTCCCTTTTTCGACCAGCAACGCTACATGGAAAGTCCCTTCGTGCAGGCCCTGCCGGTGGAGCTGCAGGAGGCGATTCGCGATGGCGGAATGCGTAACAGTCACCTGACGGCGATTGCACCCACGGGAACCATCAGCCTGCTGGCGAACTGCATTTCCAACGGCGTCGAGCCGATATTCGCCGCTCGCTATCAACGTGCAGTGCTGGATGCGAGCGGCGGGACCCGGCAGTTCCAGGTGGAGGACGACGCGTGCCGGCGATGGCGCGCCATCGAAGGGAAAGATAGTCTGCCGCCGTCCTTCGTCGACGCTTCCAGTGTCGCGCCCGAAGATCACCTATCCATGCAGGCAGCACTGCAGACATATGTGGACGGAGCCATTTCAAAGACCGTGAGCGTCCCGGAAGAGCGCGATTTCGCCGACTTCAGCTCACTCTATGAACGTGCCTACGCCCTCGGGCTCAAGGGCGTGACGGCGTTTCGACCCAATCCCGTCACCGGTGCGGTGCTGACGATGCCCGGTCCCGAATCGGACTCGCCCCATTGCTGCACCATCGAGCGAGAAGTCGACTGATTGCCTGTTGGGGACATTCCTCAATAGCACGAAGTGACGAGATGCGGCCGTGGGTGTCAGAGTGCTCTGCGGCGGCGCCGGGGCATTGGCAGCTCGTCGTGATCTGCGTCGAACAGCTCGGCCAGCTTTTCCATGACGGCACCGCCCAGCTGTTCCGCGTCCACCAGCGTAACGGCACGCCGGTAGTAGCGGGTCACATCGTGGCCGATGCCGATGGCGAGCAGCTCCACCGGGCTCTGGCTCTCGATGCTGTCGATGACCTGGCGCAAATGCCGTTCCAGATAATTGCTGGGATTCACCGATAGCGTGGAATCGTCCACCGGCGCGCCGTCGCTGATGACCATCAGGATGCGGCGTTGCTCCGGGCGCGCGATCAAGCGCTGATGCGCCCACAGCAGCGCTTCGCCGTCGATATTCTCTTTCAGCAATCCTTCGCGCAGCATGATGCCGAGATTGCGCCGCGCGCGCCGCCAGGGCACGTTGGCGGACTTGTAAACGATATGACGAAGATCGTTGAGGCGCCCCGCATTGGGGCGTTTGCCCTCCGACAGCCAATGTTCGCGGGATTGTCCGCCCTTCCAGGCACGCGTGGTGAAGCCCAGTATCTCCACCTTGACGCCGCAACGCTCCAGGGTGCGGGCCAGGATGTCGGCGCTCATGGCCGCCACCACGATGGGGCGGCCGCGCATGGAGCCCGAGTTGTCGATGAGCAGGCTGACCACCGTGTCTTTGAAGTTGGTCTGTTTCTCGCGCTTGAAGGATAGCGGCTGATAGGGATTGGTGACCACGCGCGCAAGACGCGCGGAGTCCAGCAGCCCTTCCTCCAGATCGAATTCCCAGGCGCGGGTCTGATGGGCGAGCAGGCGGCGTTGCAGGCGATTGGCGAGGCGTCCGATGAGCCCCTGCAGGTGCACCAGCTGCTGATCGAGACTCTGGCGCAGTCGTTGCAGCTCGTCGGGGCCGCACAGCTCCTCGGCGTCGATGATCTCGTCGAACTCGGTAGTGTAGGCGCAGTACTGATCCGGGTCCGGTAGATTGCGGCCGTAGTACGGCGGGTAGGCGGCTTCACCGGGCGTTTCCGAGCCGTCGTCACTCTGCTCCAGTTCCCCGGCGTCGGCCTGCTCGCTCTGGTCGCTGGCGTCGGAATCCTCGCCGGCGCCCTCGCGCATCTCCAGGTCATCCATGGATTCCGGTGTGCCGGGCTCGGCATCACCGGCATCGCCCTCGTCGAGAGCGCTGCTCTCATCTCCATCGCCGGACTGATCGTCCCGCGCCTCGTCGCGATCCTCATCCGGCGGCTCGTCTGGAAAGCCAAGGGCCTTCAGCAGCGTGCGCAGCGCCATGGCGTAATCTGCCTGGTCGTCGACGCACCCGGCCAGGGTTTTGAGCACCGCGCCGATCTGGACCTCCAGCTGTGGTCGCCACAAGGCGACCATGCGCGCCGCCGACTGTGGCGGTGGTGTGCCGGTAATGGCTTCCCGAGCCAGAAAGCGTACGACTTCATCGAAGGGCGCTTGCTCGCGGTCGCCGATATCGGTGTAGCCGTGGGAGCGGCAATGGTCCTCCACCGCGGCTTCCAGATTCATCGCGACCCCCGCCATGTGCCGCATGCCCAGCGATTCACAGCGGGTTTGTTCCAAGGCATCGAAGATGGCGCGGGATTCCGATGCTTGCGGGGCGAGCTTCCGATGCAGCTTGGCATCATGGTGGCGGTAACGCAGCGCCACCGAGTCCGCCTGACCGCGGATGCGCGACACTTCGTCGTAGGGCAGGTTTGCAGCAGGCTGCGCGAGGCGCACGGTATTGCCGTCGGCGGGAGCGGCCTCGGGCACAAACTCAACGTTGAGCTCCGGCTCCCGGGCGATGGCGCGGGCGGTAGCGGCCGTCTTCTGGCGGAAGATCTCCACCGGTGCTTGCGCCGGGTCGGGCTGGGATTTGATGCGTTGAGTCATGCCGGGTAGACGGAATCAATTCGGGACGCGACAATCGTAGGTTGGGCTGAGCGTAGCGAAGCCCAACAGACCGACCGGTGTTGGGCTTCGCTGCGCTCAGCCCAACCTACGCAGTACCCACCTTTACGCTGCTCTCGGCGAGCTCGCTGCCGAAGCAGCGCTGGTAGTACTCGGCGACGATCGGGCGTTCGACCTCGTCGCATTTGTTCAAATAGGTGAGGCGGAAGGCGAAGCCGATACCGCCGAACAGCTGCGCGTTCTCGGCCCAGGTGATGACGGTGCGCGGACTCATGACCGTGGATACGTCGCCGTTCATGAATCCCGAACGCGTGAGATCGGCGAGCGCCACCATGGCGCTGATGGTTTGGCGGCCCTCGTCGCTGTCGTAGGCGGGCGCCTTGGCCAGCACGATTTCGACCTCGGCGTCGTGGCCCAGATAGTTCAGGGTCGCGACGATGTTCCAGCGATCCATCTGCCCTTGATTGATCTGCTGGGTGCCGTGATAGAGACCGGTGGTATCGCCGAGCCCCACGGTGTTGGTGGTGGCGAACAGCCTGAACGATGGGTGCGGGTGCAGCACCCGTGACTGATCCAGCAGGGTCAGGCGGCTATCCGCTTCCAGAATGCGCTGAATGACGAACATCACGTCGGGCCGGCCGGCGTCGTACTCGTCAAAGACCAGAGCCGTGGCATGCTGGTACGCCCATGGGAGGATGCCCTCGCGGAACTCGGTTACCTGCTGGCCGTCGCGGAGCACGATGGCGTCCTTGCCCACCAGATCGATGCGGCTGATGTGGCTGTCCAGGTTGACGCGAATACAGGGCCAGTTCAGGCGCGCTGCTACCTGATCGATATGGGTGGATTTGCCGGTGCCGTGGTAACCCTGGATGAGCACTCGGCGGTTGTAGGCGAAGCCCGCGAGTATTGCCACGGTCGTGTCGTGGTCGAAGCGGTAAGCATCGTCTATCTGCGGCACGTGCTCGCTGGGCTGGCTGAAGGCGGGCACCTCGAGCTCGCTGTCGATGCCGAAGGTCTGGCGCACCGA
>CAXMNG010000416.1:0-1776 GCA_964194585.1 Salibacteraceae bacterium | reverse complement strand
ACGTCCTTCGCTCTCGCGTACATCATCAGCGTGATGGGCACGGTGCCGGCACTCACACCCAGGATCTGACCCGGCTGGACGCGCTGCCAGTTATGGTTGCGGCGCTTGTCGGTGAAGTTGGTGGGCAAAACCTGCGCTACCGGCGCCCCCAGAAAGGCGATGGTGCCGGTGCCCTGGTGAACTGCCTTTCCCGAGCCGTCCACGAAGCGCACGTGGACCTCGCCACGGGACCCGCGGTTGAAAAAGGCGCTTTGCTGGAAGCCGATGTGGACGACCTTGATGCCGCGCTGGGGAATTGGGTCCAGTTTCGCCCCCGGCGCCGGCGACATGAGCTTATCGGCGGAAAGACCGGACTCGGTGGTGGGCGTGATCCGGAAGGTGTTGTCATTGTCTCCGGCCTCGACGGTGTAGCCGACCTTCTCTCCGGGCAGGCCCTGCTGGGGCGTGCCGGTCACGAGCATGATGGCAGCCTGGGACAGCGCCACCTCCCAGTCGCGCTCGAAGCCCTCGCCCATCTCGATTTCCAGGCGCCCGCCGGCCGGAATGCCGTAGCCCGGCACCTTCGGGTCCATGAACGCCGCGCCCGGCGCGCTGGCGCCCTGCAGATAGACGTTGATGCCAACCCGCCCGTCTCGAACTGTGCCAGCGGCCGCCAGCGGCGCGTTGACGATGGAATTGACGATGCCGTGGGCGGAAGCTGTGCCGGTAAGCGGCAAAATCAGTACGAATGCTACAAACGCCGATGTGAGATGTCTCATGTAGGATCTCTCTCTGTTTCAAACATCGACCCGGATCGGCAGCAATATGTTCCCCCTAATGGGTAATTGGGGTAATTGGGGACATTCCTCAATAGCTAAGTAATTGAGGAATGTCCCCAATTACTGTCCCCAATTACACCACCCGCGCGTAGGCGCGCGCGGGCGGTGTCGATGGCGGCGTCGAGGTAGTAGCCGTAGAAATCCACCGTACTGATTCCGATCATGGGTTCGGTGAGCTCTCGTCCCTGATGATCGAGAAACAGCACGGTCGGCGTCAGCCGAGCCTGGTAGCGCTGTGCCAGCGTGTCCGGTGCGATGGCCTGGCCATCGAAATCGCGAACGGGCAGCTCGGAATGATCAGCAGCTCGCGGATGAGCACCCGTCCGTCGTATTCGCCGCTGACCAGCATGGGCTCGAGGATCTCGCGCTTGAGAATCTCGCAATAGGGGCAATCCGCCCGGGATACGACCAGGAGAATCGGCATATGGCCACTTCGGGCGCGCTCACCGAGGGCGGCGAAATTCTCCGCGTGGGGGACACCGGCGGACAGTGCCTGGGACTGCACGGCGGCCAGCAGCGCGCCGAACGCCAACCCGATGCCGAAAAGTGTCCTGATTCGCCTCATGGGGGTGTCTCGATTCCGACCTTCAGCCCTTCAGCCACTGACCGAATTTCGAGACGTCCGAGCTCCCGCCGTCCTCGTATCCGGCCTCGTAGGGCTCGGTGATCCGCTGCTCCTCGCGTTTCGGGTTGCCCATATAACCGCCGATCCACCCCTGGATATAATCGGGATCCACCTGCATATTCTGCATCTTGTCGACGGCGTTGTAATAAAATTCCCGATCCACGAGACCCTCCGACCACCTGTGCAAGAAGCTTACCGGGCATCACCGGGGGACGCTCGATCATTGCGAGTCTATGGCCGTGGTCACGCGGCCACAATATAACCATTTGGATAGGCACGAACCGCCGCCGCCAGGCGCCACACAACCAACGAGTCGAGCATGTCAGTCACGGT
>CAXMNG010000415.1:0-11797 GCA_964194585.1 Salibacteraceae bacterium | reverse complement strand
GGGCATGGAAAGCGATCTGCTCGAGACCGACACCGGAGCGGTGGTGGTTCTGCGGCCCGAAGTGCACACTCAGCCCGGCGATCCCTTTGTCTGCGAAATCCTTCTTACACCCGGAGACGGTGGCGCGCATTTCGAAGCGCTCAAGCTGCTTTCTCGGCAACCGCGGCTGAGCTGGTTTTTCGGCGACCAATGCTACTGGATATTGCATTCCCAGCAGCATCCCCTGGAGGCGGCGCAGCATGCGGATTTCGGTGCCCTGTTGCGCGATGCGCTGAAGCACGACACCATGGTGCGAATGTCGAAACGCTACGACGCTCGAGCCGCGCTTGGCGAAATCGTCAAGCACTACGAGTTGCGTGCCGGAACCCGGCGCGGGGAATACGCGTCTGAGGGCTCACCGGGCTCGCGCACGCCGCACTGATCGTTGATTATCCGGAGCCTCCAGGGCGTGGCCGTGATTTTCACACGCATGCAATGCCACACATGGATTGTTGCCGCCGTGCTGGCGGTGTGGGCGATGTCGGTTCACGCGGGATCGACCGCAGATCAGGAATTCATCCGCGCGCTCGAGCGCGGTGATCTGGACGGGGCGGCGCGCCTGGTTGCCCGGGGCGTGAACGTGGACGCGCAGCGCGCTGACGGCAAGACATTGCTGATTCTCGCCGCCAAAGCGAGTGACGTGATCCTGGTGCGCGATCTGATCGCCGCCGGTGCCGATGTCAATGCCAATACCAGCAACGGTGGCACCGCGTTGATGTTTGCCGCGATTCGCGGCGACACCCAAACGCAAATGGCATTGATCGATGCCGGCGCCGATGTCAACGCCATCGGCGGTTTCGACTGGACGGCGCTCCTGGTGGCGTCGGTCAAGGGTCATGTTCCGGCGGTCCGGCAGTTGTTGGTGAGCGGCGCCGATCCCAATCTCCGCGACGTCTACGGCTGGACCCCTCTCATGCGCGCCGTGTACGAGGAACGGGAACTGATCGTGCAGGTGCTGCTGGAGCAGCCGAACGTCGCCTTGAATGTTAGCAACGACCAGGGCGCGACGGCGCTGCACCTGGCCGCCGTGAAAGGCAACGAGGCGCTGGCCCGCTCATTGCTCCTCGCCGGAGCTGATCCGTCGATGGGGGATCGCAACGGCAGGACTCCGGAGAGCATGGCGGTTGCCGCCGGCCACGAGAATGTGGCGAAGCTGCTGCGACGATAGGTAGCCGTTACTAGCACATCATCTGGGTGCGCGAATACTCGGTGATGCTGACGACCGCGGCGACATTTCTCACGGGCTTGCGAATATCGGAGGTTTCGTATTCCAGTGCCAGGCGAAAGGCGAACGTGTCGAAGAACTTCTGGTACAGTTCGCCGCCGCTGGTGCCGATAGCATAGATTTCACCGTTGCCCTCGTCGTGCTCGAGCGCTATCGTGGCCAGCGGCTGCGGCGCCGGCCCGCCGAGAACACGCGCTCCGTCAGCTGGGTCATAGACGCTTTTCTCGGAGCAGCAGTAGATGACCTGCGACCGCTGCGCGGGCTGTTCGCTCGCATCCTCGAAGCTGACGGTTTCGTGCCGGTAGTTGATGAAGCTCACCGCCTTAGCCGGGTGGGTCATCTTATGGGCACAGATGGCGCAGAAGGCGACGATCGAGCGCTGGGGTCCACAGCCGCCTTCCCAAACGTAGCGCGTACCGGCCTCGGTGGTCAGCGACGTATCGCGGGCCGTGGGCTTGCCGAGGTTCAGCAGAAAGCAGGGTGTGGTGGTGTAGGGATAATCGAAAACGTAACTTTCCCCCACCTCCAGGGCATCGGCCTTGATCGGCGCGCCCTCGGCATCCACCAGCAGCACGCGCTCGTATTTCTTGATCTGGCCGCCGGGTTGAGCGAGCAGATCCGGGTTGGCGCCGACCACGGCAGCCGCGGTGGCGCACAGTTTGACGAAGCCCCTTCTTTTCACTGTCGGTTCCTGATCGCGGTTACCAGTATCGGGTGCCGGGTGAGCCGCCCTGTGTCAGACTCCAGGCGATCGACTGGCGCTGACGCCGGGGCCAAACTTAGCATGAATGGAAAATACCGTGCAAAACTCCGCACCCGGCTGGCCGGGACTGTGTCCCTGGCGGTGTGGCTGGTTCCTCTGTCGGTAACCGCCGATGACGGCAATCTCACTCAGCAGCTGCACGCCCAGCAGCAGCAGAGCCGTTTTCAGCTGATGCTGGAGCAGGTCGCGAAGAGCGCACGCCAGCGTGCTGCGGCGGCACAGTCAGCTCCAGCATCAAATGCCGTTCCGGCCACACCGATAGATCTCGGTGACTGGGCCGAGTCGCTGCGCCTGCAGCCGGTGAACGTGACTGATCCGGTATTGCCAGGCACCGAAATGGACACGGCACGGCGGCTCCAAGTCCGGCAAGCGTATGAGCGCGACCAGCAGCGCGTTCTCCATCACCGCCAGCAGCGCCGCGCGTTGATTGCCGGAGCGCGCACCAGCAACCCGGCCGGGGCCGGCAGCTTTGGCGCGAAACGCCGTGAGTTCGTGCGCTACAACGCACAGAATCAGCGCCAATCCCTGCAGCGCAAGCTGCGCCGCTGAAGGGCCACTGGCGCACCGGGGACAGAATTAAAATCTGTCCCTGAATCCGCACGCGGAAGGTGTGACAAATTGCACAGAACTCCGCCGCATCCTGTGTCACATTGCACCCTGACGGTCGAATCAGTAGGGAGACTACAGCAGTGAAATGGGCGGACAGCGGCAGCAGCGGTTCGACAATCGAGTGGCCCGGTGAAGCACAGCTGAAAAGGGACATCCAGCACTTCGAACGTCAAATCGCGCGTCTGGCATCTCCCAACAGCACCTGGGAGCAGGGCGCGCTAAAATGTTACCAGGTGCTGGTATCGCAACGGCGCGAGATGCTGGACGAAATCAGGTCCGAATAAAAGGGGACAGATCTATTTTCCCTTGCATTCCGCGAAGGTCCTGCGTTGCAGGTGATGGGAAAATAGATCTGTCCCCTTTTATTCTGCCGCCCGCAGCCGTTCCACGATCTCTGTCTCCCCGACCATTTCCGCTGCCTGAACCGCCGTCCAGCCGTCGCTGGCGGTGGCGCCCACGTCCGCGCCGCTGGCGAGCAGAATCCCCACCAGATCCGCAAATCCGTTGTTGGCGGCGTACATGAGCGCCGAGTTACCGTTTCCGAGCTCAACGCGATTCACATCCGCACCTGCTTCCAGCAGTACGGTTGCCGTGGTCGTGTTGCCGGTGCGTACGGCGATGATCAGAGGCGTCTGGCCGCTGGCCCCGGGCGCGTTGACGTCAGCACCGGCTGCCAGCAGACGTGCCGCAACGCGGGTGTAGGCGCCGATGACGGCGCGCCCGAGGCTGGTCTCGCCGTTACGGGCGCGCCGGCCCGGGTCTGCGCCAGCCATGAGAAGGGCATCGGTGGATGCCAGAGAACCGTCCTCGGCGGCCAGCAGAAGGGCATCGCGCCCCTCGTTGTCCATGGCATCGGTGGCAGCCTTGTTGAGCAACAACAGGTTCACGAAGTATTCGTGACCACGGCCCGCCGCCGCCATCAGCGCTGTTCTGCCGTCGGCGGCAGCCGTATTGACCCTGGCGCCCGCGCCGATCAGCTCGACACCCATCAGCGGATCGTCGCGTGCATCCGCCGCCACCATTAACGGCGTGTAACCGTCGTCGGTCACGGCGTTCGCGTCGGCGCCCCGTGCAAGCAAAAGACGCACGACCGGGTAATGCCCGCCCTCGACGGCCAGCACCAGAGCCGTGCGCCGTCGTGGGCGCCGGTCCCGAGCTTCTATTTCGGCACCATGGTCCAGGGCAAAGGCGACCAAATCCGTGCGCCCGGTCTCTGCGGCCATCAGCAACGCCCGATTGGCAATATCCCCGTCCGACGCCCGGGGTGCGCTTTGTGCCAGGGGCGGCAGTAGGAGCAACGGCGCCAGGGCAGCAAGAAACTTCATCGGTCCGCGGTCAATCAATTGATACCAGGCGCAGGCTTTCGTTCGCGTTACCCGAGGCGAATCGCTCGATGTCCAGACACATCGCGATGAATCCTTCATCGTAATCGAAGCTGTAGGCGTCGGCATTGACCTTCAACTCGTGGATCTCCCGAGGGTCCAGCACGACGATCGCATGACCATTTTCCGTGCCTCCATCCATCTGGCCAAATCCGAACTCCTCGATCAGATTTTCCAGGGAATAGTCACCGTCCTGATATTCGTGCAACAGCGTCAATCCGCCGTCCTCGTCTACGGCGTATACGCCCGAACTCGTTTCCTGGCTGTCTCCGTACACTGTCGCTCATTGGCGCCAGGGGCGCGCTCTCGAAGTTCCCGGCTTGCTCATTTCTCGTCCAGGGCGAAATACTCGTTGATGCCGATGCGATGCTCAACCTGCTCGGGGCTCGCAATGACCAGTCTACCCAGTTTGTCCACTTCGACGAAGCTGCCGCGCAGACACTGGTCACCGATGTGCAATTCCATATTCTCGCCGACGCCATCGGCGCGAATCTGCCATTGGTGGACGATGGGTTCGAAACCATCCTCGGCCCAGCGGTTGATCCACTTGAGGAAGTATCTCGCAAAATCTTCCAGCACCTGCGCCACCGTCACGTCGGCGGCGCCGCTCGCGTGGACGCTGTTGAACTCCTCCGGTTCGGGATTCGGCGGATGCTGCTCGATGTTGATCATTACCCCCAGAGTCAGCCAATCGTAAGGGTCGCTGTGGGCGCCGGAGGCCGCGAGCATTATCTGACCCGCTCTCAAATCGTTGATGAAGAGGTCGGTCGGCCAGCGGTAACGCAAACCCGTCATGGGCGAGAGCAGACCCGCGAGGGCGCTGCCCGCGCTCAAGGTAGCGACGTATGCCAGTTGACCGCATCTATCGTTGGGGAAATCGGGTCGTAGAATCAGAGAGCAATACAGGTTGCCCGGAGGCGAGTACCAGCGATGACCCCGTCGCGTGCGCGCGTCGCGCTGTTCCAGGGCCCAGATGAAGGTGCCTTCCTCGGCGCCATCCCTGGCGCGGCGGGCCGCCTCCCGCATGACGCTGTCGACCTGCGCAAGCTGGACGAGCTCGTACTGGGGCGGTAGCTGAGGTGAATCGCTCACGGTTGGCGCTTGCGCATACCCAGAACTCCGGGCACGCTTCTGCCCGGGTTACCCGGACCGGCCGTCGTTGAACGCTTCGAGAAGGCTCTCGCGCTGCGCGCGGGCCTCTGTCGCTTTCTGTCCGGTTGATCCGCGCGCTGTCTCCGCCAACATAACCCCCTGTTCTCCCCGGAACCTTTCCTGCACTGCTCGTGACCTCCACAACCCGGCTCGTTATAGAAGTCGGCCGACAACACTATACGCACCCGTGACGGTACACTATATATGGAGAGAGGGGAGCCGTATAAGAATCGAATATCTTAAGAATCGACTATCTGGCGTGTTTCATTCATATGAATTTCGGCGCCGCGCCGCGGCCGCTGTACTGGCATTTTGCGTCCTGCCTGCAATGGCGGGCGATCCGCAACTCCCGGGGTTGCCGGAAACGCGCTTGCTGGCCGCCGTGAAGGCTGCCTGCGGCGGTGAAGACGTGCACGCGGACGGGAGTGAGATCGTGGTCCCGGGAGGGACACTGCTCGAGAAGTCGCCGTTGGTCGTGCGCGGCCGCGATTTAGGCCTGCGGCGACGCTTTGCCATGATCGACAGCGGCGACCAGGTGTTGCTGGAAACCATCGAGGCTGGTGGACTGCTGCGCCGCGTGCGCGGTGAGTATCGTTCATCGGCCGGAAGCACGGATCAGATTCTGTCCCCGACCCTGACGATCGTTGCCGATGGTCAGTGCCGTGTGCAGGTGGCGCGTCGTCTGATCTACGACGCCGATGGCAAAGCAGAATATCTGGAGCAATTGACCCCCGGCCTGGACGCAGTAGAGATCCGCGAAGCTGTGAATCCACCCGTGCCGGCGATGCTGGAAGGTGAGGAGTCCGAGGCCCGGGGAGCGCCGCAGGTCGCCGTCGCCGTGGTGGATTCCGGCGTCAATTACCTGTTGCCAATCATCGCCGAGCGCCTCGCGCGTCGCGCCAACGGTGAGATACTCGGGTTCGACTATTGGGATCTGGACCGCAGGCCCTTCGATGCCAATCCGGTGCGCTCACCGTTTTTCCCCCGGCGTCACGGCACTCAGACCGCCAGTCTGCTGCTGCGCGAAGCGCCGCCGGCGCATCTGGTTCCCTACCGCTACCCGCGTCCCGACATGATGCGCATGACTGATCTGATTGAAGACGCCGCCGCCGACGGGGTCGTTATTCTCAATATGTCGCTCGGCAGCAATCGTCCGGAAGAATGGCAGGCTTTCGAGGAGGCGGCTTCCGCCCACCCGGAGATGTTGTTCGTAGTGTCCGCCGGGAACAACGGCCGCGATATCGACAGTCAACCCGTTTATCCGGCTGCTCTGGAGCTGGCGAACATGCTGGTGGTGAGTTCTGCGGACGCCAGTGGCGGCCCCGCTCCCGGGTCGAATTGGGGCCGGGAGTCGGTGGATTTGCTGGTGCCGGCGGAGGAGATGCTGGTGACGGATTTTTCCGGCCGGGCCCGGCTGGTATCCGGCTCCAGCTACGCGGCGGTGCGGGTTTCGGCCCTGGCCGCCTGCCTGCTCGCGGAGAATCCGGACTGGCGGGCGGAAATCCTCAGCGCGGCGATTCTCGAGCGGGCGGAGACACCCGCTGGCGAGAGCCGTGCTTACAGCACCTATGGATTTCTGCGCGACCCGGGTGCACGCCAACGCGGTGCGTGTGCCGCCATGCCACGCGAAGTGTTGGAAAGTGCGCGCTTCTTATGGACCGGGGCCGATCTGGCGGGCGAGGGCGAGGCCGTGCAACCAGGCTCCACCCACGAGCTTCGTCCCACACTGGTGATCCTGGAAGGTAGCGGTTGGAAGCTGGACGCGATTCGCGAGGCAACGGCGAAGGCAGCGCCGATTCTCGCCCAGTGCGGCGTCGTTATTCCGGAGATCACGGTGAGGGTGGTAGAGGGGCCCGAGCGTGTGAAGATTTTTCGCAACGACTGGTCGACCGAGCTGGTAACGGAGCTCGCCCCGAATAGGCCCGCGGTGTTTTTCGTCAAAGACACCCTTCAGGAAATCCCCTTCGACGCCGAGGCCATCGGCCGATCCAACAGCCGCAAGCGCAGGCAACTGGCGGATACCGTGTGGATGACGGCCGCCGCGCAGGACCGCGATATCAGCCTGGCCCACGAGCTGTATCACGTGGTGGCCGACAGCGGTCAACACGACTCCGATCCCATGAACCTGATGCACGAGCGCAGCAACGGGATGAACACGACCCTGCGCGCGAGCCAGTGCCTGCGGTTGATACGCGTCGGTGAAGCGTTGGGGAACCTGACGCGGATACCGTAGGTTGGAGTCAGTCTTCTTCGATCGCCCAGAGTTTCATATTGCTGTGGTTGCCCGCGTTCGGCTTGACCACCTTCAAGCTCTCGACGATCCCTTCCTCGCCGAAATCCCGTTCGATGGCAAGCAGCGTGGCGAGCGGGTACTCGCAGATGGTGCTGGCGTAATGAACTTCGTCTCCAGCTACCGGCAGGGCGGCCGCGATGTGCGGCGCGCCGTGGTGCTCCATGAAGTGCACCGCCAAGCGGTCGATGACCTGCTGGTACTCGTCGTCGTCGATCTCGGCGATCTCCACCAGCGTGGTCCACCCGAAGCTCCGTGTTCCGAGAAAGCCGCTCTTGAAGGCCTGTAGTTGTTTTCCCTGCAGCGACTGCGGCTCCGTGTTCAGAAATGAAAATGATCCCGGCACCGCCCATTCACCGGGCTCCGATGCCTGCTCGTAAACGTGGACGTCCGAGTCGTCGAGACGTATAGCGCGCAGGAATTTCATCCCATGTCCACGGGCGATCAGGGCCCGAACGCCTGAATCCCGGTCTGAGCGCGTCCCAGGATTAGCGCGTGTATGTCGTGGGTGCCCTCATAGGTGTTGACGGTCTCGAGATTCATCGCGTGACGGATGACGTGATACTCGTCGGAAACGCCATTGGCTCCGTGCATGTCCCGCGAGGTCCTGGCGATGTCCAGCGCCTTGCCGCAATTGTTCCGCTTCAGCAACGAGACGGCTTCGTGGTGAATGGTTCCCCGATCGAAGAGGCGTCCCAACTGCAGGCAGGCGTGCAACCCGAGAGTGATTTCCGTTTGCATGTCGGCGAGTTTCTTCTGCACCAGTTGCGTCGCCGCCAGCGGGCGGCCGAACTGCTTGCGTTCCAGACAGTAGTCGCGCGCAGCGTGCCAGCAGAATTCCGCCGCACCGAGCACGCCCCAGGCGATGCCATAGCGCGCGCGCGTCAGGCAGCTGAAGGGGGCTTTGAGTCCGGATGCGGTGGGCAGTAAGTTGTCCTCCGGGACGAACACCTCGCTCATGGCGATCTGTCCCGTGCAGGATGCGCGCAGCGAAAACTTTCCCTCGATGCGTGGCGCGCTCAGACCCTTCATTCCTTTCTCGAGCACGAAACCGCGAATCTCATCCGCGTCGTTTTTCGCCCAGACGACGAACACGTCCGCGGCCGGCGCGTTGCTGATCCACGTCTTGGTTCCGTCGAGCACGTAACCGCTGTCTACCTTTCGTGCCCGCGTTTTCATGCCACCGGGATCGGAGCCGGCGTCTGGCTCGGTGAGTCCGAAGCAGCCAATGAGCGCTCCGCTCGCAAGTCCCGGCAGGTACTTTTCGCGCTGGGCATCATTTCCGTAGGCATGGATGGGATGCATCACCAGGCTCGACTGCACGCTCATGGCCGAGCGATAACCGCTGTCGACACGCTCTACCTCGCGGGCCAGCAGGCCATAGCAAACGTAGTTCACCCCGGCGCAGCCATAGTCCTGCAAGGTGGCGCCGAGGAATCCGAGCGCGCCCATCTCCGCGAGGATCTCCGGATCGAAGATTTCCCGGCGGTTGGCCTCCAGGATGCGCGGCATGAGCTTGTCCTGGCAGTAGTCCCTCGCCGAGTCCCGCACCATACGTTCTTCCTCGTCGAGCAAGCCGTCGAGCAGAAGCGGGTCCCGCCAGTCGAACGGCGTGGAGGCTGCAGCGGGGGTGATGGTTTCTGCGGCAGTCGACATGTGAGCTCCTCCGCGAGCATTCGCAAGAGGCTTAGTCTACCAATTGTAGGCGGCGGAGATCCGCAGGTTGGGCTGGGCTTCACCATGCCCGGCAAGCCGCCCCCCCTAGACGTGGACTTCCGCCTGGTGGATGACTTCCGACTCGCTCGCCGCGGACTGAATCCATTCCTGCATCGCGTCCAGCCCCATGATGGCATCCGTGTAGGCCCTTTCCACCGGCCCCATGCGCACGCCATAAGTGTGGAAGCGCGACACCACCGGCGCATACATCGCGTCGGCGATGCAGAAGTCCCCGAACAGAAACTCGCCTTGGCCTCCCCAGGTCTCCCGGCACCAGCGCCAGATCTGGCGAATGCGCCGAATATCCTTGGCGGCATCCTCAGGGGCGCGAAAGCCCGATACCCGCCGGCGGCAGTTCATGGGCAGCGCCTCGCGCAATGCTGCGAAGCCCGAATGCATCTCGGCGCTCACCGAGCGGGCCGCGGCGCGGGCCTCGACCGGTCGCGGCCAGCCCCGCCCTTCGGCGAGCAGCTCGGACACGTACTCGCCGATGGCGAGGGATTCCCACACCGCGTGCTTGCCGTTCTTGAGCACCGGCACTTTGCGCGACGGCGAGTGCCTGCCGATCTCCCGTTGCCAGGCGTGGGTATCCAGCGGAATGCGAACCTCGCTGAACGGAATGTCGAGCTGTTTCAGAGCCAACCAGGCCCGCAGCGACCATGACGAATAGTTCTTGTTGCCGATGACCAGCACGAGGCCGTCCATTTCATTCTCCTGCTTACGTGACCGTTAGTCTCAGCTGAAGTCGAAGGAGGTCAGTCGAAGGGCAGCGGGCGGTCGGCACCGCAGTGCCAGCAGGCCGTGAACTGCCCCTCCAGGTGTTCGCGACACTCCGGGCAGCGCCACTCGGTGCCGATTTCGGCGCTGCTTGCGAGAAATCCCTCGACCAGCTCCTTTGCCTTGTCGTACTGAAAGTCCTCGGCAATCCACAGCTCCGGCCAGCACTCCGTGGGCGGCAGCTCACCGGCACCGCCCTGGAGAAACTCGTTTTTGGCAATGCACTTGATATGCTGGCTTTCCAGCAGTTGGCGGAGATGTCCGACCAGGAAATAGCTGTCCGAGCTGTAAACCTTCTTCATCGTCGCCCAGCTAATCGACTATGGGCGGCTCCTCCCCCGTGCCAGCCCGGCGGGGTCGCGGCCCGGCAGGCGATCGACGGAGTTGCCGTGTATTATTCCCGGCAACGTGCATGCCGGCCCGCGGCAATCTACGCAGTCGGCGGGATGCTGTCCACCGGATGGCGCCGGGCCCCGAGGTCGTCGAAGAGCCGTCGAAGGGCAATGATGATACTGTGGCATGGAATCTGAGGAGAAATCGTGACCGGGGTCCCGCCGCTCGAAATTCGCCCATATCGGGCCGCGGACCAGGCCGCCGTTGTCGCCCTGTGGGGCGCGTGCGGACTGCTCAGGGCCTGGAATAATCCGGTCGGCGATATCGATCTATGCCTGCATACGCCCGCCAGTAATCTTTTCGTGGCAACCGCTGCCGGTGAAGATGGTATTGCCGGCTTGTGGGCGACTATCATGTGCGGCAGCGACGGCCACCGGGGGTGGCTCTACTATCTGGCGGTGGACCCGGGCAGGCGCCGTGCAGGCGTAGCGTGCAGCATGGTTCGCTACGCCGAGAACTGGCTTGCCGGAAAGGGGATACGCAAGGTCGAGTTGATGATTCGCCCGGAGAACGATGCGGTGCGTGGATTCTACGAACGCGTGGGATATGAGGTCGAGCCGCGTCTGGTGATGTCCCGCCGGTTGCAAGACTGATGCCGGACGACGGCGGCTCAGTCAGTTCGTTCCCCCTCAAGGAGGTCCGCAGGCGTCCCAACAGGCGGCGCAAGGCTCCGAAGGGCAAGCTCGAAGTCGTCGTCACCTACCTCGAGATGACCCGCCGGCCTAACCGCCCGCCTGCGCCGCATCGGGGTGAAAAGCTGGCCCTGATGCGGGTCGAGCGTCCGGTACCTTCCTTCTACCGCTATCTGTACAACACCGTTGGCGGTCCCTGGTTATGGCACGAGCGGCGGCTCATGAGCGACGACGCCCTGTGCGACATCGTCCACCATCACAAAGTGGAGATATATGTGCTGTTCGTCGGCGGCAATCCGGCGGGCTTCGTGGAGCTGGATTGCCGGACTTCCGAGGATATCGAGATCGCCCTATTCGGGCTGTTGCCGGAGTTCATCGGCCGCGGTCTGGGCCACTATCTGCTCGATTGGTCTGTGGACGAGTCCTGGGACAAGGAACCCGACCGCGTCTGGGTCCACAGCTGCAATCTGGATCATCCCCACGCCATAGCCGTCTATCAGCGCGCCGGCTTCGTGCCTTACCGCCAGGAAACAACCATCATCACCGATCCGCGCTTGCCTGGAGTCATGCCCGCAGGCCAGGAATTCCGGTAAAAAATGGGGGCGGGTTAATTGGGGAGGTTAATTGGGGACAGGTTAATTGGGGACAGATCTATTTTCCCTTCGGACGGATACCGTCCGAAGGGAAAATAGATCTGTCCCCAATTAACCTGTCCCCATTTTTTACCGGAATTCCTGGCCTGCGGGCATGACTCCAGGCAAGCGCGGATCGGTGATGATGGTCGTTTCCTGGCGGTAAGGTACGAAGCCGGCGCGCTGA
>CAXMNG010000414.1:0-3257 GCA_964194585.1 Salibacteraceae bacterium | reverse complement strand
GACCCGCTCCATCATCGTCTGGTTGCGGCGGCGCAGATCATCATGGTCGCGCTCGGAGGCATTCCAAATCATCAGAACCTCCACCGCCCCGCGCGGACGACGGCAGCGGCGCAGGCTTTCCAGTGTTTGCAGCACATCGGGTTCGTCATGGCAGGGGATGACAACGACGACCCCCAGCGCCGAATGCGCGGGCGTCTCCGGCAATGCAGGGGAAAGCTGCTGCTTTCGTAAGTATTCGCGGAGTATCTCCAGTTGACGGGCAACCATTGCCATCGTGCGGCGCCCCACCGCTACAGTGAAATGCTGGTTTCAATGAAACCGGCAATATCCCGAAAAGAGACGACTCCGGTCGGCTGGCCGGTGATTCTGACCAGCGGCAGACGCCGGATTCTCCGTTGCGCCATGTGACGCAGGGCGGTAGCGATGGAATCTCTCGCCGATAGCTTGATCACGTCTGTGGACATGTAGTCACCCATGGTTACCGAGTCGAGCTTCTCGATTCTACAAGCGATCTTGGTCAGAACGTCACGTTCGCTGAATACTCCGACGACACTGCCTCTATCGTCCACGACTAACAAAGACCCGATGTCCTGCGTGCGCATAATGTCGACGCCCTCGGCGATCGTCGCGTCGGCCGTGACCGTGATCGGCTCGTCCGACATCAGTCCCGACAGATTGACGAAGGACAGACTGTTCAGAGCGGACGGCTCGCTTTCCTCCTGCGCAACCTCGTTGCGCAGCAGGGTGTCGGTGAACTGCATAAGACTGAAATGAGTCAGGTTGCCGACGGTGGTGTCTCCGTCGCCTATGACGGGCACGTTGCGAAAGCGATGACTGTTCATCAGATGCAGGGCGTCCATCGCTGCCGCCGTCGATGCGACCGTGCGCGGCGTGCGCGTCATCATGCTGTCGATGGGGTCGGCCCACCGGTCCGGCGCGTCGACCACCTTTTTGAGCACGTCGCGATCGGTGAAAATCCCGACGAGTTTGCTCTGCTGCATCACGAAGGCACAATTGTGACCCGTCTCATTGAGCTTTTTCAATGTCGCACTGACGGTGCATCCGCTGGCGACGCGGGAGTAGTGGGAAAGGTCGAGCCGCTCGACCTGCTGAATTCTGAAATGCTCGGCGATGTTCATACGAACCTCCCGGGTCGAGGTGCGTCGAGCCCATGATGGCAAGAGTGCGCTCCGATTGCGAGTCGCGTTTCATGCATTTTACCCCGGCACCTTTTAGATCTTGTTTCGAATATATCGGCCCCGGCACCTTTTAGATCAGCGCCTTTCAGGTCATCAATTTCGTGTGAACGGTCGTCTGCTCGACATCCACGTGCACGATTCCATACGCGCACGGTCCGTGCTCGTACGGTATCGGAGACTCGTTTTCGAAGTCGGCGGCAATCTGGTGGTTGGTGCCGGGAAGCGCCGAGAATGGGATGCCTCGCCAACTTCCGGATACCGGGCGATGCACGTGCCCCAGAAACAGGTGCCTGATATCTGCAGACTTCCGGAGCACGGCGGCGAACGCCTCTGTGCCGTCGAGCTTGATCTTGTCCAGGCTCGGGATCCCGATATCGAAAGGCGGGTGGTGCATGAACAGATAGACCGGATCCGGTTTCGCTTCCTGTAAACGTTGAGAAAGCCATTCGCGGCGCTTGTCACAGTAGAGGCCGGCGCTACGTCCCTCGTCCAGGGTATCGAGGAAGATGAGCCGTCCCTCCTCCGTCTCCAGTTGAAACTGCACGAAGCCGTTCTCGTCGCGAGGCGCGTCCGGAAAAACATCGTAAAAAGATGCGCGTCGATCGTGATTGCCGAGCATTAGATGATAGGGAAGCTCGAGCGTCTCCAGACACTCGCGCAACACACCGTAGGCATGGCGGTCGCCGCGATCCGTCAGATCACCCGTGAATACGCAAAAGCTCACGTTGTCACGGTGCAGATTGATATCCGCGATACAGGCCATGAGCCGCTCGGCCGGATTCAATTCCAGCAGCTTTCCACCACCCGGCACTATGTGAAGATCCGTGACCTGCACAAATTTCATGATTCACCTCGATACAGCGAGCAGCAGACGCTGCGACAGAAGACTGCGGCAATGGCGGACCGGGATCAAGCCGCTGCCAATTGCTGCAGCCGCTATCGAGACTGTATAAGGGCCCTTCTGATCACCTGCACACATCGACCCTGACGAGCCACGTGTCTGCCGCCATCGGATTTGCCCTGGTCAGCCTGCTCTTCGCCGGCGTCAACGACGTCGTGTTCAAACGCTATTCGCGCCGAGAACGCTCGCGGGGCATGTTCGTTCTCGGCATCGGGATCGTGTGGGGGATCCTGCAATTGTTGGCGCTCGTGACGCAGGGCCAGCAGCTCGACGTGGCAACTCCGACCCTCGCCTTCGGCATCGCCGCCGGCGCGATGGTCACACTGTCCAATCTACTGCTCCTCGAAAGCCTTACCCATCTGGACGTGAGTCTGGGATCGACCGTTTACCGCCTGAACACCGTGGGTGTCGTGATCCTCTCTTTCATCTTTCTTGGTGAGCCCATGAATCCCGTCAAGCTGCTCGGAATCGGCTTCGGTGTCATCGCCGTGCTTTACCTGTACCGTGATCGGCCGGCTCATGTCGAGGTTCACGCACTGGGTCTGTTTTTCTGGGTAGCAGTATCGGCCTCCGTTCTTCGAGCCGGGTTCGGCGTTACTTTCAAGGCCGGCTTGTCTCAGGGTGCACACGCGCCGACGATGATGTTGATCGCCGCGGCGAGCTGGATACTCGGCGGCTTCTGCTACGCGTGGCTGCGCGAGCGCCGGGTTAGAATCACGCGCAAGAAACTTGGCTACTCGGCGCTTTCCGGGGTGCTGGTATTCGTCATCGTCAACAGCCTGACTCTTGCGCTGGAACGCGGCCAGGCGAGCATCGTCGTTCCCATCGCGAATCTCAGCTTTATCGTCGCGCTGGCTTTGTCCGTGGCAATGAAAATGGAACGATTTACAATGCACAAGACAATCGCCACGGTCTGCGCGGCAGTGTCCATTTATCTACTCGCACAGCTGTCCTGAACTATGGCCCGAAAATCCATCGATCTTCTGGTCGCCACCCATCCCGACTGGGTGAAGGTCGTGCTTTCCGATTTCGACGCCTTCATCCAGGACCATGCCAACTGCGAACGCAAGGCCTCGGCGCTCGCCATGAGCCTGGTGGTGAAACACCCGGACCGCACGCGCATCGTGCCCGCGTTGATCGCGCTTGCCCAGGAAGAG
>CAXMNG010000413.1:0-6577 GCA_964194585.1 Salibacteraceae bacterium | reverse complement strand
CTTCGCCCAGGCCTTCGCCGATGCGTGCCAGGGACTCGCCGATGGACAACTCCATGCGTCGCGAAGCGTCCTTCGACGGTCCGTCCATGGCAGCCGCGGAGCGCTCGATCCGGTTGGCAAGATCCTCCTCGTCGATACTGTCGGCGGTCTCGCGCAGGGCTCGCGCGGTCGCCTGCTCATCTTTTCCGGCGTCCTTCGCGAGCTGACGCATATCAGATCCGAGTTCGCGCACGTCCCCGGCCATGCGCAGTTTGCGCGATTGCAGTTTGGATTTGCCCTGTTTCCGGGCAGTTTCTTCACCGGGCAGTGCCTGCATGCGGTTGCCGATGTCGGTGTGCTCCCGGACCAGGCGCTCTGCGCGCCGTGAAGCGCTGTCGATGCCGCGTCTGAGTTGCTCTTGCGGTTGGTCGCTGGCCAGGCGTTGCATGTTCTTCAGGCGATCGAGGGCCGCGCGGGCATCGGCGGCGCCGTTGCCGTCTTCGGTGGTGGCGCGGCGCATGGCTTGCGCCGCGGCCCGTGCCTGCCTTACCAGGTTTCTGAGCTCCGGGGTCGGTTGCTCCCGGGACAGGCGCTCGAGGCGACGCACCATCTCCTCGAGCTCCTCGGCAAGGCTGCGCTGACTGCCACCGCCGGAGGGGGCGTTCGGATCCAGCCGGGCACGGCGCTCCAGGCGTTCGACTTCCCTTTGCTGGCGCCGTGCCAGTTCCGCGAGCTTTTTCAGCGCCTCATCCAGTTCTTGCGTGCCCTGCTGCCAGTTGCCGCGTTGCACGCCCGCGTACTTGTTGCGCAGCTTGTCCATTTCCAGGCGGAACAGGTTGGCGAGATCCTCGGCATCGCGGGCACCGCCGCCGCTGGATCGGCGCAGCGCAATCTCGGCATCGTGAAAAGCGGCTTCGGCACGTTGCAGATGCTGGAGCGCCTTGCGGGCGGGCGGCAGGGCTTCTACGGGGGATTCGTTGGCAAGCCGGGCTTGCGTTTCCTTCATGGCGGTGATCGCCTGCGGGAGTTCCTCGCGCATGCGTTGGATGCCGGCGCTTTGGCCCATGACGTTGCGGCTGCCGATACGCCGGATGATGGCTTCGACGCGATCGCGGATGCGCCGCTGGGCGGTCTCCAACGTCTGCACGGTGGTTGCGAAACGCCCATCGTCGTAGCTGTCGCGATCCCGGGCGAGCTTGAAGGTGGCGATGACGAGCTGGCGCTGCTGGGCGGAGAGCGAGCGTTCCTGGTTGCCGCCCTGCATGGCGCCGGTGCCGCCGCCGCCCCGGGATCGGCGGAAGCTGCGCTCGAAGGGGCGGATCTGCATGAAGAAGATGTCGGTGGTGGAGGTGAGCGCGTCCTCGGCGGTGGAGTCGGCGGCGCGTGCGTAATAAGCGATCAAATCGCCCGGGCTGAGCGCGTAGTCTTCCAACTGCAGGGTGTGCCCGGCGGTGACATCGGTTTTCGCGCCATCACCCCGGTACAGCACCACGGTCTCTTCGGGCTGGTCGTTGATGGCGTAGACGAGCTCGAGGGTGGCGATGTTGAGATCGTCGCGGCCGCTGACCTCGATCAACGTTTCTTCGACGCTGGTGACCTGGGAGTCGCGCCCGGAACGCGAGAGCTTCACCGCCGGGGCGCGATCGGCGAGCACCTCGATGGCGTAGTTGGGGGATGCGGCGACCTGGGTGTCGTCGCCGTAGGGCAGATCGATGCGGTACTGGCCTTCCTCCTCGATGGCGAGCTCGGTGGTCCAGCCGCCGTCTTCGTTCTTGACCAAAGGGCGCTTCTCGCGTCCGTTCAGGATCAAGCTTGCATCGGCCACGTCCTGGCTGGGGACGATGTCGATGGTGACGCGGCTGCCGCGCACGGCACTGATGTCGCCGGCATCGATCACGGTTCGGGGTGGCAGCGCGAGGCGTGCCGGGTAGTGGTAGGTGAGATCGATGCGTTCGACCTTCGGTAGCTCGGCCACTTCGATGCGGTAGACGCGCGAGCGCAGGCCCTCGGCCAGGACCTGGTACTCGCCGCTTTGTGCGAGATCGAAAAGGAACGTCTCGAAGCTCTTGCTTTCGCCGCCGGGGACCATGGTGGTTCGTCGCCATTCGGCTTCGTCGCCGAAGCGGGTGAGCAGCGTCGCTCGTTGCGGCTCGAAACCTTCGGCGCGGGCGACGACGAGCTGGTCGGCGCCTCGCGAGACGAGGATGTCGCCGGGCTCTACGGTCAACTGGTAGGGGCTCACGGAGGCGACGCTGGTGCGCGGCAAGACGATGAGCTGGAACGCATCGCGGAGATTCAAAGGAATGCGCTCCGCCACCAGGATGATAGCGGCGATGCTCGCAGCGACCAGCAGTGCGTTACGTCGAAGTCCGGGCGCATCGATCCGGCGCCCGTCGCCGACCCCGTGACAAGCGCTCAAGCTCTGTTCCAGTAGACCGCGCTCGAGAGCCGGGGAGTTGCCGCTGCCGGCGTTGTCCTCGAGGTCGGCGGCGCTGACAAGCGCCATGCCGAGGGAGGGCTCGCGCTCTTCCGCGTACAGGGCGAGCCGCTTGTCGGTGACGCGCTGGAAGACGGGGATGCCGATAAAGATAAGGAGTGTGCAAGTCCAGAGCAGATAGCTCGCGATACGGGCGCCGGTCACGATTTCCGGCGCGAACCGCCAGGCGTCCACGGTCAATGCGGCGATCAAACCGACGCACGCGCCCGCGATCAGGAACCAGACTGTTCCCAGCAACGCGCGCCGCAGCCGCCAGCGCCGGCGAATGCGCGCGAGGATGGCGGCGAGCTCGGCTTTCAGTCCGGCGGTTTCGGGCACGTCGTTCATGTTTCCTGCAGCGGCCGTGACAATCGGTTGGAGAGTAAGGTGTCGAGACCCAGCAGCACGGCGCAGATCAGAAGCAGCAACTGCCACGCGTGCTCATCGACGCCCGTATCCCCGCTGCGGGCGCCGGGTGCTTGGCCGGCATCGCCGGCGTCGCCCGCGAGGCTCTCAGTGGCAATGGTGGCGACGAAGGCGTTCACGTCCAGCGGCGTGAGATCGGATTCCCGGGGCAGTGGATTGGCGGCGAAGACGACGCTGCGCGCGCCGCCGCCGCTCACGTGCACTTCGTGGAAGCCCGCTTCCCGCACCTGCGCGTAGGCTTCACCGGGCGCCATGGGTATCTGCCTGCCCGACGGTGTTCGCAGGGTAACAACGGCGCCGCGGGACAGGGCCGCGGCGGTCTGCGTGTAGCCGGGCAGGCCTCTCGCGTAACTTTCCAGATCCAGCGTGTCGCCGACGGTGACGGCGGAGGTGGCGGGCACGTGGGAGGCGAGGTACTTCAACACCTCGTGCAGGAACGGCAGATAGCCCGGTTGCAGCGCGAGGGTGTTCCAGGAGGGATCCAGGGTCGTCGTCAGCACCAGCACGCGTCCACGGCCCACCATACGCTCCGCGACCGCCACGCTCTGGTCGTCGTAGCGGACGAGGACGGCTTCGTCGGCGACACCGGTGAGTCTGCGATAACGGAACACCTGTGCCGACGATAGATCGCCGCTATCCGCGTCGGCGAAGCCGGCAAGCGCCGGGTGCAGTGTGTTCATTCCGAGAAGCCGTGCCGCGGTCGCGTACGGTCGACCGACCGATGGCCCCAGTCCACCGGGCACGATTCCCTGCTCGCCGTTGGGCCAGAAGCCCTGGGTGCGCCCTGCGGCGACTACCAGCAGGCCGCCGCCCGATTGCAGAAACTTCCGGAGGTCGTCGCCCAGCTCGCCGCCGGGAATGGGCGCGTCGTCGATGATGATGACACCCGCGCCGTCGATGTCGGATGTGCGCAGCTGCGAGACGAATCGCCGCGTGACCGGGAAGCCGGGCGCGTCGCCCTGGCGCAGCGCTTCCTCCAGATGCAGTGCCTTGTCCGGCGGAGCGCCTCTATCTTCCAGCAGCAGCACCGGGATGGCGGTGGGGCCGCTTACCAGGACATGCAAGCTGTTGTCGGCAGCCAGCGCATCGGCGCCGATGTGGATGCGTACCTGCAGGAGGTCCTCCGGCGCCAGCACCAGGCGGAAGGTGGCATCACGGGATTCGCCGGGAGCGAGGGACAGCGTCCGCCGCTCGCGGATCTGCCCGTCCACTTCCATGACGAGATCCGTATCGTCGATGGAAAGGGTGCTCGTGTTGACGATGCGCGCCGTCAGCGCGACCGCAGCTCCGGCACCCAGGGGCTTGCGCGTGAGCTTGACGGCGGCAACGGCGGCGTTGGCCTCCTCGGCGCCGGCGACGATGCGCGGAATGATGTCGATGCCGGGGGCGGTCCGCGCCTGCGTGCCGGGTGCGGCGGCGGAGCGTTGGAAGTCCGAGACCAGGACGATCTCCCGGGTCGTGGCACGGCTTTCTGCCAGCAGTGCGCTGGCCCGCGCGATGGCGCCGTTGAGATCGGTATGGCCGTGACTCGTCTCGGCGCTCGCCAGTGCCCCGCGCAGCGCAGCGCGATCCGTTGTCAGCTCCTGCGTGACCAGGGTATCGTGATCGAAGAGCACCAGGGCTGCGCGGTCGCCGCTGCCGAGCGCGTCGATGGCCTCGGCCGCAAACACCCGCGCGTCGTCCCAACGAGATCCGGACTGCATGCTGTGGGACCGATCCAGCAGCACGACGCGATCGCGGCTGTCGCCGAGTGACACGGCGCCATCGGCCGGCCACTGGATGAACGGCTTGGCGAAGGCCAAGCACAGCAGCGCGATGATCAGACATCGAAGCGCGAGCAGCCACCAGTGGCGAATGCTTCGCCGGCGGTGCTCGCGGACCGGGATGTGCTTCAGGAACATGAGCGAAGGAAAAGCGAAAGACCTGCGCTCGTCGCGGCGCACCAGATGCACGAGTATCGGGATCGACAGGGCCGCGAGGCCTGCGAAAAACAACGGTGTCAGCAATCCGAAGCTCATCAGCGCACCCGACAGCGGTGTTGGCGCTCGCTCAGGTACTCGAACAGCGCGTGGTCCAACGGCGTCGAGGTATCGAAGAAGCGGTAGTCCATGCGTCGCTCGCCGAGCTGGCGGTGCAGTGTCTCCATGTGTGCGTGGATGGCGTTGTCATAGGATTCGCGCATCTGCGCGTGCACTACGGGCAGGCGCGCGCCGCTTTCCATGTCTTCGAACTGGCGCGTCTCGGCTTCGGGCAGCGCCACCTCTGCCGGGTCGAGGATGTGAAAGACCAGCACGTCGTGGCCGCGGTAGCGGAGCTCGGTGAGCGAATCCAGCAGCACTTTCGGTTCCACGTAGAGATCGGAGATGAGGGCCACGATGCCGCGCCGTCCGAGGGTGCGGGCAATGGTCGCGAGGGGTTTTTCGAATCCGCCGGCCCGTGCTGGCGTTGCCGTGTCGAGCTCGTGGAGCACGCGATCGAAATGTTTCACCGATGGCGGCACCACGCTGATCAGATCTTCGTCGAACGTGATGAGGCCCACGCGGTCGCGTTGCTGCAGGGATAGATAGCCGAGACTCGCAGCCAGGAAGCGCCCGTAGTCGAGCTTCGAGATGCCGCCGGTCTGGAAGCCCATGGACTTGGAGACGTCCAGCACCAGGGTCAGGTTGGTGTTGGTCTCGGCCTGGAACTCGCGTACGAACAAGCGATCGGTGCGGCCGTAGAGGCGCCAGTCGATGCGGCGCACGTCGTCGCCGGGATTGTAGGCGCGGTGCTCGGCGAAGTCGGTGGAAAGGCCGAGATAGGGGGCGTGGTGGAGGCCGCTGATGAACCCGGAGACCACGGTCTTAGCGACCAGCTCGACGGAGCTCAGGCGTGTGAGGATCTCCGGATCGATAAAGCGGGTTCCGGGGATGGGTGTGGCGGTGTCGCGGGTGAGCTTCATCTACGCATGCCGAGTTGCTTCAACAAAAAACGTAGGTTGGGCTGAGCGTAGCGAAGCCCAACAGCGATCGGCATGTTGGGCTTCGCTGCGCTCAGCCCAACCTACAGGGAGCGACATCGTCAGCATTTCTTCAAAGCCCCGAGCTCGGCGTCGGGACCGCGGCGAGCAACTCGTCGATAACGCGGTCGGGGCCTATGTGTTCGCTCTCGGCGCGAAAGTTGCGCAGGATTCGGTGGCGGAGCACGCAGTTGGCGAGGGCCTGGATGTCTTCGTAATTGACGTGGTAGCGGCCTCTGGTGAGGGCGCGGGCTTTGCCGCCGAGGACCAGGTATTGCGCGGCGCGCACGCTGGCGCCGTAGGAGATCCAATTGTCGATGAACTCGGCGGCGGCTTCCTCGCCGGGGCGGCTTTTGCGCACCAGATCCAGCGCGTACTGCATTACCGGCTCCGCGACCGGAACGCGGCGAACCAGCGCCTGGTAGGCGCGGATCTGCTCGCCGGTCATGGCGTGCTGGAGATTGAAGTCCTGGGTGGCGGTGGTCGCGCGCACCACGTCGAGCTCGTCGTCGGCGGGCAGGTAGTCCATGACGATCTCGAACATGAAGCGATCGAGTTGGGCTTCCGGTAGCGGGTAGGTGCCTTCCAGCTCGATGGGGTTCTGGGTCGCGAAGACGAAGAAAGGCTCTTCCAGCTCGTAGGTCTTGCCCTGGATAGTGACACGGTGCTCCTGCATGGCTTCCAGGAGAGCGGACTGG
>CAXMNG010000412.1:0-3340 GCA_964194585.1 Salibacteraceae bacterium | reverse complement strand
TCAGGCCCAACACCATGGTTGACCGCCTGGCCCTCACCGTCGCCGTCGTCGGTCAGGCCCTGCCGAGCTTCTGGTTTGCCCTGATTCTCATCTTCTGGCTCGGCATTGAATGGCGTCTGTTGCCGATCACGGGCACCGCCTCCTGGCAGAACTTCATCATGCCTGCGGTGGCCCTCGGCTATTACGTCACACCGGCCGTGATGCGTTTGACAAGGGCTGGCATGCTCGAGGTGCTCGCGTCCGACTACATCCGCACGGCGCGCGCCAAGGGCCTGAGACCCGGCACCGTGCTCTTCAAGCACGCGTTGCGCAACGCCATCATCCCGGTGGTGGCGCTCGCCGCCGTGCAGTTCGGCTTCATGCTCGGAGGCTCCATCGTCATCGAGACCATCTTCGCCATCAACGGACTCGGATATCTCGCCTGGGAATCCATCCAACGCGCGGACCTGCCCATGATGCAGGCCATCGTGCTGGTCCTGGCGTGCATCTTTATCGTGCTGACCTTTCTGGCCGACATGCTGAACGCCTTCCTCGATCCGAGAATCCGGGTGGTCTGAGATGGCACCGCCAAACGGACCAGGCGCAGCGACGACCGGAACGGCCGGCCGGCTGCCGACCGTTGAGCAGATCCTCGAGCCGTCGCCAGCGATTCTGATGAGACGGCGCGTTCTCGGTCACGCCGGCGTCACCATCGGCGCCACCGTGCTGCTCGTGATCTTTGCCGTCGCGCTGCTGGCGCCGATTCTCTCGCCTCACGATCCGCTGAATCAGGACTTGACGCGACGGATCATTCCGCCCATCTGGCACGAGGCCGGTACCTGGGAGCACCCCCTTGGTACCGATCAGTTCGGCCGTGATTATTTGTCGCGGCTCATGTACGGGGCGCGTATCTCACTGCTCATCGGATTCGTCGCCATGCTCATCTCCGGCGTCATCGGCACCACCCTGGGTGTCGCCGCAGGCTACTTCGGCGGCCGTGTCGATATGGTGGTGAATTTCATGATCACCACACGATTGTCCATGCCCGTGGTGCTGGTGGCGCTGGCGGTGGTGTCGCTGGTGGGCAACTCCTTGTGGATCGTCATTTGGGTGCTCGGGCTACTCATATGGGACCGGTTCGCGGTGGTCATGCGCAGCTCCACCCAGCAGGTGCGAAATCTGGACTATGTGGCTGCCGCCAAAGCGCTTGGCTGCTCCACCGGACGCATCCTGCTTACCGAGATCATGCCGAACATCCTCAACAATCTGATCGTAGTGGCGACCATAGAGGTGGCCCATGCCGTGCTGCTCGAGGCAGCGCTCTCCTTCCTCGGTTTGGGGGTGCAACCGCCGGCGCCCAGCTGGGGACTCATGGTCTCCGAGGCCAAAGGCCTGATGTTCTTCGATCCCTGGCTCATCGGCATTCCCGGCGCCGCGCTATTCGCTCTGGTGCTATCCATCAACCTGCTGGGCGACGGGCTGCGCGACGTCACCGCGCCCGAGAATCGCAATTAGCTCGCCGTGGAAACAATTCTCGAAGTCGACGGACTGACGGTCGACATTCCGGTATCAGCGGGCATGTTGCACCCCGTGCGCGATGTGAGCTTCTCCGTGCAACGGGGTGAAACCCTGTGCATCGTGGGAGAGTCCGGCTGCGGCAAATCTCTCACGTCGCTGGCCATCATGGGATTGTTGCCGCAAAAGGCGAAGCTCACGGCGCGTACCCTCAGCTTCGAGGGTACGGAATTGGTCGGGCTGAGTGAGCGCCGTATGGGAGATTTGCGCGGCGACAGGATGGCGATGATATTCCAAGAGCCCATGACGTCATTGAACCCGGCCTACACCATCGGTAATCAACTCGAAGAAATGCTCAAGCGCCATCGCAAGGCGACTACGCGCGAAGCCCGTGAACGCGCCGTGTTGTTGCTCGAGAAGGTGGGCATCACGTCGGCGGCGAGCCGTCTTTCCCAGTATCCTCACCAGCTCTCCGGGGGGCTCCGCCAGCGTGTCATGATCGCCATGACCCTGATGTGCGATCCGGATCTGCTGATTGCGGACGAACCCACTACCGCCCTCGATGTAACGATTCAGGCGCAGATACTACTGCTGCTTGCAGGTCTACAAAAAGAATTCGACATGGGTCTCATCCTGATCACCCACGACCTCGGCATCGTCGCGCGCGTCGCCGATCGCGTCGCTGTCATGTACGCAGGCCAGATCGTCGAGTCGGGCAATGTAAAGCAGATTTTTGATCATCCTACGCACCCCTACACCCAGGGATTGCTGGAGTGCATTCCCATCCCCGGCAAGACGCCACCCGGTGCGCATCTGGGTTCGATTCCGGGCATCGTGCCGTCACTTGTGGGCGATCAGAGAGGATGCAGCTTTGCCGATCGTTGCAGCTATATGATGGCGGAATGCGTGGACAATTACGTGGTCTTGCGCGAAACCATGAACGCTGGGCACGACTACCGCTGTGTGATGGCCCCGGATCGTTGCGCCGAGAACCGGCATGCGGAGGTACCAGCATGACGGAGGTAATCCTGGAAGCACGTAACGTCTACAAGACGTTTCAGATCAGCGCCGGTGCATTCCGCCCCAAACGACCCCTGCACGCGGTCAACGGCGTATCGTTGAAAGTCTATCGTGGAGAGGTACTGGGACTGGTGGGTGAGTCGGGATGCGGCAAGACAACGCTGGCGAAAATGCTACTGGGCCTGCTGGATCCAACCAGCGGTGAGCTGCTCATCGATGGGGAAGCGGTGGGTGGGGCGCATCGACTGCACATGGCACGCATGATTCAGCCCATCTTCCAGGATCCCTACTCGTCGCTTAATCCACGCAAAAGCGTTGGCGCAATAATTTCGCTGCCGTTGAAGGTCCAGAGCGATTCGGATCCCGGCACCTGGCGAAAGCGTGTCGAAGAAATCCTGGACTTGGTGGGGTTACCGAAGCATGTTTACAACAATTATCCCAATCAGCTTTCCGGTGGGCAGCGTCAGCGGGTGGCGGTCGCCCGGGCGCTTATCAACAAACCGCAAGTGGTCATTTGTGATGAGCCCACATCGGCGCTGGATGTCTCGGTGCAATCGCAGATCCTGAATCTGCTTCAGGAGTTGCGCAGCGAGCTGGGGCTCACCTACGTGCTCATCAGCCACAATCTGGCGGTCGTGGAGCACATGGCGACACGCATGGCGGTCATGTATCTGGGACGCATGGTGGAGGCCGGCGAAAGCCAACGGCTGTTCAAAGATCCCCAGCATCCTTACACCCAGGCGTTACTGGAATCGGTGCTCACACCGGAGCCCGATCTAGGCATTCCCGATGCGCACCTGGGCGCCGTTTATCCGAATCCCGTGGA
>CAXMNG010000411.1:0-15537 GCA_964194585.1 Salibacteraceae bacterium | reverse complement strand
CATGAGCCCGGTGCCGGCGGAAAAGATCTGTTTCGACATCAGTGAAACGACCGCAATCGCCAACCTGACCGACGCGACCCGGTTCATGAATACCCTGGGCAAGCTCGGTTGTCGATTCGCTCTCGATGACTTCGGAAGCGGGCACTCTTCCTTCGCCTATTTGAAGACATTACCCGTGCATTATTTGAAAATCGATGGCGTGTACGTGAAGGGAATCGCCGACGACCCACTCGACTACGCGATTGTTCGCTCGATCAACGATATCGGCCAGATGATGGGAAAGCATACCATTGCGGAATATGTGGAATCGGAGCGAGTGGCAGAAAAACTGCGCGAGATTGGCGTCGACTACTATCAAGGTTATTTCATAGCCGAACCCAGGCCGATTGAAGAGCTGGTGTAGGTCATCCGACCACTGGTAGCGGGCGCGCTGCGAGCAACATGACGAATCGGCGGCGGGATAATCATTTTCCGGCGTAATTGGGTATACTGTTCCCAACCTTCTGGCCGATCTTCATGTCATCCGTATCCACATCCCCGGACTGGCCGGGCGAACTCTATGATCTCCTGCGTGAGCACGACATTACGCAGTTCGCCTATGTGCCCGACGCCGGACACAAGACGCTCATCGATCGCTCACTAACCGACCCGGAGGTGAGTTCCATTGCGCTGACTACAGAAGAGGAAGGCGTCGCCATGCTTGCCGGCGCCGATCTTGGCGGCGCGCGCGGCGTACTCCTGATGCAGAGCAGCGGCGGCGGCAATTGCGTCAACATACTCTCGATGATCAAGGCCGGGAGATTTCCGTTTCTCACTCTCATCAGCATGCGTGGCGACTTCGGTGAGGGAAACCCATGGCAGATGCCCATGGGTCAGGCCCTGCGGCCCGTGCTCGGGGCGATGGGTGTTATCTGCCTCGACGTCGAGTCGCCGGAGCAGGTCTTGCCGACTGTCGAAGCGGCGCTGCGCTTGACATTCAAGTCGGGGAATTCCGTAGCCGTGCTGCTGACCCAGAAACTCATAGGAGCCAAGTCGTTCTAGTGTCCTATCCTGCAAACAACTCGACTGTCGACGACTGCGTGCTCGATCGCTGCCAGGCGGTACCGGCGCTGGTGGGCAGACACGAGGACTTCCTCATCGTCACGGGCCTCGCAGGAACGGCCAGGGATATTGCGGCATTGACCGATGACGGAGCTCACATCTACGCAATGGCGGGCGCCATGGGCGCCGCCGCGATGATGGGCTTCGGTCTCGCTCTGGCACAACCCGGACGCCGGGTGCTGGTGGTGACCGGCGACGGTGAGTTGCTCATGAACGTGGGAGCGCTGGCGACTATTGGCGTGGCGGACCGCCCGAATCTTTCCATCGTCTGCGTCGACAATGGACACTACGGCGAAACCGGTTATCAGAAGAGTCACACCAGCCTCGGCGTCGACCTGGAAAAGATGGCGATCGGCGCTGGTATCAAGACCACGCGCACGGTGACGCGGGAAGACGAAATCGTGGACGCCGCCAGACTCATTCGTGAAACCAACGGTACCGCCTTCGTTTGCTTGCGGGTGAAAGCCACCAACCCGCCATCGTACCGGCGACTGCTGGATCCGGCGGCGTGCAGAAATCGATTTCGCAGCGCGCTGCTCGGCAGACCCTGAAGGGATCGACCATTGTTTCAGCTTGCTTGGATCTGGGTACTCGCGGCGGTAGCGCTGCCCGTTGCGGTGGCGTGGCTGCTCCCCGCCACCAGCGGCAGCACGGAGGCCGCGCTACGGGTGCCCTTTTTCCTGCGCGTAGCCGCATGGTCCGATGAACGAAGCCCGTACCGGCGACGATGGAGATTGTTGATCGCCTGCTGCGCCTGGATGTTGCTGGTGCTGGCGGCTGCACGGCCACAGTGGGTAGGCGACCCAATCGCCTTGCGTATCACCGGTCGCGATCTGATGCTCGCCGTGGATCTCTCCGGCAGCATGAAACGCCGGGACATGCAGGTCGGTAAGGAGTGGATGACACGACTCGAAGTCGTCAAACGGGTGGCCGGAGAGTTCATCGAGCGCCGCGATGGCGATCGTATCGGCTTGATTCTGTTCGGCACGCGAGCGTACCTCCAGGTACCCCTGACCTTTGATCGGCCGACGGTACGCACACTCCTCGAGGAAGCGGTGATCGGACTCGCCGGCGAGCAGACGGCAATCGGCGATGCCGTCGGACTCGGCGTCAAACGTCTGCGTGAAAGACCCGCCCAGAATCGCGTTCTCGTTCTTCTCACCGACGGCGCCAACACCGCCGGAGAAGTGCATCCCCTGGATGCGGCGCGCTTCGCTGCCAAGCTGGGCCTGACTATTTACACCATCGGCGTCGGTGCCGATGTCGCCATGATGCGGCGGCTGTATGGATCGGTGCGCGTCAACCCGTCGGCGGATCTGGACGAGCCGACCCTGGCCGCCATCGCGCGCAGTACGGGCGGGCGCTATTTCAGAGCCAGGGGAACCGATGAGCTGGTGGATATCTATCGCATCCTGGACGAGCTGGAGCCGGTGATCGGAGACGAAGAGCAATTCCGCCCCACGACGGAGCTTTTTTACTGGCCCCTCGCTCTGGCTCTGTTTCTGGCCGCCGGCCTGCTGGCGGGCGGCGGGCGGCGGGCGTGGCTGTCCTGGCTCCCAGGGGAACCACAGGCCCATGGATGATTTTCACTTTCTCCGACCCCTGTGGCTGCTGGGGTTACCCCTCGGCCCTCTGCTCGCGTGGAAGCTGTGGCGACGCCTGCGCGAAGGCGTGCAATGGCGCGAAGTGTGCGACCCTCACTTGCTTGCGCATCTGCTGGTGGCGCCCGCCGCCGCGCGCCGCAAATGGCCGTACTGGACTCTGACGGCTGCCACGACGCTTGCGCTGGTGGCCCTCGCCGGACCTGCATGGGAACGGCTGGAGCAGCCCGTGTACCGCACGCTCAATGCCCGGGCGGTGGTTCTGGACCTGTCGCGGTCCATGGACGCCGCGGATTATCTGCCGTCTCGATTGACGAGGGCACGCTTCAAGGTCGTGGACATTCTGCGGCGCAGCCGCGATCGCCCCGTGGGCCTGGCGGTATTCGCTGCCGACGGTTTCATCATCACGCCGCTGACCGAGGACGCCAACACGATCATCAGCCTGTTGCCGGCGGTGGACACGGACATCATGCCTGCCCAGGGCAGCCGTGCCGATCTCGGCTTGAAAGCCGCAGCGCGCATGTTGGAGCGCGGCGGCGCGCGCCGCGGCGAAGTAATCCTGATTACCGACGGTGTGAAAGGTCAGCGCGCTGGAATCGAAGCCGCGAAGCTGCACGCCGCGGGCTTCCGCGTCTCGGTGCTGGCGGCCGGCACGCCGGAAGGAGCGCCGATACCGGTGCAGAGTGGCGGGTTTTTCAAGGCCCTCGGGGGCGGCATCGTCGTCGCCATGACCGACTACGACGCGCTTCGTGCCATTGCCCGGGCAGGTGGCGGGCGCTTCGCGGCGCTCGGCAACGACGACAGCGACATCGACTACCTGCTCTCCGAGACGGTTGCGCAGCCCTTGAATCTCGACATGCAGGCCGTCGAACGCACCTCGGAGATCTGGCGGGACCGCGGACCGTGGTTGCTGCTACTGGTGCTTCCCCTGGCGGCTCTGGCATTTCGGCGTGGCTGGCTCGCCCTGATACCGCTCACGGTCTTCCTCCTGCCGGTGCCGGCACGGGCTGTCACCTGGGACGATTTGTGGGCGCGCTCGGAGCAACAGGCCGCCCGGGCGCTGGAGCGCGGTGATCCGGCGTCCGCCGCTGGCGTGACCCGTGATCCACTCTGGAAGGGTGGCGCACTCTACCGGGACGGGCAGTACGAGGAGGCCGCCGACGCCTTTGCGCAAAGCGACGAGACGACGGCCCACTACAACCGCGGCAACGCTCTTGCCAGGGCCGGCCTTTTGCGTGAAGCATTGAGCGCCTACGATGCGGCGCTGAGTGCCCAACCGCTGCACGCGGACGCTCTCCACAACCGTGCCCTGGTCGCACGCCTCATGGAGCAGCTTCGCCAGCTCTCCCGGCAGCAGCAGCGGGACCAGGAGTCGGGCGGTCAGAGCCAAGCACGCGGGGATACCGGGGAGAAGGGGCCAACGGCCGACCAGGACGCCCGAGACGCCATGGACCAAAGCCAGGACGCCGACGGCGCCCGCGACGAAGCCGGCCGCGACCAGGCACAAGCTGCCCCCAGCGCGCAAGCCCCGCAAACTCTGGACACCCAACCATTGACGGCCGAGGAGCAACAGGCCATGGCCCAGTGGCTGCGCCGCATACCGGACGATCCCGGCGGGCTGCTGCGGCGCAAGTTCCAGCTCGAGTATTCGAAACGCCGCCCCGAGCGCCCGCAAGGTACCGACGCCTGGTAACGAATAACGTGGGCCGGGGGGCCATTTGCCGGGCTGTTAGCTGTTGCGAAAGCGCGCCCGCTGGCGTTAGTCTGACCCCTCGGACCCCCCCACCGGCCCGGCACTTGTGACAACAAAATCCAATAACAAACGGGTCCTCATCTACAGCCACGACAGCTTCGGATTGGGGCACCTACGACGTTGCCGAAAGATCGCGCACTCCCTGGTTGCGCGGCGCAAGGCGGCGTCCGTCCTGATTCTGTCCGGATCGCCGATCATCGGCAGCTTCGATTTTCGTACGCGGGTGGATTTCGTCCGCATTCCCGGCGTAATCAAGCTGCGTAACGGCGAGTACTCGTCGCTCAGCCTGCACATGGACATCGCCGAGGTGCTGGAGTTGCGCGCCGCCATCATCCGCCACACGGCCGAGGTTTTTGCGCCGGACTTATTGATCGTCGACAAGGAGCCTCTGGGGCTTCGCGGTGAGATTCACGACACCCTGCGCAGCATGAAGGCGGCCGGTACGCGTCTGGTTCTGGGTCTTCGAGATGTCATGGACGATCCGGTATCCCTCGCGGCGGAATGGGAGCGCAAGAATCCCCTCCCGGCCCTCAACGATCTCTACGACGACATCCTCGTCTACGGACTACCGGAGATTTACGACCCTCTGTCCAGCATCGATCTCCCCGACCACGTGCGGGCGAAAATAACCTACACGGGCTATCTGTCCAGCATCAAAGGCACGCCTGTGTCCGATCCGCCAGCCGGTCCGTGGCAGGATCGGCCCTACGTCCTTGTCACCCCGGGCGGCGGCCGCGACGGCGAAGATCTGGTGGACTGGTTGCTGTCAGCCTACGAGACAGGCGCGGAATTACCCCACGCGGCGCTGGTGGTATTCGGCCCGTTCATGCGGCCGAAGCGGCGCGAGCGATTTCTCGCGCGCATCCACCGGCTGGAGCAGGTACGCGCCATCACTTTCGACAATCGCCTGGAGCGCCTGATGGCGGGAGCAAGCGCTGTCGTCGCCATGGGTGGATACAACACCTTCTGCGAAATACTCACCTTCGACAAACCGGCGGTTCTGGTGCCGCGACGACATCCGCGCGCCGAGCAGCATATTCGCGCTGCGCGCGCCGAGCGCCTGGGGCTGGTGCGTATGCTGAGCGATGTGGACGGCAGAGTGCCCGAACGCATGGTGACCGCACTTCGTGCGCTACCGGCCCAGCCCCGGCCTTCCGAGGCGGTCATACCGGGACTCCTGGACGGCCTGGACCGCATTCACGATCTCACCGAGCAGTGGTTGGATGAGGAGTTCGAACCCCAGCGACTTGCCCTCGTGTGAGCACTTTTCTACCCGCATCCGCGTCATTCTTGCCCGGTTCGCCATGACGGGATTTCGCGAATTCACCCGATTGTGTGCCCGCGCGTGGGCCATAGCGTTCGTGGCCCTCGTCGCGGCTCCCGCATTCGCCGCGGAATCGCCGATGCTGGCCGAGCTTGTCGCCAGCGGTGAGCTTCCGCCGCTCGAGCAACGACTTCCGACGCCGCCCAGGACGATGACTTCCACCCGGGCTCATTACTCTCCTGGCAAGTACGGCGGCGAGCTCGTTCTGTTGATGGGCAGAAGTAAGGATGTTCGGTTGATGGTCGTGTACGGCTACGCACGCCTGGTCGGATATAACCTCGACTATGAGCTGGTGCCGGATGTGGTCGAAAGCTTCGACGTGGAGGAAGATCGGCGCTTCACTTTCCACCTGCGAAAAGGCCACCGCTGGTCCGATGGACACCCATTCTCCGCGGAATCCTTTCGATACTATTGGGAAGATATTGCCAACAACGAAGATCTGGCGAAATTCGGCCCGCCGGCGGCGCTGCTCGTGGACGGTGAGCCACCCGTATTCGAAGTGCTCGACGACACCACGGTCAGATACACATGGAAGAAGCCCAATCCCTTCTTCCTGCCGGCGCTGGCCGGGGCGCGGCCAGAGGCAATTTTTGCCCCGAGCCATTATTTGAAGCAGTTTCATGGGCGCTACACGGATATCGCAGTACTCGAAGAATTAGCCGAGAAGGAAGGCCGACGCAATTGGGCGTCGGTTCACATTTCACGTTTTCGCCCTTACAAGAATATCAATCCGGAACTTCCCACGTTGCAACCCTGGGTCAACACCACACGACCGCCGTCACAGCGATTCGTGTTCGTGAGAAATCCTTTTTTCCACCGGGTCGACGAGAACGGTTTGCAGCTCCCCTACATCGATCGTGTCGTTCTCAATATAGCCGATGGCAAGCTCATCCCGGCAAAAACCGGCGCGGGAGAAAGTGATCTTCAGGCCCGGCACCTCAGTTTCAGCGATTACACCTTCCTCAAGAAAAGCGAAAAACGCACCGGTCGAAAAGTACTCCTATGGGATACGACCCTGGGTTCTCACATTGCACTGTATCCCAACCTGAACGTCGAGGATCCCGTGTGGCGCAAGCTGGTCCGGGACGTGCGCTTTCGTCGCGCCTTATCTCTTGCCATAAATCGGAACGAAATCAATCAGGTCATCTATTACGGTTTGGCCCGGGAAGGAAACGACACGGTTTTCCCTGATTGCCCGCTGTTCAAACCGGAGTATTTAAAGGCCTGGACAGAGTTCGATCTGAAGAAGGCCAACGCGCTGCTCGACGAGATCGGACTCACCGAACGCGACGGCAACGGCCTACGGCTGCTGCCGGATGGACGTCCACTCGAGATTATCGTCGAGACGGCCGGAGAGAGCACCGAGCAGGTGGATGTACTGGAACTAATCGGCAGCACCTGGCGAAAAACCGGTATCAAGCTGTTCAGCAAGCCATTGCAGAGGGAAGTGTTTCGCAACCGCATCTACTCGGGCGAGACCTTGATATCGGTATGGGGAGGATTGGAAAACGGATTACCAACAGCCAACATGAGTCCCAGCGATCTGGCCCCGACTCGCCAAGACCAGTACCAGTGGCCGAAGTGGGGTCAGTTCTACGAAACGGGCGGCAAAGTCGGCGAGCCGCCGAGCCTGCCGGCTGCGCAGTCACTCATGGAACTGAATGCTCAGTGGTTGACTGCATCGAGCACAGAGGAACGGAAAAAGATCTGGCAATTGATGTTGGAAATCCGTGCCAACGAGGCATTCACCATCGGTATCGTAGCCGGCGTCCCGCAACCTGTCGTCGTCAACAAGAAGCTACGGAACGTCCCGAAAAAAGGAATTTATAACTGGAACCCTGGCGCACACTTCGGGATATATCACCCGGATACGTTCTGGTTCGAATCCTCGTAGCAGAACAGACCCTTCGATTTGTCAGCCGCCGATGGTAACGGCGATTGCGTCTTGTGGCTTGTTCGGGCGGTCGGGACGGGACGTTTCATCGTACTCTTTCAGATAGTCTTTGTGCACACCGCAGTACTCTCGACAGGCCAGGGGCGCCGTCGATGCACGCTCCCACAGCGTTTCCAATTCCCGCCACTTTCTCGAAGCAAATATTTCCTCGATGGAAAACTTACGCAAATCGAAGTGTTCGAGGTTCGCGTAGAACCAGCCTGTCGGCCCTGCGGGCTCAGACGTCGAGCATGGATAAAAAAAACCGCGCGAGGTAATCGACAGATCCTTCCCGAATCGACATTTAGGGGCGATCTTGACTTTCCGATCGAATTCCTCTGCGCCAATATCTCGCTGAATCAGTTCTTCTATTTCTCTCCGATTGCGCGTGACTACGCCCACGTATTCGCTATTCAACGGAGTCATGGGATCGTCCCGGCCGAAGCGGCCACTCTTTTTAAACGTAAGCCGGCGAACACCGATATCTTTTGCGAGCTTCCGAGCTTCGTCGAGCTGATGCTCATTGTGCCGGAATACGATGAATTTCCAATCCACTGTCACACGCTCGGCACAATAGCGCATCGCCTTCTCGATATCCTGCCATCGTGCATTGACACGATATATGTGGTTAGTGTTCGCCAGTCCGTCCACCGAAAAAGTGATCATGTCCTCGTCAGTCAGGATATCGCAGGTCTTGCGCCACCAATTCATTTTCCTGTGGCTACCGTTCGTCTCCACGGAAATTCCAATGCCGGCTTTCTTGAGATAGCTCAGCACGTCATGAAATCGGCGATGGTAGATGCAATCACCGTACGTGCCACACAGATTTATCCGCAATCCCTCGAAGCTCTTCCGTTTGGAGAGGGGAAAGGTGTTCTCGAGAACCTCGACGGAGATGTCGGAGAGATTGGCCTTCACCCAGTCGTTTCCGGTTCGCGCACACCGGGGGCACGCCAGGGTGCACCGGTTGGTGATCTCCATGTTGAACGACCGAACAGGTACGTCGAAAAATCTCATGGTGTGCACTGGCAAATTCCAAGCGACGGTAAACGGCGAGTGTAAAGGAAATCCGCCCCCAATGGGGCAAGTCTATTTTCTCCCCTGGACAGCCTCGAGCAGCAGCGCCGCGCTACGGGCGGCCCCGTCCATATTGACCACATGGCCCTGATCGGGGGGCGATTTCAGGGCCCGGCCCACAGCCAGTGCCACCTGCTCGGCGCAGAGCACATCCCTCTCGACCACCTGCAACACACCCCGCTCCGCCAGTAGCCGGCAGCGCAGGGTCTGCTCGCTTTCTCTGCCACCAGCAAAAGGCAGGCACACGGCACGGGCACCGGTGGCAAGAATCTCCGTCACGGTGTTGTAGCCCCCCTGGGATATGGACAGCGCACAGTTGGCGAGGAGCTGGGTAAAATCGCTGCGCGCGCGCTCCACGAGCACGCCGGTTGGCGCCGCGGCCCGGCAAGTCAGAAATGCCGCTTCCGCGTAATTGTGGCCGATAAGCACGCGCCAGACCCGTTCACGCAAATCGCACAGCGCCCGCGCTCCGATGGCGGCCTGGAGTAGATCTTCGCTGACAGCACCCCCGCCGGCGGATACGATCACCTCATCGTATCCCGGTGCACCGGGTCCCTGCCTGGCAGGCACCGGGCCGACCACATAGCCCGTGCTGCGGGTGATGCCGGCAATGTCGCCCGCCCGCGTAAAGCTTCGTTCGAACGGGATTACTTCTCCGTCCCCGTGAGTCAACACGAGATCATAGTAGTGCCGGACGCGCTCGATGATTTCATCGGTACGCTCCGCCTTGGCCGGCGGTACCAGAATATCGCGCACCGATGAAGCAATCACCGGTAAGCCTGCTTGCTCGCGCAAGGTTCGCGCGCGCTCCAGCAAAGGCTCGATCTCGAACCGCATTTGCCGGCGACCGAAAGGGTAAAGCTCGGTAATTACGATATCCGGGCGTTCGCGATGGAATATCGCCAACAGTCGCTCGCGCCGTCGCGCCCTCCAGGCATCGTCGACGGAATTTCCGGTCTCGTCCACCAAATTCTTGAACGTCTCATCCGCCGCCCGAACAGGAGGCAGTTGCTCGAAACGGCTGACGCCGACGCCGATGTCGAGAACGGGCACCGGCATCCCTCCGGAAACCAGAACCACACGAATCCCGGCCGCCTCGAGACCCCGTGCCAACGCACCCGCACGCACGAGGTGCCCGATACCGAGCAAGTGCTGGACGTACAAAAGCGCGGTGACGGGACGAGGGGTAGGCATCTGACGAACCAGCCCGGGGTTTTAGAGTGGGCGCATAGTACCACCGCCAGCGATTATCGAAGGGGGCGTGATCGCGACGAGCCGGATGGTGAAGAGCGTCGTATGTTTCGCCCGGTCAGGATAAAACGTACGGGGCCTCTATGCCGTAGCCTTGCGCATAATCCACACCCATCTGGCGTAGACGTGCGAGAATATCGTCGTTCTCGACGAATTCCGCAACGGTCTTCTTGCCGAGGAAATGTCCGATCTCGTTGATGGACTTCACCAGGGCTAGATCCTTGGGGCTGTCGACGATGTCTCTTACGATGGATCCATCGATCTTCACGAAATCGATGGGCAGGGTCTTCAGGTAAGCGAAGGATGCTTCACCGGTGCCGAAATCGTCCAGGGCGAAACGACAGCCGTATTCCTTCAGAGTGTTGATGAAATTCACTGCTACGGACAAAGTATTGATCGCAGCGCTCTCGGTAACCTCGAAGATGATCTTTGACGGTGGCACCTGACTTTCAGTGAGGCGCTCGAGCACGTAGCGCAGCAGGCTATCGTCACCCAGAGTGAGTCCCGACAGATTGATGGAGTACCCGCCGACGCCGTCGACCTTGGAACGGTGTTTGGACATCCAGTCGAGAGCGTTGCGGATGACCCACATATCGACCTCGTGCATCTCGTTGTTGCGCTCGGCCGCCTGAATGAAGTCTCTCGGCACGGTCACCGCACCGCTTGCATCCTTGACGCCAAGAAGCAACTCGAAATGGGTCTTGTCCGACGTATCGGCCCCGATGGGCGCGATACGCTGACAACGCAGTTGCAGCCGATTCCCGGCCAGCATCTGCAGTACCGTGGAGTCGGCGCTGACTTGTGCGTGTTTGATGTTTTCGCTCAACTGAACGCGATTGCCGCCCTCGCCGTGAGCCTGCTCGAATGCAGCGCCGGCGGCCTTGATGAGCTCGGACACGGTTGCCCTGTTGTGTCCATCCAGCGAGACCATGCCGATGCTTATGGTGAGCTGAAAACTCTCCTCCTGCCACACACAGCGGGATTTCTCCATGGACTTCCGCTGACGTTCGGCGATCGCGCGTCCATCTTCCAGGTCACAGCCTTTCAGAAGCATCGCGAAACGGCCTTTCGTGAGACGCCCAATGGTGCCCTTGCTTCCCACGTGCTTATCCAGCACGCGCGCGAGCTTTCTGAGCAGGCCCTTGCCCGCCTTACGCCCGCACTTCTCGACAATCGCTCGAAATTCGTCGATTTCGAGCACACACAATACGTGGTGGGTGCCCATTCGTACGGCTTCTGTCATCGTGTGCCCAAGGGCCGCTTCAAAGGCTTTGCGATTGAGCAAGCCGGTGACACCGTCGTGACTCGCCTTTCTTGCGAGCCGCGCGTGCAGCACGTTCAACAACCGATAGATACCACGGTCGACGACGGGCAGGTCGAATGCGTCCAGAACGCGGGCCGCGCCGCGCCTGAAATGCATGGCAAGCTCCTGGCGGGTAAGCGTGGAAGTCTTGTCGCCGCACTGACTCGCGAACAGGTAGCTGTCGCGCTCATTGCTGACCCATACAAGATGCAACTTTTGCGGACGATCGCCATCATTGTCCAGGAACACGACATCCCCGGCCTGTAGAAGCTCGACACGACTCAACCAGCGTTTCCACTCCGTCGGCATGTTACCGTCACTGGCTGCCGATCCCGCGCCATTACTGCCCTCGTCCGCGTCCCGCCGAGATTCGACCAATGCCTGTTGCTGATTCCGCTCCTGCACGATTCGAGAGACATTTTCGGAAAAATGCTGTTCCTGACGTTCGACGATATTCTCGAGCTCGACCAGCACTTGTTTGAAAACGATGGTGTCCCTTTCGTAACCGTGCACGATGCGATCCACCAGAGGATCGATGGTCGTTTGCCAGGCGCCGTTTGCGATGACGCTGCCATCCTCTGCCAGCTCCACGCGTCCCAGCACATTAATGAGTTGCCGTGCCGGGTGACCGTCGTCATTGAAAAGCTCACGGTCCTGCAAAGCGACCTTTACCAACGCGATAGCGAGCCTGCGTACGCAGGATTTCACGCGAGGGGTTACCAGTGGATCTTCGAGTATTGCGTCAAGCAGATTGGAAATGACCTCTACGGCGTCGCCCTCTCCGTCCGCGACTCGCAACCCGGCCGCTCGCCAGGTCGTCATGAGCCGCTCTTTGAGAGCCAGAACCCCTTTGTTGTCTATGGCCGTGAACTTCACTGACCGCTGCAGAATGGATAGCGCGTCGATGACCTGTTCCAGAGATTTCGATCCAATTGCCGGTGGTGGTACCGGTTGCGCCCCGGCCATATCGGTTAGCGCGGCCGGCAGATTGTCGCTCGCCTGTGCCTGGCGCGCCAGAATGAGGAGGCTGCGGGCCGTGTGCAGCAGGTTTCCGGTGACGACGGGCGGCGGCGTTATCGATGCCGGGTCGATCCCCAGCGCACTGGCCGGCTTGGACGACTCCTGTTCGGGAAGCTTCGCTTCTACGTTCGCGGCGGGAGCAACATCGGCGACCGTTGATCGACCGGGCTTACCATCAACCTGCTCTGCGCTTACCGTCCGACCGACGACTGTGCGCTCGACTTCGGAGCGCACTTCACGGTTGGAAAGAATATCGCTCAGATCGTCGTACAGTGTCGCGAGACCGGCGACGATCACTTCTTCGAAGCTTCGCAGAATTGCCTGCCGGGAGACGTTGCCAGCGCCGAGGTTCTGAATGGCGTCGTGAAAAGTGAGCCCGATCCCGGCCAATCCAACGGGGTTGTTGTCATCGGTAATCGCCACGTTCACGAGTTTCGACAGGCGCGCGGCAATCTCCCGCTGGCGTTTATCGTATTTCGGCGCGGCCCGGGAAACCATGTCCTTGATGATGACCCAGTCGTCGAATGTGCCGGTATCGACGAGCACCACGTCCAAAGTGCCGGTTTCAGACCCCAGCGCTTCGGTACCTGGCAAGATGGTCCCGGGCTGCTGCAACTGCGATGCCATGGCGTCCAGAAACGCGGTCTGTATGGGCTCCTTCAGTCCGTCCAGCTCCTGGATAGCGCCGAAGAACGTGCTTTGCTCCTCGCGGGCCCGCGTATCGCGGGCCGAGGCGAACAGGCTGTCCCGGGCGTGATCGAACAGAGCTGCCAGGTTCGACTCCAGGAATGCCAATACGCGACGCCGGTAGGTGGCGAGAATGCTGCTCGCGTCTGCGACGTTTACGACATCGTCCGGCACGCCCCGGTTGGCGGCCGCGGGCGCCATAGCCTGCGAGGAACTCGTAAGAAGGTGATTGAGAGCGTGAATGGCCACACCATTTCGGCCCTCGAAAGAAACACCCATACCGCCATCGACGACTCTCTGGACCAGAACGGCGACTTCGAACACCGTTGGCTTGCCTTTCATCTGCGCGGAGAACTGCACGATCAGTTCATCGTGGCGCTCCAGGGTCTTGTCACCGATGACGATGCCGCTGCCATTGGTACCCTCGACGGAGAGAAAGAGCCCGCCAACGCAAAAGTCCTTGATCTGACATGCACGGCTCGGGCCGCCCTCGATGCCGACCGTGGCGCCTACCTGCAATGCTTGTCGTACGTGGCGGCGTCGGTCGTCACCGGACGGGCCACTGTAGTCATCAGAGGACGCTGATTCGAACTGGGCGCGCTCGCCGGATATGGCCATTCACTAGATTCCTATTATGGCGCCTGGACGGTGCCCACAAAGGTATCTATCGGACAAATTCGGGCAAAATTCACATCGATACCGAGAAAGTGCGACTCGCTTCATACCTTTTCTCCGGCCCCGGGGGCGCCGAATCAGGGGAATCCGGGACTGGATACCCGATTGTGTGAATACCGGGGCTATGGCAGCCCCCCCTTCCTGCCGATAGGGAACGAGAGGACTCTTTCGGCTCGACCGCCCAACCTGGACCGGGCTCGATGGCTCCAGCCTGCCGCGGCCGAGCAATCGTTTCACGTCATGCCTGACTGCGACTCTTGTGGCGGAACTTGTAGATGCGCGCCCCCAAACCGAAACCGGTCTGTCCGGAAAAAATTGGTAAGTATAAAATCGTGGATGTCGCGGGAAGCGGCGCCATGGGCGACGTGTACGTGGGCTACGACTCGTTCATCGACCGCACCGTCGCCATCAAAGTGTGTACCCATGATGACGGCTCGGACAGCGCCCGGGTCGCGCGCAAGCTGTTCGTCAACGAGGCTCAGGCTGCCGGAGCATTGGACCACCCGAACATCCTGAAGATCTATGACGCTGGCGAAGAGAATGGTCAGCCCTACATCGTCATGGAGTACATCGCCGAGGCTCGGACCCTGCGATCGTACTGCAGGCCTGATGACCTTCTGCCCGTACCACAGGTCATTCAAATCGTTCGACAATGCGCAGAGGCATTGGAGTATGCGCATGGTCGAGGCGTGCTGCACCGGGACATCAAGCCCGCCAACGTCATGCTCACGCGAGATGGCCAGGTCAAGATTGGTGATTTCGGTATTTCCAAGCGCATGTCGAACGACGATACCGAAACCCACCGAATGGTGGGCTCGCCGCGCTACATGTCGCCGGAGCAAGTCAACTGTGAGAATGTGACCAATCAGACCGATCTTTATTCACTCGGCGTCAGTATGTATGAGTTGCTCACGGGAAAACCTCCATTCACTGCCAGAGGACTTTCACAACTCGTCATGATGATTCGCTGCGACGAGCCGAAGCCGCTACGTGCACGACGCCCGGAGATCCCCGAGCCGCTCGAAGCCATCGTGAAGCGCGCCATGGAAAAATCTCTGGAATGGCGCTACCAGAGCGGTGCGGAGATGGCCTCGGACCTCACCTCCGTGTACGAGCAGATTCAGCAACATAATATTGTTCTGTCTCCAGAACAGCGATTCAGCGCCGCGCGTGGGCTGCGATTTTTCGGGGAGTTCTCCGATAGCGAGCTCAGAGAAGTACTGGACGCCGCCAGTTGGGAGCAGTTTCCGTCCGGAGATCATGTCATCATCGAGGGTGGCCTCGATCAGTCACTTTATGTACTGGTCACGGGCGAGGTGACGATCAGCGTCGGTGATCGCGCCGTCGGCACTCTGGGTGAAGGCGACTGTGTCGGCGAGCTGAGCTATCTGTCGAATTCCAAACGCAGTGCGTCCATCGTCGCAGTCGACGATGTCACGGCTTTGAGGATAGATTCTGCATTACTCGACTGGGCTTCGATTCCCGTGCAGATGCGCTTCAACAAGGTCTTCCAACAAGTGCTGATCGAGCGGCTGGCGCGTACCACATTCGAGCTCGCGAAGTACATAAGCTAAACAAAAAGCGATTGTAGGAGCGAGCCCCGGCAGGGATAGACGTGCTCGCGCGTACCGGCTCACGGGTTCGGAAACACCGTCGAGCCGATAACCCATTGTTGCCGCTCCCCATCCCAGTCCAAGCGCACGACCCCGCCATTTTGAAACACGACCACACGACCGTCCGCGTCTCCCGTGATCAGATATGACACGATTCGCTCCATAAATGGAAGGTGGCCCACAATCATCTCATTACGGT
>CAXMNG010000410.1:0-19567 GCA_964194585.1 Salibacteraceae bacterium | reverse complement strand
ACTTTCATGACGTTGATGGAGTTCAATCGGCCCCAGATTTTGAGCATGGTGACTTCCCGTTGATCAGCCTGCGAACGTTAATTTATAACATAGAAGCATCATTCTTCCCGGCGGCCTTCTTGATGGCCTTCCTGGTGCGGCAGCAGATAAACCAGAAAATTGGCCACCAGCATGGTCCCGGCCAGTAGATAGAACACTGCCGAAAGACCGTAAGCGTCGGCGATGAGGCCACCGATGGGCGGCACGGCCGCCGACAGCAGCGCCTGAGTGCCGAAGAGCAGGCTGGTGGCGCTGCCGGAGAGACTCGCCGGCACCAGATCCATCATCCAGCTATGAACCACGGGGCGTACGGCGAAGAGCGCAAAGCCCAGCACCGAGATCGTAGCAACCAGAGCGACGTCGTTCTGAATCAGGGTGATAGTGGCGATGACGACGGTGGCCACCGTCAGACCGGACAGCACCACGGGTCGGCGCCCGATCCGGTCCGACCAGGCTCCGGCAACCGGCGCCGCCACCAGGCCGCCCATCTGCATTGCCATCATGGCAACGCCCATCCAAATGGGGCCGGTGTGCAGCTCGTCGATGAGAAACAGCGGCAGGAACACCAGCAGGCCGTTCTGCGCCATGCTGCGAAAACCGGCCATCAGGCACAGACCGAGCACCATCCGGTCGCGAACAATACGCTTGACGCCGAGCAGATACTCGGAGAGAGCCATGGGGCTTCGTGTCGCGGCGCCGGTTCGGTTGTCCTTTCGCAGCAACATAACTGCGATCAGGAGTGCAACAAACACCACCGGTACCGATCCGGCGGCGGCCGTGCCCTGCCAGCTGAGCACCGCCAGCAGCGATCCCGCAGCCAACGGAGCCAGCGTGTCACCCAGATTGGCGCCCAGTGCGTGGATGGACAGCGCATAACCACGATTGTCGGGATACATTTCCGACAAATAGGCGATGGCGGGCGGATGCCACAAATTGTTGGATGCCCCGATCAGCGTCACGAGAAGCGCCAGTACCAGGAGCCGCTCGGATACGCCAAAGGCGAGTAATGCACCGGCGCCAATCAGCAGGGCGGCGACCTGAAACACGACTCGCCGCCCTGTGACATCTACCATCAGGCCGCTGCCGAAGTTTGCGAGCAGCGAGCTCAGATGAAACACCGAAACCAGCAACCCCGCTTGCGCGTAGCTGAGACCGAGATCGCGGGTGATGAAGGGAAGCAGCAGATAAAAGAATGCGGCGATCCAGTGCGTGCCCCCGTGGCCGAATCCGACCAGAAATGCCGGTCCCTGCTCGCGCCAGTGCACGCCGGTCAGCCGGCTGATAAGCTGCAGCAAATAGATCTCCCGGGGTAGTGAGTCCCGTCAGCAACATAGAGTAATGAGAGATTCGAGTACAGAGGCGCTGTTGTTCGATCTAGGTGGCGTGGTCTTCGACATCGATTTCGAACGCGCGTTTTCCCACTGGGCGACATTCGCCGGCGTGCCGGTGGAGACCCTCAAGTCGCGGTACCGCATCGATGCATGGTATGAGCAGCACGAGAGGGGGGAGATCGGAGCCGCGGAGTACTTCGACGCGCTTCGGGACACCCTGGGTATTACGATACCCGACGAGCAGTTCGCCGCCGGATGGAACGCCATATTCGAAGAGGAGTCCGCGGAAGTATTCGAACTGTTTCAGTCTTTGGGCTCGCGGATCCCAATCTACGCCTTCTCCAATTCCAATGTCACGCACCAGGAATTCTGGGAGCGCAAGTATGCCAAGACGCTGGGCTTGTTTCGCCAAGTATTCGTCTCGTGCGAGTTGGGCCTGCGCAAGCCGGAAGCCGCGGCGTTCCGGCACGTCGCGGCCTGCATCGGGACCGAGCCTGAGAATCTGCTGTTTTTCGACGACAGGGCCGAGAACGTCGACGGAGCGCGTGATATCGGCATGTCCGCAGTTCAGGTTCGCGGCTTCGCTGAAGTTCGAGTCAGTGTGACGGAATTTCTCGAATGATTGTCCAGATCACGCGTTGACACCCGGTCTGACGAGGGTACGACTCTGTTCGAGGACCGTTACCTTCCCAACCGTTTGCATAATCGTGAAGCTTCCCGTAGAGAGAATCTCCTCAATCAGTGTGTGTGGTCCCAGCCCCGCAACGGTGCTGTCATCGAAGGCGATTCGCCCGTCGACGTGCAGGAATGGTGACCATAGCTCGAAATCTTTTTTCACTGCCTCGTACCGATGATCGCCGTCGATCCAGAGTAGCCCGATCTCCGAATTCCAGGATTTCGCGGCGGTTTCCGATGTGGCGCTGATCAAGTGGATGAACCGGGATAGCGTCGAGTGCGCGATATTGCGCTGGAATGCCTTCTTGTCGTCCGGCCCGAAGCGCCTACCGAGTACGCCGGTAAATTTCTCGTGTGGCTCGATGGCGTAAACGGGTGCGGCCGGGCCACGGGATGAACCCATGGCGAGGGCGATTGTGGATCTTCCTCGATAGCTTCCAATTTCGACGATGACGCCTTCACGCACTTTCGACGCCAGTCGCATCAGTAACAGGCACTCGTCGGGGTGGATCATTCCATCCGCGGCGATTGCCCGCGACAGGTTTCTGGACGCGCCGAGGTAACCGGAGAATGTACCGCCTCCCATCGTGACCAATGCTCGGTGCATGTCCATGAGGCGGGCGCGAAAGGCGGCGTCGCCCAGTCGACCAATCGAGCGCGACGCGATGCGGCTGAGGTTCGTAAATGCGCTCACGGGAACAGGAATGGATCGAAATATTGCCGCTTGAGGCTGCACCGGGAACAGGCCCGGGCCAGGCAAGGGTAGGTGAATCCGGAATCGGGGACAAGGGCGCTCGACTACGGCAGAATGGCTGCACCTGTCTCAGGCCTCCAGAGTATGGTTACTGCACATGACTGAGAGCTTCGAGTCCCAACCACTGGCGCGCTTCACCGTTCTCGACCTTACCCGTGTCCGATCCGGCCCCACGGCAGTGCGCCAGCTCGCCGACTGGGGTGCGAATGTCATCAAGATCGAGGCTCCGGCGGCCATCGACAGCGCCAAGGGCATGGGTGGAGCGCGTGACGGTCCCGACTTTCAGAATATTCACCGCAACAAGCGTGGCATGACGCTCAATCTCACGAGCCCCGAGGGCCACGCCGTTCTCATGCGCATGGTAGGGAAGGCTGACGTGGTGGTGGAGAACTTTCGGCCCGACGTAAAAGGGCGGCTCGGAATCGACTACGAAGCGCTGTGCACGGTCAATCCGGGTATCGTGCTCGCCAGCATTTCGGGCTTCGGCCAGGACGGTCCCTATGCGTCGCGGCCGGGCTTCGACCAGATCGCGCAGGGTATGGGCGGTCTCATGTCCATCACCGGTTTGCCGGGCCAGGGGCCCGTACGGGTGGGTGTGCCCATCGCGGATCTTTCGGCGGGTCTGTACGCGGCCATCGGTATTCTGGTTGCGCTTCTGCAGCGCGAGGAGACCGGCAAGGGTCAGTGGGTACGAACGTCGCTGCTGCAGGCACAGATCGCGATGTTGGATTTTCAGGCGGCGCGCTGGCTCATGGATAAGGATGTGCCACCGCAGGCCGGCAATAATCATCCCACGAGTATTCCTACCGGTGTATTTCGGACCAGTGACGGGCACATCAATATCGCCTGTAGCGGCGACATCATGTGGGGGCGCCTGTGCGAGGTGCTGGGCGCGCCAGAGCTCTTGGATAATCCGGACTATGCCGACGGCGCGGTTCGCTTGACGAATCGCGACGCGTTGAACGCCGCCATCGAAAGCTATACCACGGGCCGCGCCAGCGATGACCTGGTCGAATCCATGAACGCAGCGGGAGTGCCGTGCGGGCCGATTAATTCCATCGACGAAGTATTTGCCGACCCTCAAGTACGGCACCTGGGGATGTCCAAACCAGTTCAGCACAAAACGCTGGGTAGGTTGGACGTGGTCGACAATGCCATCATCATGGGGGGCGCCCCGAAAATGACTTACCGCGCCACTCCGGAACGCGGTCAGCACTCGAGCGAAGTGCTCGCCGAGTTCGGCTACAGCGATAGCGAGATAGATGATTTGGCGCGCAGGGGTGCTATCTGAGCTGCACGGCCATGGTATCGGAATCCGTCAGCAACCCTTGAACTCGGGCTTACGCTTCTCCATGAAGGCTTTGCGGCCTTCCGCATAGTCGTCGCTGGCGAAGCACGCGTCCACCAGCTCGCTGACCATGTCGAGATCGCGATCCCCGGGATCCTTCAACGCCTCGCCGATGGTGCGCTTGGCGGAACGTACGGTCAACGGTGCATTCGATGCGATGCGCTCGGCGTACTCGCCGACGTAGGATTCGAGCTCCGATCGCGGTACGACACGGTTCACAAGACCCATCTGCAGTGCTTCTTCAGCGCTGAACTGTCTACCGGTGAACAGGATCTCCTTGGCGAAGCTGGCCCCCACCAATTGCACCAGTGGGTAGACGTCGTCCCAACGGTAGGCGAGCCCGAGCTTTGCCGCGGGGATGCCGAATCGCGCCTCCTCGGAGGCGATGCGCAGATCGCAGCACAGCGCTATGCCCGCGCCGCCGCCGATGCAGTAACCCTGAATCATGGCGATGGTGGGTTTGTCGATGTGGACGAGATCCTCGTGGGCCTTGACGGCCGCACGCTCGAACTCCTCGACGCCTTCCCTGGTGGCGCGTAGCTCGGCGAATTCAGAAATGTCGGCGCCGGCGGAGAATGCCTTTTCCCCCGCGCCGCTCAGGATGATGACACGCACCGAGTCATCGGCCGCAAAATCGCCCATGGCCCGGGAGATCCCCTGCCACATCTCGAAGCTGATGGCGTTGTGCTTGTGCGGCTGATTGAAAATGAACCGTCCGATGCCATCGGATTTTTCGACGATGATCTTGTCCGTCAACGTTGTCATGCATGCTCCCCCTGGGAATTCGACTGGGAATCCGATTGGATATGATCCGTCACTGCCGTGGCGAAGGATTTTGTCGATGCATCGCCGCCCAGGTCCGGCGTGTGATTCGTGGCATCCGCCAGCGCTGCGTTGACGGACCCTTCGAGCAAGTCCGCCGCCACGGCGAGAATCGGCCGGTCGTGGCGCGTGCCGAGCCACTCGAGCAGCATGGCCGCGGAGAGCATCAGCGCGGCCGGATTGGCGATGCCGCGACCGGCGATATCCGGTGCCGAGCCGTGCACGGCTTGCGCGATAGCATGCTCATCGCCGGCGTTCAATGCCGATGCGAGTCCCAGTCCACCGCACAGCGCCGCCGCCTCGTCGGAAAGAATGTCGCCGTACATATTGCTGGTGACGATGACGTCGTAAGCTTCCGGATTGCGAATCAGATCTGCCGCCATGGCATCCACCAGCATCTCGTCCAGGCGCACGTCGGAGAATTCCTCTGCGACCTTTACCACTTCGCGAATGAACAAACCGTCCGTGACTTTGAGCACGTTTGCCTTGTGGACCATGGTGACATGCTTGTCGCGCCGGCTGGCAAGCTCGAAGGCCGCCCGGGCAATGCGCTGACTGGCGGCGGCGGTGATCTTACGTATCGCCAGCGCCATGCCCTCGGAGGGTTGAAACTCTCCGCTGCCTGAGAGCATGTTCCGGTCGGCATAAAAACCCTCGGTGTTTTCTCTCACCACCACCAGATCCATGTGGGTGGCGACGTTGACCACACCGGCGCGCGTACGACTGGGGCGCACATTCGCGTAGAGATCGAGCGCGATGCGGATGTGGGCCGATGGATTGATGCCGCCCTGCTCCGGGGGCGGATAGTCGTAAGTGGATACGGGAGCCAGAATGACGCCGTCGGCGGCGCGGGTCCGGGCCAGGACGTCGCTGGGCAGGGTGCTGGCGTGACTGTCCAGCGTTGCCAGGCCCATGGCATGTTCCTCGAGGCGCAATCCGAGTGCCAGCTTCGCGTCGAGGACGGCTAGAACCTGCCGCGTGGCGGCGGCGATCTCCGGTCCGATGCCGTCGCCGGGAAGAATGACGATATTCATCAGGCATTTAACAGAAAGTCGCGAAAGCGTCGCGCGACGGTCGTCGGCGCCAGTGTCGGTCGTCCGAGCTTCGCCATAGAGCCCGGGACGATGCGCATGTGGATGAAGTGCGGGCCGTCGCCGCGCCAGGCGGCGGCAAGGGCCTGCCCGAAGCCTTCCAGATCGTTGCAAGTGTGGGCCTTCGGGTAACCACAGGCGTTGGCAACGGCACTGAAATCGACACCCGGTGACACGGTGGGTTGTCCTCCGGTGGAGTCGTGAACGCCGTTGTCCAGAAGCACGTGTACGAGATTCCGCGGCGCCTGGGCGCCGATGGTGGCCAGGCTTCCCAGCTTCATGAGCGCTGCTCCGTCGCCATCGATGACGACGACAGTATGCTCTGTATTGATTGCCACCCCCAGGCCCATGCTGCTGGCACAACCCATGGAACCTACCTGATAAAGATGCTGTGGGCGATCGGCCAGAGTGAACAGCTCTCGCCCGCACTTGCCGGTAGTGGCGATCACCGCCGCTTCGTCGGGAATGACGTCGAGGAGCTTCTCGAGCGCCTGCGCCCGCGGGATTGATTGCCCGCCGGCGCTCAGATCCTGAAAGTCGCCTGGAGATGGTGGAACTGCCGGTGGCGGCGTCAATGCCTCGGGGGCGACGCTATTCTTCGCCATGATGAAGGCGAAGGGCGTGCAATGCTCGTGCATGTGCGCCATCGCTTCGTCGACGGCGCCGTCCACTTCCCCTTCGGCGGTCGGAAACGGCCGGTGGGGTATCGTCATCACGTCCAGCAAGCGTGGCGTAATGCGGCCCATCAGCTCGTGTTGCGGCTCGTCCGAGGTTCCCGGCTCGGCCCGCCAGGTGACGATGAGCAGCGTGGGGATGCGGAATGGATGATTGAGAGATGTCAGCGGATTGACCGCATTGCCGAGACCGGAGTTCTGACACATCATCGCGTTTTCGTGCCCGGCGAGCCACGCGCCCGCGGCGATGCCCACGGCTTCTCCCTCGCTGGTGGCGCCGACATAGTTGCTATCCCCATCGCTGATAACGCGATTAATCAGAGGTGTTAGAAAGGAACAGGGAACGCCCGTGAAAAAGTTCAGGTCGCGTGCTTTCGCGGAACGCAAGAATGTCTCGGCGTCGATCATCGTTTAAATGGGGACATGTAAATGGGGACAGACCCCTTTTTCTTCTTTTTCTATTGGAGCGCAAGCGGAGTTTAGGAAAAAGGGGTATGTACACATTTACATGTCCCCATTTAAACAAGCTTCTTTTTCAAGTGCGGAATCAGACCGCCGTCGCTAACCATCTCCAAGAGATGATCGGGCAGGGATTCGCAAGCCAGATCTTCACCGGTGCTCAGGTTGTGCACGACTCCGGCGGCGGCGTCCACACGCAATCGGTCGCCGCTGCGAATGCGATCGGCGTGCGGGCACACCAGCGTGGGCATTCCCAGATTCAGGGCGTTGCGATAGAAGATGCGGCCGAATGACTTTGCCAGCACCGTGCGAATGCCGAGTATTTGCAGTGCCTGGGGCGCCTGCTCCCGGGACGAGCCGATGCCGAGATTCTCGCCGGCAACGAAAACATCGCCTTCCCGCGCGCAAGCGGCGAAGTCCGCGTCCAGGTCCTCCAGGCAATGACTCGCCAGGTCCTCCATGGAGCCTTTGAGATAGGCGGCGGGCGCCAGCAGGTCGGTATTGATGTCGTCGCCGTAGACCCAGGCGCGGCCGGGCGCGTTCACAGATAGCCTCTCGGGTCGGCAATGCATCCGGCCAGCGCCGATGCCGCCACCGTGTAGGGGGATGACAGATAGGTTTGCGAGGATGGATCGCCCATGCGTCCCTGGAAGTTTCTCGATGAGCTGGAAATGCCGACTTCGCCGGCGCCCAGGCGCGCGGGCCCCAGTCCGATGCAGGCTCCGCAGGCACTGTGCAGAATCGTAGCGCCGGATGCGCGCAGTGACTCGAGAGTCCCTTCCCGCTCTGCTTGGTCTGCGATGCGCAGCGACGCGGGCGCCACGAAAAATCGCACGCCGTCGGCAACCCGCCGGCCATCGACTATCCGGGCAACCATGCGCAGGTCATCCAGCTTCGCTCCCGTGCAGGCGCCGATGTAGGCCTGGTCGATGGCGGTGCCGGTGTGGGTATCCACCGGCGCGCTGTTCTCGGGGCTGTGGGGTGCCGCGACCTGGGGCGTGAGGCCGGCGGCATCGATGGTGATGTCTCTCGCCACCGTGGCGTCGGCGTCACTCTGCCAGTCGTCGGCGTCATCCACGTCGACGCCGACGCCGGCGAGCCAGTCGCAGGTGGTGTCGTCGGGGGCGACGATGCCGCACTTGGCGCCAAGCTCCACGGCCATGTTGGCAAGCACCATGCGCTCGTCCATGGCCATGGCCGTGACCCCGCTGCCGGTGTACTCGGCAGCCATGTAGCCGGCGCCGTTGATGCCGATTTCGTGGCAGAGAAAAAGGACAATGTCCTTGGCCGCGACACCGTCGTCAAGAATGCCGTCCACGCGCACGCGCAGGGTTTCGGGCACGCGCATCCAGGTGCTGCCGGTAGCGAGAACGCCCGCCATATCCGTCGCGCCCAGGCCGGTCATGAAGCAACCGAAGGCACCGCCCGTGGTGGAGTGGGAGTCGCCGCCGACCACGAACATCCCCGGCCGCAAATGACCGCGCTCGGGTAGCACCACATGGCAAATCCCCTGGGCTTCGTGATAACCGCGTAAACGACGTTCCCCGGCCCAGTTCCTGGTCAGCTCCTGAATCTGGACGCTGAGGGCATCGCTCTCGCCGACGAAGTGATCGGTGATGACCACTGTCTTGCCCGGATCCCAGACATCGACGCCAAGCTCCTCGAGCATCGGCGCGAGACGCCGCGGGCCGCTGGAGTCGTGCATCATGGCAAGGTCGACTCCACAGGTGACGATGTCGCCCGGGCGAACGCGTTGGCGGCCGGAGGCCCGGGCGAGGATCTTTTCGGCGAGGGTCATGGACATGGAGGCGGCCGCGTCGTGACTGCGATTAAGCATTATAAGCGCATTGCGTGGGCCGGCGTTGTCCCGGGCACCCCATTTGCCCTACTCTCTACCCTGAGCGGATAACGACACAGAGGCCCGTTATGTTGCCCGATCTGAGCGTGACGCCCGTCACTCGCAGCCGTCTTGCGGACGTCGACTTCGACAATCTGGGTTTCGGAAACGTGTTTTCCGACCACATGTTCAGCATGAAGTACGAGGAAGGCCGTTGGCAGCAGCCGGAAGTATTGCCCTACGGGCCGGTTCCCGTGGACCCGGGTAATGCCACGCTGCACTACGGTCAGGCGGTCTTCGAGGGCCTCAAGGCCTTCATGGGAGATGACGGCACGGTGCGCATCTTCCGTCCGGACATGAACTACCAGCGGCTGCGCAACTCCTGCGAACGATTGTGCATTCCGGTCCCCGACGAGGGTCATTTTTACGGCGCCATGGAATCATTGATCCAGCTCGATCACGGGTGGATCCCGCGCGAGCGGGGCCAGGCTCTTTATATTCGTCCACTTATTTTCAGCAACGAATCGCATCTCGAGGTGCGTCCGTCGCAGGCATTTCGTTTTCTCGTCATGACAGCCCCGGTGCGCACCTACTTCGACGAAAACACGGCGGCCATCGATCTCAAGGTGGAAGAGGAGTACACGCGCTCCGCTCCCGGCGGCATGGGCGCCGCCAAGACATCGGGTAATTATTCGGTGAGCCTGCTGCCCGGTGAGCAGGGACGCAAGCAGGGTTTTGCGCAAGTTCTGTGGCTGGATGGTCTCGAGCACCGCTACGTGGAAGAAGTGGGCGCCATGAACATTTTTTTCCGCATCGACAATAAGGTCATCACGCCGTCGTTGGTGGGCACGATCCTTCCGGGTGTTACCCGAGACAGTGTCATCAAGCTGATGGAGGATGCCGGCGACAGGGTAGAGGAACGTCGCATCGAGATCGATGAGGTCGTTAGCGCCATACGCGAGGGCCGCATGCAGGAATGCTTCGGCGCGGGCACCGCTGTGATCATATCGCCGGTAGGCGGCATTTCTTACCGCGGCGAGCACTTTGCCATCAACAACAACGAAGCCGGCGAAGTGACACGGCGCCTTTACGACGAAGTCACGAGCATCCAACTGGGTGACATCCCCGATCGCCACGGCTGGAATCGGCTCGTCAGCATCGACGCGGCATCGACGCGCGCAGCTTCGAATCGCTGACTGAATTCAAGGGGACAGATTTCAAATCTGTCCCCTCTTCAGCCCGGCCAGACGACGGTTTTCCCGAGCTCCGGCCAACCTATGGGTGCACCGGCGCGTTTCGCCGCTCGGGCGTCATCCTTGTCGACATCCCAGCTGGCGGCCACGAAGCGCCGGCCGGTGACACCGTCTGATGCAGTGGACGCGAGCCATCGAATCGGCGGCCCCATGATCGCGGGCTTCAGCATCTTGTTACGGGGGATCCCCGCCTCATCGCTGATGAACGGCGTATCTGTGGGGCCGCCCGGAACGAGGATGTTCACCGTGATTCCAGTGTCCGCCAGCTCGTTGGCCCAGACCGCGGACATGGATTCCAGCGCCGCTTTCGATGCCCCGTAGGGCAACACACGGAGCATCGTAAAGAAGCTCGTAGTGTTGTTGATCACGCGCCCCCAGCCTCTGGCGCGCATATGAGGCACCGCCGCTCGTACCATGAGCAGTGGACCGGTGACGTTCACAGTGAAAAACTTGTCCCAGAGCCCAGGATCAATCTCCGCGATACTCGGATGATTGCGCTCCGCATCCGGTCGAATGGAGCTGACACCAACGCCGGCGTTATTCACAAGAACGTCGATGCTTCCGAATCGATCGATGCAATGGGCAATCGCGTCGTTGCAGGAACCCTCATGGGACACATCCCCGGCAATCGCGAGTACACGATCGGCTCCGCATCGTTCATTGATTTCTGCCGCACGCCTTACCCCGGCTTCCTCGTCGATGTCGAAGATCACCACGTTGAGACCATTCTTCGTCAGGGCCTCCGCCATAACCCGGCCCAGGCCCCCGGCGCCGCCGGTGATGAGAGCAGTCTTTGAAGCGTCGGTCATCTCACTTTGTCCGTGTCATGACTCGCTTCAGATTACGCCCGAAGCACGCAGTTTCTGCAATCGTTGTGCATCGTAGCCCAGTCCGGTGAGCAGGGCATCGGTGTGCTCGCCCAGCGCTGGTGCCGGGCGCGATGGCGGCGTTTCCGCCGAGCGCACCGGCGGGGCCACCAGGCGGTACTCGCCGGCGCTCGGGTGGGTGAGTTTCTGCAGGCGGCCATGCTCGGTGACGAAGGGGTTGTCCAGCGCTTGCGCAATGTCGTTCACCGGTGCCGCCGGGACGCGGCCCGCAAAGCGTGACAGCCAATCGGTGGTGGAGCGTTTCGCGAGCGCTTCGTCCAGAAGCTCGGTCAGCGCTTCGCGGTTCGTCAGCCGATCGGCAAATTTCCGAAAGCGCCGTTCTGAAACCCAATCCGGTTGCTCCACCAGTTCGCACAGGGCCAGCCAGAACTTCTCCTTGTTGCACATGATGAATATCCAACCATCGCTGGTGGGATAGAGCTGGCAGGGAGTGAGCGAGGGGTGCGCCGATCGCGGTAAACGTGTCTGTCGATGGCCCTCGTTGAGATACCAGGCAGCGAGATAGCTGGTGTTTGCCAGCGCCATATCGAAGAGACTCACGTCCATGTCGCGCCCGACGCCATTGGCGCGGGCGGCGGTCAACGCCGCCAGCACCGCGTAGGCGAGGCCCAAGCCGGTCATAAAGTCCACTATGGAAAGGCCGAAGCGCGCCGGTGGCGCATCCGGCTCGCCGGTCAGCGACAGGAATCCCGCCTCCGCCTGCATGAGGTAATCGAATCCCGGCCAGCTCGCCCGTGGTCCGGTGCGCCCGTAGGCGCTCAAGTGCGCGCATACGATCTTCGGATTGCTGGCTTTCAGGTGGGCGTAGGTCAGTCTCAGCTTTTCCGGCACGTCACCGCGCAGATTGGAGGTGAGCGCGTCGGAAGTCGCCACCAAATCGTGCAGTACCTTCTGACCCTCGGTCTGTCGCAGATCCAGGGCCATGCTCTTCTTGTTCCGATTGAAGCTGTGATAAAAAAGGCTGTCGTGCTCTTCGAAGAAAAACGGGCCCACGTCCCTGGAAATGTCGCCGCCGTCGTGGGGGTTTTCTATCTTGATTACCTCAGCGCCCTGATCGGCGAGAAACATGGTACCGAAGGGACCGGCCCCGTACTGCTCGACGGTCAGCACGCGCACGCCTTCCAACGGCAACTTCATGCAGGATTTCGCTCCACCAATTGCTTCGCAATGATGATCCGTTGCAGCTCGTTGGTTCCCTCGCCGATGGCGAGCAATGGCGCGTCTCTATAGTAACGCTCGATATTGAACTCCTTGGAATAGCCGTAGGCGCCATGGATGCGCATCGCCTCCAGGCTGTTGTGGATCGCGGTCTCGGTGGCAAACAGCTTGGCCATGCCCGCTTCCAAGTCACAGCGTTGGCCGGCGTCGTAAGCGCGCGCCGCGGCGTCGGTCAGGAGTCTGGCCGCCTCCAGGCGGGTCGCCATTTCCGCGAGCTTGATCTGGATCGACTGGTGCTCGCAGATGGGTTTTCCGAAAGTCTTTCTTATCTGTGAATAAGCGACGGATTCGTCCAGGCAAGCGCGGGCAATGCCGACGCCTCGGGCGGCGACATTGATGCGTCCGAGCTCGAGTCCCGCGAGTATCTGATTGAGGCCCCGGCCTTCCTCGCTGCCGATGAGATTGTCCGCCGGCACCCGGCAGTCGTTGAATACCAGCTCGCCGGAATCGATGCCCTTGTAGCCGATTTTCTCCAGCTTGCGGCTGACCTGGAAGCCCGGACCTTTTTCCATCAGCAGCAGGCTCATGCCCCGGCGTGGCGGCTGCGCCTTTGTATCGGTCTTCACCAGCACCGCGAGAATCTGGCCCTGGATGCTGTTGCTAATCCAGGTCTTGGTACCGTTCACCACGTAGTCGTCGCCATCGCGGATCGCCCTGGTGCGAATCGCCTGCAGATCGGTGCCGCAGTCGGGCTCGGTCAGTGCGATACCGCCGCGCAGCTCGCCCCGGGCAAAACGCGGCAGGTAGTGGCGTTTCTGCGCTTCGGTGCCGAATCGCTGCACCGCCGCCGCCATGATCAGATGGGAGTTGAAGATCCCCGACACCGACATCCACACGGCGGAAACACGCTCGACGATCTTCGCGTAGGTCACCGCCGGCAAACCCAGGCCGCCATACTCGGGATCGATGGTGGCGCCGAACAGCCCCAGCTCCTTCATCTGCTCGACGATGGCCTGGGGGTAGGTGTCGGTGGCTTCCAGCTCGTGGGCGTGGGGTGCCACCTCGCGCTCGAGGAAGCGATCGATGCTCGCGAGGATCAGGGTCTCGTCGTCGTTGCAGATCGGGGCGATCACGCTTTTCCGCGTTTGGGTACCAGGAAGGTGCGCTCGAAGTTCATGAACTCCGTGCCGTCGGCTTTGGTGCCGGTGGTCAGGACCGTGACGATGCCCTGATCCGGCCGGCTCCTGGACTCACGCTTGGCCAGTACTTGCGATTCCGAATAGATCGTGTCGCCGATGAACACCGGTGCCGTGAGCTTGATCTTGTCCCAGCCCAGATTGGCGATGGCCTTCTGGCTCAGATCGCTGACACTCATGCCCACCACCATCGACAGCGTCAGACAGGAATTGACCAGTAGCCTGCCGAACTCACTTTCCGCCGCGTAGGCGGCGTCGAAGTGCAGCGGGTGCGTGTTCATGGTGAGCAGTGTGAACCAAGTGTTGTCCGTCTCGGAAATGGTGCGCCCGGGGCGGTGCTTGTAGACGTCGCCCACCGTGAAATGCTCGTAGTAGCGGCCGAAGGATTCGCTATAGCGTGGCGTCGCGGCCGCTTTCTGCTGTGCCGCCATGGGGGATCCCGTCAGTCGTCCGAGCCGGCTACTCTGAGGTGGGCGTCGGACTTCGAGCGGGTGAGTGCCAGCAGCGCGGCGAAATCCCTGCATTCGTCGAGCCCCAGCAATGCACCGGCGAGGGTGTCCCGATCGGTCTCGTCCAGATACGGCCCTGTCAGGTCGTCGAACTTCGCGCGCATGGTCCCGGCGCTGAGGAAATTTTCGGGCTCTCCTCTGGCGATGATCACCAACCTTTCGAAATCCCCGCGGCCGGTGTGCACACGAACCCGTCCTCCCATGTGGGCAGGGAACTCGGCTTCCACTCGCTGGTCCACTACGCTGCGCACGCGCTTGCACAGGGCCAGCGTATCTTCGTCCCCCAGATGCGTCGCGTAGGAATCCCAGCCCATCTTTCCATCACGCAACGCCACTGCCGCCACGAAAGGCATGGAGAACTGTCCGTCCACATAGTTCTTCGGGTTGCGCTTGGCGCTCTCCGGATCGCCGATGAGATTCCAGCCGGTGCGCGGCAGACCGACCTCGACGGATTCGATCTCGTGGAAGTCGATGTCATTGGCGGCACGCAGGTCGATGAGCGCGTCCATGGCAGCGTGTCCGTAGCGACAGGAGGGATAGGGTTTGACCGCGATGTCCATGGTTTCGAACTTCTCGCCGAGCGCAGCGATAGCCGCCTCGTGGTCCGAGTCGGGCGCGTAAGCGTGCAGAAAACCCGCCTTGCCTTCGATGGCCTCACCGGCGCCGCGAAAGCCCTCGGCAGCGAAGCTTGCGGCGATCAAACCGCTCATGGCGGCGTAACCGGTATGGAAGGGCTTGTTCCATGCGCCGTCGAGAAGAAACTGCATCGAGCCTGCGGCCTGGCTGCCGCACAGGCCGAAGGCATCGGCGACCTGGTCCGCCGAGAGCCCGAACACCCTGGCCGCCGCCGCGGCGGCGCCGAATACACCGCAAGTGGCGGTTGGATGGAAGCCCCGCGCGTAGTGGTCGCTGGGCTTCAAGGCAATGCTCAAGCGAATCTGTACCTCGTATCCGGCGACGATGCCGGCGACGACATCCCTGCCGCCGGCCCCGGCCATCTCGGCGGCGGCAAAGGCGGCGGGAACGATGGGCGCGCTGGGGTGGATGGAGCCGCGCGCATGGGTGTCGTCGAAATCCAGGGAGTGGGCAAGATTGCCGTTGTAAAAAGCCGCCGCCGGCGGTGCGTAGCCGCCTGCATCACCGATGACGCTGCCGGCTCCGGTGCCCAAGCCGAGTTTCGCGAGCGCCGTCGCCATGGCGTCGTTCAGCGCGGCCGCGTGGCGGGCGCGAAGCGCGATGCCCACGTGATCCATGGCCAGTAAACGGGTGCGTTCAACCACCTCACCGGGCAGGTTGTCGAAATCCAATCCGGCGGTGAATTCGGATAGCTTGCGGGTTACGGCGACCATTTCGGGTACTCCTCGTCCACCCATTGCGGGACGCGTCGATGTTGCGCAAAGTGAGTAATCAACCATCATAGAATGATGGGGGTGGGTCATCAACTACCCGTTGAGCTGCCGTTGCCCGCGCTAACCTGTTGAAATTCCTGGAGCGATCTTATGGTCAAACATTCCGGGGGGTGCCATTGCGGTAGGGTACGGTTCGAGCTCACGGCGCATGAGGATATTCTGGTATCCGAATGCAACTGTTCAATTTGCAGCAAGTCGGGCTATCTGGGACTCCCGGTGCCGCGATCGCGATTCACGCTTCTTCAAGGCGAGGACTGTCTCACCACATACACATTCAACACGCGCGTGGCGCAGCATTTTTTCTGCCGTCACTGCGGCGTCAAATCGTTCTACATCCCCCGGTCACATCCTCATGGATACAACGTCAACGTGAGATGTCTGGACCCGGGAACGGTGAAGAAAACCACGGTTCGCCCTTTCGACGGTCGGAATTGGGAACAGCACAGCGCGGATTTCATCCCCATGGATGAAGACTGAAGTATCGTGCTCTACGTTTTACTCGCCGTCGTAATCCTGGCCGTGGTATTCGGCCCTAAGCTGTGGATTCGCTATATCATGCGCCGCTACGCCACGGAGATCCCGGGAATGCCGGGGACCGGCGGCGAGCTTGCAAGGCATCTCGTCGATGAGCTGGGGCTGAAAGGTGTCAGCGTCGAAGTAACGGAGGAGAACCGGGACCATTTCGACCCCAGCACCAGAACCGTTCGCCTCGGTCCGTCGAACCATGACGGCAAATCGTTGACCGCCGTCGCTGTTGCGGTGCACGAGGTGGGTCACGCCATCCAGTACGATCGCGATGAACGCCTCATCAGGTTGCGAACCAACCTCGCGCCCTATGCGCGGATTGCCGAACGCATCGGGGTTATGGCATTCATGTTCATGCCGGTAGTCCTAGCCGTGACTCGCGTACCCCATGTCGCCGGAATTATGATAGCCGCCGGTATTCTGAGCATGATGTCGGCCGTGGTGTTTCATCTCCTTACCCTTCCAGTGGAATGGGATGCCAGCTTCAATAAGGCACTGCCGATTCTGACTGGAGGCGGATACATCGCGCCGGCTGAAGAGCAGGCCGTGCGTAGCGTTCTCAAAGCGGCCGCGTATACTTATGTGGCCGCCGCGCTCGCGGATCTTCTGAGTCTGTGGCGCTGGTTGATGATTCTTCGCCGCTGACGACGCCATCCGGAGAGCGTTCGCGCCATGTCCATTTCTGGTGCCGGAAGGAGGGTGCACTTCAATCGCGATAGGCAACACCCGGGAGCACGCACAGCATTTCGTAAAGAAGATTGGCCGCCGTCAGCGCGGTGTTTCCGGAGACATCGTAAGGCGGCGCGACCTCCACCAGATCACAGCCGACGATGTCGAGTCCCCGGCAGCCGCGGATGATCTCCATTCCCTGCATCACCGTGAGTCCGCCGATCTCCGGCGTGCCGGTGCCGGGTGCGAAAGCCGGGTCGAGACCGTCGATGTCGAAGCTGATGTACACGGGACCTTCGCCGAGTTGGCTTCGCAGCTCCGCCATCAGTGGCGTGAGCGACTTGTGCCAACATTCCTCCGCCTGCACGACCCTGAATCCCTGAGAGCGGGGCCAGTCGAAGTCCTCCGCCGTGTAACCCGTGGCGCGCAGGCCAATCTGCGCCACGCGTTTACCGTCCACCAGGCCTTCCTCGGCGATGCGGCGAAAGGGCGTGCCGTGGGCGATCTTTTCGCCGAACATGTCGTCATTCACGTCCGCGTGGGCGTCCACATGGATGACGCCCAGGGGGCCGTAATTGCGATGCAGGGCGCGCATGATCGGCAGCACGATGGTGTGATCGCCACCGAGCGTGAGGGGGCGGCAGCCGTTGGCCACGATGCCGTCGTAGGCTTTCTCGATGATCGCGATGCTGGCCGCCAGGTTGAAGGTATTGATGGCGACGTCGCCGATATCGGCCACCTGCAGGCTGTCGAAAGGGGCCGCCCGGGTCGCCATGTTGTAGGGCCGGATGAGAGCGGACTCGGCGCGGATGGCGCGTGGCCCGAAACGCGCGCCGCTGCGGTTCGAGGTGCCGATGTCGAAGGGCACTCCGACGAAGCAGGCGTCGAGTTCCCGCGTATCGGGCTGTGTCGGCAGGCGCATCATGGTGGCCGGGCCGGCGAAGCGCGGCATTTCGTTTCCGCCCAGGGGCTGATTGCGTTTCGACTCCCTAGTCGGCGGCATAGCGTTTCTCCGCTTCGTAGTATTCCGGGAAGCCGACGATGTCGCGTAAGTGCGCGAACTCGGCGGCGTTGTCCGGCATCTGCCCCGCGGCCAGCGCGGCCAGCGCCTGCTCCATGGCATGAATACCGGCCAGCATGAGCGTGATGGGGTAGATGGCTATTTGATAACCGATTTTCTGCAGCACATCGGGGCTCAATACCGGTGTATCGCCCTCCTCGACCATATTGGCCATCCTCGGTCCGGGCACTCCTTCGCAATAGGCGCGCATCTGCTCTTCGTTTCGCGGCGCTTCCAGAAAGGTGATGTCGGCACCGATCTCCGCGAAGCTGCGCACGCGCGCCAGCGCCTCATCGAAACCCTCGGTGGCGTTGGCGTCGGTGCGCGCCATGATGAGTATGTCGGCACCCGCTTCGCGGGCATCCACCGCCGCCTGCACTCGCGCGAACGCTTCGTCCCGGTCCACGGTCTGCTTGCCGCGGGTGTGACCACAGCGTTTCGGCGCCACCTGATCCTCGATCATCACGCAGGCGAATCCCGCACGCGCGTAGCCGCGCACCGTGCGTTGCACGTTCAGCGCATTTCCGTAACCGGTGTCACCGTCGCCGATGACCGGGATGGACACCGCCGAGCAGATGTTTCTGCCCTGGTCGAGCATCTCCGCGTAGGAAATGAGCCCCGCGTCTGGCATGCCGATGCGCGATGCCGATACCGCGAAGCCGCCCATGAAGGTGGCTTTGAAACCGGCCCGCTCGATGAGCCGCGCCGATAAGGCGTCGAAGCAGCCGGGCATGACGAGGATCTCGGGTGCGGCGAGAAGCTCGCGCAGGTAGGTGGCTGGGCTCATGGTCGGTAATCCCTGGCGGAGTTCTGTATCAGGAGTATGTACCCCTATCATATGGCGCGATGAATTCCTGGTCACGGTCAGATCCCAAGCTCGGTCTCTGTGGCGCGACCTTGACGATCCGCGCACAGTGGAGCGATCCAGCCCGGGCGTGCCTGCAAAAGCTTGCGGAAGGCCGTTCCGCCTGGGCAATCCCCTGGCCGTGCATTCACGAGTTTCTGGCCATCGTCACCCATCCACGAATCTACACGCCCCCGTCCACGACCGAGCAGGCCATCGACCAGATTGTTGCATGGATGGAGTCGCCGACGCTGACGGTTCTGGGTGCCCGCTGAGGGAGCGAATTTCCATCAGTAGTGAATCGCGAGCCAGATGGTCGGCTCTTCGGGGGTCGTCCAAGCCACCCGGTGACGGCTGTGGGCGGTCAGATTGACGTAGTCACCGGGACCGAGGTCCACCAGCCCGGGGAATCCCTCGACCTCGAGCTTCGCCTGGCCGCGGAGCAGGAGCAGCCACTCGCTGTGGTCTTGATCGTACCAGAATCCCTCTGGTGAGCATTGGCCGAATGAGACGATGCGCTCCACTTTGCCATCGTCGAGTTGAAGCAGCGCGTCGAAGTGCTCGGCGTTTCGGTCGGTGGGTAGAGGCGCGAGGATGTTCCCCCGGCTCAAGTGAGCTTCGTCCATAGTTGATGCCGTCGGTTGAGAGGTTCGCACAAGAATAAGGAACGATTTTCCGGGTCGGTATACTCAATAGAGACGTGCCTCCGTTCGAGAGGGACTCGAACCCCCGACCACCTCGGCAACTGCTCCATGCGTTGCCCTACCTCCTACATCCTTGTAGTCGTGGTTCGAAGTCACACGGACAAATTCCATATTTCAACTAGAACAGTCACTTGCGACGCTTGCCGCATTCGCAAACCCGACGTAACTCGCTGATTTACTGTTTCTCCAAACGTCACAGTGGCACAAATTTGGCACACGATTTCTGCTACCAAGGTCCGCCAGAAAACTACAATTTCGACCTGTCTCAAATCTGGGGGAGCTTACGAATCTAGTCTCACTACCTACATTCTGCCTGCTTAGAC
>CAXMNG010000409.1:0-5492 GCA_964194585.1 Salibacteraceae bacterium | reverse complement strand
CGGCAACTGACGGACACGATGTCGCGCATGTCCGCGCAGTTGCTCATGGCCATCAACCTCAACTACACGGGGCAATTCAGCCAGGCGAAGGAACTCGTTACCGAGATGCAGGCGATGTGTGAGTCCCCGGAAGTGCCGCCGCTCGCATTGGCGATCTCGAAAGACATCGAGGCAATGTACTACATGCTCACGGCCGATCATGATGCGTGTCTCGAGGCCGTCTACGAAGGCATCGAAATTGCGGAGTCGCGCGGCGTCGACACATGGGCCACCCACTTGCTCTCGAATGGCGTAGGCGGTGCCCTCAGCGCGGGCGACCTGGACGAGGCCGAGGAACTGCTGGCGAAGATGCGTGAAGGGTCGCGTGAGATTCGACGTCTCGATCTCTGCAATCTGCACTACTACTCGGCATGGCTGGACATGATGCGCGAGGATTACGTGGGCGCACATCGGGAATTGAAGACAGCGCTTCGCCTCGCCACGGAGACCGGTTGTCCTTTCTACGTGATGCTTTGCCGCACCGCCATGGCTCAGGTGCTGGCGGAGCTTGGCGACGAGCGGCGGGCCGCGTCGCAATTGAGGCGCGTCCACGAGGGGGCGCGCGAGATCGACAATCCCCTGTTCGAGTTCATGTCGCTCATGGTTTATGCGCACAGCGCATTCAAACATGGCCGTGAGCGATCGGCGATCAATTCCCTGCGCTACGCCATGGGCGTGGGTCGCGAGAACGGCTTCAAGCATTTTCTCTGGTGGCAGCCTGCCATGATGGCGAAACTGTGCGTGCGCGCCCTGGAGGCTGGTATAGAAGTCGAGTATGTGAAGGATCTGATTCGCCAGCGCAACCTGATGCCCGAAGAGCCACCCCTGGAGGTCGAGGATTGGCCATGGCCTTTCCAGATCCGCGCGTTCGGCCGGTTCGAAGTTCTCAGGGACGGAAAACCCATGGGCTTCTTCTCAAAGCTTCAGGGAAAGCCCATGGAGCTGCTGAAGGCGCTGGTGGGATTCGGTGGTGAGGATATCCAGGAAACGAAACTGGCCGAGTCGATCTGGCCACGCATCGACGGCGACTACGCACAGCGTTCGCTGACGACGACCCTGCACCGGCTTCGCAAGATGCTCGGTCTCGATTCTGCCGTGGCGCTACGCAATGGCCGCCTTGCGCTCGATCCACGCATCTGCTGGCTCGATTTGCGCGCGTTCGAGGAAGTCACCAGAAAAATCGACAGCTGCCTCAAGAACACGACCGCATCAGTCTCCCTGGAGTGCGTCAGCACACTGAGAGAGCGGCTGCTCGGCCTGTACAGAGGACCGTTCATGGCCAGCGAAGACGATCATCCGCGCTATGTCGGTCTGCGGGAACGTCTACGCACCAAGTTCGAACGCTGCGCCGGAGAGCTGGGACGATATTTCGAGAGCGCCGGCGAGTGGGATCAGGCTATCGACTGCTATATCCGCAGCCTCGAAGCCGACGAGCTGGCCGAAGCCTTTTATCGCCGATTGATGCTTTGCTATTCCGAGCTTGGGCGCCAGGCCGAAGCAGTGGACGTGTACAACACCTGCAAACGCATCTTTAACGCCGAGTTGAACATAGAGCCGTCCCCGGAGACCAAGGTCGTTTACGAACGCGTGCTGCGCGAACTGTAACCCATCTGTTACCCCGTCGTCAGACCGCTGTAGGGCTTCTCGTCTTAATCTGGCCTTCACTCGAGGTGGAGTATTGCCGGACCGGAGAAGCGGCCATGACGACGACCTTCACGACGACACGAACCCGCGTATTGCACCGCAACGCAGTTTCTCGCGGGCTGGGTGAGCCCGACACGCGGCGCCGTTGGACGCTCTGGCTTGGTCCCTTCCTGATACTCGCAGCACTTGCCGTTTCTACCGGTTGCACGCGCCTCGTTGCCTCCTCCATGGGTGACGCGCTGGCCGAGGACTCGCTGGTTTATGCCGGCGACGACGACGTCGAGCTGGTCGGCGCGGCAATACCCTTCGGATTGAAGACCATCGAGACACTGCTCGTCCAGGTACCCCAACACCGAGGCCTGCTGACGGCGGCGGCGCGCGGCTTCACACAGTACGCATACATTTACGTGCAGCTTCCTGCCGATGAGCTCGAGGAGCGCGACGTGGCCGCCGCCTACGACCAGCGCACACGCGCCAGGCGGCTGTACCTGCGGGCCCGTGACTTCGGGCTGCGTGGCCTCGGATTCGAGTACGACGACGCGCTTTCGCGGTTGCGCGGGGAGCCGGAGACGGCACTGGCGGGCATGGGCGCCGAGGACCTGGAGACGCTCTACTGGACGGGGATTGCCTGGTCGGCGGCGATAGCGCTGGGCAAGGACCAGCCGGCGCTGATCGCCGATCTCCCCGTCGTCGACGCCATCATCGCGCGCGCCACTGCGCTGGATCCGGACTTCGACGATGGTGGGCTGCATACCTTCCTGATCTCCTACGAGATGGGCCGACCGGGCGGGGGCGCCGAAGCGACCGAGATCGCGTACCGGCACTTCCAGCGGGCCGTCGAGTTGTCCAGGGGTCAACGCGTAGCGCCATTCGTCGCAATGGCGGAATCGGTGACCGTTGCGCAGCGGCAACGCCGAGCCTTCGAAGATCTTCTCGAGCAGGCCCTCGCCGTCGATACGGACGGCCGCGCCGAGTGGCGGCTCGCCAATCACGTCATGCAGCGCCGCGCCCGCTGGTTGCTGGCACGCACAGACACGTTCTTCCTGGAATGACGACCATGTTGCAACACTTCATCTCTTCGATCTCGCGCAAGGCAGGCACGCTGATCGGCCTGTCTCTGCTCGGCATCGGCGGCCTGCAGGCAGCCGAAATCATCAAGATCGCCTCCATTGCCCCCAGCGGCTCGCTGTATCACCGGGTTCTGCAGGAAATCGGTGAGGCCTATAGGAACAGTCAGGGACCCCGGGCACGCGCCATCGTCTATGCGAACAGTCTTCAGGGTACGGAAGCGGACACCGTGCGCCGTATGCGGGTCGGCCAGCTGGACGGCTCCATGCTCAGCATCGTCGGACTCTCGCAGATCGACCCGTCGGTGGCGGCGCTGCAGTTCATGCCGATGATGTTTCGCTCCTGGGACGAAGTCGACCACGTGCGCGAACAACTGCGCCCGGAGCTCGAGGCGAAGCTGGCCGCCAAGGGTTTCGTGGTGCTCATGTGGGGCGAGGCGGGATGGGTGCAGTTCTTCACCAAGGAACCAATCACTCGTCCGGAGGAGTTCAAACGCACCCGTATCTGGGCCTGGGACGGCCATCCCGCCCAGGTGAATATCATGAAGACCATGGGTTTCCGGCCCGTGGCCCTGCCCATCGCCGACATACTGCCGGCGTTGGAGACTGGCTTGATCGACACCGTGCCGGTGGCGCCTTTGTGGTCACTCGTCGGCCAGTTCGATCGCGTGACACGCTACATGCTGCCGATCAACTGGGTGCCCATCGTCGGCGCCACGGTCTTCACGAAGCGGCGGTTCGACGCCCTGGCCCCGCACGTGCAGGAAGCCGTCATGACGACGGCTCGCGCGGGCGCCGAAAAGCTGCGCGCCCATCGCGCGGTGCAGGATGAAGAATCGATTCGTGCAATGCGTACCCGCGGCCTCACCGTTCAGACGATGACGCCGGAAATCGAGCAGGCCTGGCGTGAAGTAGCGTCGCAGGCTTGGCCGCGTTTGCGCGGAACCATGGTGCCCACCGACACCTTCGACAAGGTGCGGGCGAGCCTCGAAGCGTACCGGGCGCGGACAGACTGATGGCCACGCCGGCTGCACAGGTACTGAAAACGACCCTGGCTGCCGAACCGGGCACCCGCGTGGGCGGCGCCTTGGTCTCCGTGGAGAATGCTCTTCTTGCCATCGTGTTCACCGCCGCTGTCATGCTCCCTCTACTGGAAATTGCACTGCGCGGCCTGTTCGACACGGGCATCGAGGGTGTCTCCACGCTGGTTCGGCATCTCACTCTGGCCGTGGGCATGCTGGGTGCCGCAGTCGCGGCCCGCGAGCAACGCCTGCTGACGCTGGCAGTGACACCGTTACTGGCCGGCAAGCACGCCGGCCTGGCGCGGCTCGTGAGCAGCAGCATTGCGGCCGCCATCAGCATTCTGCTCGCCGTCGCGGCGCTCGAGTTCGTCGCCATCGAGCGCGAGGCGGGCAACACGCTGGTCCACACGTTGCCGGTATGGGTGGCGCAAATACCCCTGCCGCTGGGTTTCGGACTCATCGCGCTACGACTCGTGTGGCACGCGGCAGATTCACGCGGTGCTCAGATTGCGGCGGCGATCCTCACGCTGGCCGCATTCCTTCTATTGCAGCACCTCTTGACGAGCCCGCAGCCGGCCACCGGACCCGTGCTGATGGTCATCGGTGTTTCACTGTTGCTGGGCGCACCGATCTTTGCCGTGATCGGGGGCGCCGCGCTGTTTCTGCTTGCCGGTTCCGGCGTGCCACCCGCGGCATTCGCCGTCAATCACTACGGCCTGGTCATCAATCCGTCGCTGCCGGCAATTCCCATGTTCACTCTTGCGGGCTACCTGCTGGCAGAGAGCCAGGCACCGAAACGCCTGATCGTGCTCTTTCACGCACTTTTCGGCCGCCTGCGCGGTGGCGCCGCGCTGGTGACGGTACTCGCCTGCACCTTTTTCACCTCTTTCACCGGCGCCTCCGGTGTCACGATTCTCGCTCTGGGAGGGCTGGCGATGCCGCTGCTGCTCGGGTCCGGCTATCAGCAACGCCCGGCGCTGGGACTCGTAACCGCGGCCGGACTGCCCGGCGTGCTGTTGATCCCGGCTCTGCCTCTCATCCTCTACGCCATCGTGGCGCGGGTGAGCCTGGAGGAGATGTTCCTCGGTGGCCTCCTGCCGGCAGCACTCATGCTCACCATCGTTGCCGCCTGGGGTGTGGCCAGACAGCAGCGTCGCGAGCCCGAGGAGGACCGGCCGGAATTCGACTGGAGCCATGTACGCACGGCATTCGATAGCGCAAAGTGGGAACTCAGCCTGCCCGTGGTGGCGGTGCTCGCACTCGCCAGCGGGCTCGCCACTCCCGTCGAGGCGGCGGCCGTTACCGCTTTTTACGCCTTTGTCATTACCACGCTCATACACCGGGACCTGGGCATTATTCGTGATCTGCCGCGGGTGGTCGCCGAGTGTGGCCTCATGATCGGGGGAATTCTCCTGATCCTCGGTGTCGCACTCAGTCTTACGAATTATCTGGTGGACGCACAGATCCCCGACGCTCTGATCGCCTGGGTAACGCAGACCATCGAGCACCGTTGGACGTTCCTGCTGGCTTTGAACATTCTGCTGCTTGCCGCCGGCTGCATCATGGATATCTACACGGCTATCGTGGTGCTCGTGCCGCTGCTCGTGCCGCTGGGACACGCCTTCGGAATTTCTCCCGTACACATGGGCATTATCTTCCTCGCGAATCTGGAGCTCGGCTACCTCACGCCACCGGTGGGCATGAATCTCTTCTTTGCCTC
>CAXMNG010000408.1:0-3788 GCA_964194585.1 Salibacteraceae bacterium | reverse complement strand
GATTACATTGTTAGGCTTTAATCACTGATAAGGTGTTTGCACTGGTCTGGACTCTCGGACATGTAAATGGGTACGCAGCCCCGGTCCTCGCTCGATCTTTCCGCGATTGTCATCCCCTCACCGGAGGTATTGGTGCAGGAGTTGGATGGTGAAGCGGTGCTCTTGAACCTCGAGAGCGAACGCTATTTCGGCCTCGACGACGTGGGAACGCGGGTCTGGCAGCACTTGCTCGAGCACCGGCGACTGGAGCGGGTTTGTGAGGAGATGCAAAAGGAATTCGACGTGGATGAATCCAGGCTTCGCGCGGACATTTTGCAGCTCGTTGAAGAGCTGATCGAAGCCGGCATCGTCACTGTCGAGCATAATGTCACGAATGACACGGGCGGCTCGTAAATTTCTGGCGTTGCCGGAAGGCGAGCGTTGGCTGCTCGTCCAGGCGATGATGATGCTGCCAGCAGTGACGCTGAGTCTGAGGGCGATCGGCCTCAGACGCTGCTATCTCGGTCTGGAGCGACTCGCTCCGACGGCTGGAGGTGGCCTGCTGACTGGGACCAATGCCTGCCATCGAGCGATGCGGACGGCGTGGCTGGTGCGTATTGCCTCGATTCACGGTCTCGTTCAAGGCAACTGCCTGGCGCAGTCGTTGACCATCTGGTGGTTGCTTCGCCGCCAGCGCATCTCTGCCGACTTGCGCATCGGCGTGCGTAAACAGCAGGGTCGACTCGAGGCCCACGCCTGGATGGAATACCAGAGCCGGTCCCTCAGCCACGACGCGGGAATAGGCGGACAGTTCTCGCCGTTCGGCGGTGTTCGTGGAAACTTTGAACGCCGTGGTGTTGACATACGATGAGTGGGATCGCAGGACTGCTCAGCCTCGATGGCGAACCGATCGATCAGCACTTGCTGAGCCGATTAACGAAATTCATGCAGTTCCGTGGCCCTGACGCGCAGGAGACGTGGAACGGCGGTCGAGTCGGATTCGGTCATGCCATGTTACGCACCACTTTCGAATCGCAGCAAGAGCGGCAACCCTGCACCCTGGATGGCCGAGTGTGGATCGTTGCCGACGCAAGGGTGGATGGTCGTTCAGAACTCTCCCGGAAGCTGCGATCTGCCGGTTATGATTGCCAGCAGAGCGCGTCCGACGCAGAATTGATCCTGCATGCTTACCGGGCCTGGGACGACGAGTGCGTCCGGTATCTTCTCGGTGACTTTTCGTTCGCAATCTGGGACGGTCCGCGGGAGCGGCTCTTCTGTGCGCGCGACCATTTCGGGGTAAAGCCTTTTTTCTACGCGCGTGTCGGCAATTGCGTGGTGTTCAGCAATACCTTGAAGTGCGTGAGGGAGCATCCGGCCGTCTCTGATGAACTGAACGATCTCGCCATTGCCGACTTTCTGCTGTTCGGAATCAACCAAGACGCGGCATCGACAGCATTTACCGGCGTACGACGCTTGCCGCCGGCGCATCGCCTGAGCTGGTCCGAGGGAGCGTTGCGCGTGGATCGCTACTGGGACCTGCCGACTGACGGTCACCTGCGCTACCGCAGAGCGCGCGACTACGTCGATCATTTCACGGAACACTTGAACGCAGCGGTCGCGGACCGTCTGCGCAGCGATCGCATCGGTGTTCTCATGAGCGGCGGTCTCGATTCCACGTCGATCGCGGTCACGGCCCAGGCGCTGCTTTCGAAGCAGCACGAAGAATTTGACCTGCGCGCCTACACCTGTGTCTACGATCGCTTGTTCGTGGATGAAGAGCGGCATTTCTCCCGCTTGGTCGCCGATGCCGTGGGGATACCCATCCACTACCTGGTGGCTGATGACTACGCGTTGTTCGAGAGATGGCGGGCGGCGGAGCTGGAGCTGCCGGAGCCCGCCGATAAGCCTTTGGCTGCACTGTATCTCGAACAGGCGAGGCAGATGGCATCGAACTGTCGTGTGGCGCTGACGGGCTGGGACGGTGATGCCCTATTGAGCGAAAACGTGAACTTGTGCGGCGGTATTCTTTATAGGAGTGTGAACTTTGCGCGCCGCGCGACGCTTGTTGGCTGGCGTGCTCTGTCACGGGGTCGCTGGCCACGGCTGGACTTGCGCGCGAGGCTGACGGGCATGCTGTCGGGACCGCCGGAGGAACCGTTCGCGTGCCCCGAGTGGCTCAATCCCGACCTTGTGAAACACCTGGACCTGCCGGCGCGCTGGCGGGAGCTGCAGGAGAATTCTCTCCCGCGCAACTGTAAACGCCCGGAAGCGCATCGTGTCCTGAAATCGCCGCTCCTCACCAATCTTCTGGAGGGCTACGATCCCGGCGTGACACGCATTCCAGTCGAAACCCGGCATCCGCTTCTCGACCTTCGCTTGGTGGGATACCTGCTGTCGCTGCCCGCTTCGCCCTGGTGCGTCGATAAGAAGCTGTTGCGCGTGGCGATGCAAGATCGATTGCCGGAGTCGGTACGCCTGCGCCCGAAAACACCGTTGGCAGACGATCCCGTGCTCGAACTGTTACAGCGAGCCGATGCGCGCTGGGTGGATGCATTCGAGGCAACCCCGGCCCTTGGCAGATATATCGCCAGGGCGGCGGTACCATCGGTTGCCGGCACACGGGATCCGGACAAAATCTGGACCGATCTGCGTCCACTGTGTTTGAACTTCTGGCTGCAGCACCTGACTGCGTCAGGTCGTGAATCTCGACGTGAGGAACACCATGAAGTCGCGTGACAGCAAATCGCCGAAAAAGCCCTATCATCGTCCCCGCCTGCTGGTCTACGGGGATCTCCGTACGCTCACCCAGGCGGTTGGAATGACGGCGGCACCTGATGGCGCCCCCTTGAATCTCATGATTAAGAGCTGAATTGCCGTTGCAATGTGTGCGAACTTCCGTGCCTATGGTTTGCGGCTCGGCGCCAATCGGATCATTCCCGGACTGACTCCGAGCCCCGCCGAGTCTCGAGTGGACGTGCAGATCCAGTTGGGCTCCATACCGGCTGGTGTGTCCGATGCTTTTGTGAACGAACTCGGCGCACGCACGAACGAGGTTGCCGACGAGTACGGTCGGCCCGAGGCAATCTCTTGGCGCCCGAACGGCGGTGACGGTTTCAGGCTGCGCTACGATGATGGGACGGTCTTCATCGTCGATGAGCGCGGAACCCGCATCTGGGCGACTTGGCCGAAAACGCTGACTCTCGAAGATACGGCCGTATACCTGCTCGGTCCGGTGCTCGCGTTGGTGTTGCGCCTGCGCGGCGTTACTTGCCTTCACGCCAGCGCATTTTCCGTTGGCGGCCGCGCCGTCGCGCTCGTCGGGCCCTCGGGTGCCGGTAAGTCGACGACTGCCGCGGCGTTCGCCGGCCGAGGATTTGCCGTGCTGACTGACGATATGCTCGCACTCGAGGAACAGCACGATCGTGTCATCGCGCACCCGGGATACCCACGTTTGCGACTGTGGCCCGACGCGGCGGGCATTCTGTACGGCGCGCCCGCGGCGCTGCCACGGCTGACACCGAACTGGGACAAACGCTATCTGGACCTGCAGAGCAACGGCTGCAGATTCGAACGGCAGCCACTATCACTGTCCGCCATTTACCTGCTGGACGAGCGCCGTGACGACCCGACGGCACCCTTTGCCGAATCCCTGACGGCTTCCGCCGGCTTGCTCAGCCTGCTCGCCAGTTCCCGTGGTGATTTCCATCCGGACAAACAGTCACATCGCCGGGAGTTCGACATGCTGGGCCGGGTAGCGCAGCGGGTACCGGTAAGGCGTGTTGTCGCCCGCACGAGACCACATTCACTGG
>CAXMNG010000407.1:0-2017 GCA_964194585.1 Salibacteraceae bacterium | reverse complement strand
AGCTGGTGGCGGCCACGGTGGCCGCCGAGCAGTGCTTGCAGCTCAAGCGCCAGGGAGTGACGGAGTTACATTTTTATACCCTCAATCGAGCCGAATTGACCGTGGCCATCTGTCACAGGCTGGGATTGAAGGGTGGCGCGGACCGTCGCGGTGCGCAAACCATTGCGTCGGGAGCCTGATGTGACAGCCTGGTCGAGAAAATCCGCCAACACTCTCATGCAGGCCCTGGGAGAGCGCATTCTGATACTTGACGGCGCCATGGGCACCATGATCCAGGCGCACGCGCTGTCGGAAGCCGACTTCCGAGGACGTCAGTTCGCCGATCACGCCCGCGATGTGCGCGGCAACAACGATCTCCTGAGCATCACCCAGCCCGATTTGATCCGCGACATCCACGCGGGTTTCCTGGCCGCCGGCGCGGACATCATCGAAACCAACACCTTCAACAGCACCGCCATCGCGCAGGCCGATTACGGCCTGGCGGACCGGACCTTCGAGCTCAATCTCGAGGCCGCCCGCGTCGCCCGGGTCGCCGCCGACGAAGCGATCGCTGCCGACTCGCAACGCCCCCGCTGGGTGGCGGGGGTACTGGGTCCCACCAACAGGACCGCGTCCATTTCTCCGGATGTCAACGATCCCGGCTTTCGCAATGTGAGCTTCGATGAGCTGCGCGCGGCGTACACGGAAGCCCTGCGCGGGCTTACCCAAGGCGGCGTCGATCTGATTCTGGTGGAAACGGTCTTCGACACGCTCAACGCAAAGGCTGCATTGTTCGCCGTCGACGAGTACTTCGAGCAAACCGGAACGCGTTTACCACTCATGATCTCGGGAACCATCACGGATCTCAGCGGACGCACTCTTTCCGGGCAGACGGCGGAAGCATTCTGGTACTCGGTGCGCCACGCGCGGCCCGTGGCCGTCGGCCTCAATTGTGCGCTGGGCGCCACCGAGCTCCGGCCCCATGTGGATGATCTCGCCAGGCTCGCCGAGACCCATGTCAGTTGCCACCCCAATGCCGGACTGCCCAACGAGTTCGGAGGTTACGACGACACGCCGGAGCACATGGCAGAGGTGCTGGGGGAATTCGCGTCGGCCGGATTTCTGAACCTGGTAGGCGGATGCTGCGGTACAACGCCGGAGCACATCCGCGCCATTGCCGACACGGTCGCCGGGAACAAGCCGCGAAGTGTCCCCGACTCGCCGCGGGTATGCCGCCTGTCCGGCCTCGAACCATTCAACATCGGCCCCGGTAGCTTGTTCGTCAACGTCGGCGAGCGCACCAACGTCACCGGCTCGAGAAAGTTTGCGCGACTCATCATCGCGGGCGACTACGACACCGCCATCAGTATTGCGCGCGAGCAGGTGGAGAACGGCGCCCAGATCATCGACGTCAACATGGACGAGGGCATGCTGGATTCCGAGGCCGCCATGCGCAAATTTCTTTGCCTGATGGCCGCCGAACCCGATATCAGCCGTGTCCCGGTGATGATCGATTCTTCCAAGTGGTCGATCATCGAGGCCGGTCTGCAATGCGTCCAGGGTAAGGGCTTCGTCAATTCCATCAGCCTCAAAGAAGGCGAGGGGCCGTTCATCGAGAAGGCGCGCCTGGTGAAGCGCTACGGGGCCGGTGTCGTCGTCATGGCCTTCGATGAGAATGGTCAAGCGGAAACCGTGGAGCAGAAGGTCGCGGTGTGCGAAAGGGCATACCGGATTCTCGTCGACGAGGTCGGATTTTCTCCCGAGGACATCGTATTCGATCCGAACATCTTCGCTGTCGCCACCGGTATCGAGCAGCACAACGACTACGCGCGGGCGTTCATCGAGGCAACCCGGCTCATCAAGGGACGCCTTCCGCATGTCAAAGTCTCCGGCGGCATTTCCAATCTGTCCTTTTCGTTCAGAGGCAACGACCCGCTGCGTGAGGCCATGCACTCCGCCTTTCTCTACCACGCAATCGAGGCGGGGCTCGACATGGCCATCGTCAATGCCGGCAAGCTGCCCGTCTACGAGGATATCC
>CAXMNG010000406.1:0-2458 GCA_964194585.1 Salibacteraceae bacterium | reverse complement strand
GCCTGTTGCTGCAATAGCGCCACCCTGACTGCATGCATGGCAACACGGTCGAATTCCTGATTGATGGTGGTGAATAAACCATCTATGGCGATGTCGGGATCCTGGCGCATCACGTGCAGCGCCCAAGCGCTGTCTTTGCCACTGCTCCACGAGAGCAGGGTCTTTTTCATGAAAGGGTGTGCTCTGAGGTCATGTGGATAGCCCTTCAGACAATCCGAGGAGCTTCAAGAGTTCCTCTCCGGCGGGGATTGTCGTTACGATACGCTCCTTCTGATCCTTTTTGAGTTTCTTTACGCATCGTTCTACTTTCAATGCCAGGGAACGGTCTCCAATTTTCGTTTGATAGGCGAGCTCCAGCGGTCCTTTCGAGCGCAGATACTTTGCACCACGGCCGTTCGCCTGCTCATGCTCGGCTAACCGTCGCGCTACGTCCGTCGCGATTCCCGTGTACAGGCTTCCGTGCCGCGTTCTTATAAAGTAAACGTGCCAATCTTGCATCAGGTAACAATTCGCAGAGCGAGATATGGGACCAGGTTGAAGATAATGACGCCCATCTTGAAGACTCCCATCAACGAGTAATGTATGGCGTCGAATTTCTCAGGAGAAATCCTGAACCATTTTGTATGCAGTCGAACCGTCCACTCATGCGCGACGACGAGAAACAAAAACCACCAGATCAGCAAACCGAAATTAATCAATGTACACCAGCCGAGCACGGCCATGACCACTTCTATGCTCATTCTATGTCCCTCGATTGTTACTCGTCGTCAGAGCCATGGACGTAATGAATGATCTCCACCTTTTCCAGCGTAATCAGGCCGCCGCTGCCGGCCTTCTCGAACAGTTCGTGTAGAACCGAGACGAAATCGTCCATCTTTCCCTCCTCGTCCACGATCTCGATCACCATGGGCAAATCGCTGGACAGATCGAGCAGCTTAGCGGTTCGCATGCGCGCGGTGCGACCGAAACCGAGTATTCCCCGCCAGGCAGTGGCGCCCGCCAGGTGCCGCTCGCGCGCCTCCTTGACGATCACCTCGTAGAGCGGCGTATGGCCGACCTTGTCGGATTCACCGACGATTATTCTGAGTAGCTTGGCGGTTCCCTTGATTTCCATAGCTTACATCTGCGGTCTCAGCAAGAGTGTGATGAGTACGGTACCCAGGTAGAACGCCAGTACGGCACCTACGAAGGTGGCCGCGAAGTAGACGGATGCATGCAGGAATTCACCGTCATCGAGGAACTGCGCCAGCTCGTAGACCAGCGATGACAGGGTCGTGTAGCCGCCGCACACCCCGGTCGCCAGAAACAAGCGTGCCTCGGTGGACAACAGAGTCGATCCCATGGCGAGGGTCGCCACGATGCCGATGATGAAACACCCGAGCAGATTCGAAATCAGGGTGCCGTAGGGGAAGGTCATGGAAATACCCTGTGTCGCCAGGGTCGTCAGATAGCGAAACACGGCACCAAGCAGACCACCCAGGCCGACATAGATGAGTGGGAAAAGCATCTTGGTCATCTGAAACTCTTTTTTAAAGAGTGATCTGACCGTCGCTCGTCAGGCGAGCGCAGCCTTCAGCGCTTTGATGTGCTCCGGTCCGATCCCGCAACATCCGCCGATGAGCTGAACACCTGCCTCCCGCCAGTTCCGTGCTTCGGTTACCAGGTCGTCCGGCGTGATGGTGTCCACAAAATGCCAATTGGGCATGGTGAAGTAGCCGCTCTCCGGATACACGGCCATAGGACCGGTCCAACGTTCACGCACCATTTCGACGCCTTGGGCGATATCCGGCACTTCGCTGTGCATGATGCCGAACACGCCCACCGGTAACTCGATGACGGCATCGAGCAGCTCGCGGAAATCCGTGTCCGGAAAGTCGAATAGTCCCAGGCGCCCCTGATCAGCGATCCGCCGGCAGCTGCAACCTACCCATACCGGGAGACCCGTATCGAGGGCGGCTTCGATGGCGGGAACGGCGACCTCCGGCTTCTGCATCATTTCCATGGCCAGCAGGTCCACACCTGCCTGCGCCAAAACTTCCGCCTGCTCGCGGTAGGTCGCGCGCAGGCGGCTGTCGCGCAACCACTCGGGATCGTCCTTGTCGACCATGAAATCCGACATGGATCCGGCCACGGCCACGTCGTGCCCGGCGACCCGCTCGCGCGCCTCCCGGGCCACTTCCACGGCCAGGCGATTCGCCCGCTCTACGTCATCGCCGTGCCCGACGGGTTCCAGGCTGTGGCGGGCGGTGGCAAAGGTGTTGGTAATAATGACCTCGGCACCGGCGCGGATGTAATCCTCGTGGATTTCTCTCAAGGTTTCCGCGTGCCCGAGGGTCGCGTCCCCGCACCACGCCCGTTCGTTCATGGGGACACCCCGGCGCTCGAGCTCCGTACCGGTACCGCCATCCAGCAATACCACCTCGCCGGCGACGATGCGCGCGTGCAGCCAGGGAGGCCC
>CAXMNG010000405.1:0-13767 GCA_964194585.1 Salibacteraceae bacterium | reverse complement strand
GAGCGAGGGCGGCGCGCTCATAGTCGAGGTGGGTGCCAGTCGTCCGGCGCTTACGGCACGCTACCGGCGGCTGCCCTTCGTGTGGCTGGAGTTCGCGCGCGGCGGCGACAATGTATTTCTGCTGACTGCGGACGACCTGCGCCGCCAGAAGGTCTGAATCCGCTACAATCCCCATTCATGGGTGGAAACACGATCGGCAAGCTATTCTCGGTGACCTCATTCGGTGAGAGTCATGGCGCCGCCATCGGCTGTGTGGTCGACGGCTGCCCTCCCGGAATGGCGTTGAGCGAAGGTGACCTGCAGCCGGATATGGAACGCCGGCGGCCGGGTAAAACCCGCCACACGACACAGCGCCGGGAAACCGACCAGGTGAAAATCGTGTCTGGCGTCTTCGAGGGTCGGACCACCGGCACACCCATCTGTCTCACTATCGAGAACGTCGACCAGCGTCCAAAGGACTACACCAAGATCAAGGACGTGTTCCGGCCGTCCCATGCGGACTACACCTATCAGCAGAAGTACGGATTCCGCGATTACCGGGGCGGTGGACGATCTTCGGCGCGTGAGACCTCCGCCCGAGTGGCGGCGGGGGGGATCGCGAAAAAGTATCTTCGCGAGCGCGAAGGTATACTCGTACGCGGTTATCTCGCTCAGCTCGGCCCCATCGTGTGTCAGTCATTCGACTGGGAGGAGGTCGAACGCAATCCGTTTTTCTGTCCGGACGCGTCGAAAGTTGCCGAGATGGAAGCCTATATGGATGCGCTCCGCAAGGAGGGCGATTCCATCGGCGCGCGCATCAACGTCACGGCCACCGGGGTTCCACCGGGACTCGGCGAGCCGATCTTCGATCGTCTGGACGCGGACATCGCCGCCGCCTTGATGAGCATCAACGCCGTCAAGGGCGTCGAGATCGGTGACGGATTCGCCGCCGTGGCGCAGAAGGGAACCCAGCATCGAGACGAGATCACGCCGGCGGGATTCTTGAGCAATCATGCAGGCGGAACCCTCGGCGGGATCTCCTCGGGCCAGGACATCCTCGCCTCGATCGCCTTGAAGCCCACCTCGAGCCTGCGACTGGTGGGACGCAGCATCGATGTCGATGGCAATCCCGTTGAAGTGGCCACCCACGGCCGTCATGATCCCTGTGTCGGCATTCGCGCCACCCCCATTGCGGAAGCCATGCTCGCCATCGTGCTCATGGATCATCTGCTGCGACACCGGGGCCAGAATCTCGACGTGCGCTCACCGACTCCGGTGGTGCCGGCGGCGACAGAGGACCACGATTAGCCGCACTCCATGGCCCCGCCGTACTGGACTCTCTCCGCATTCTATTTTTTGCTATTCGCAGTGACCGGCGCCCTGGTGCCGTTCTGGCCACTGTATCTGGAATTCCTGGGATTCGGGCCCGCGCAGATCGGCACGCTCGTGGCGTTGGTCATGGTTACCAAGGTCGTCGCGCCCAATGTTTGGGGTTGGGTGGCGGACCGGCGCGGCCGGCGCATGGGGCTGGTGCGCCTGGGCGTCGGCGCCGCTGCGTTGATCTTCGGCGCCGTGTCAGCGTCGTCGGGTTTCTGGTGGATAGCGGTGCTGATGGTTCTCTACAGCTTTTTCTGGAGCTCTGCGCTGCCGCAGTTCGAGGCCGTGACACTGAATCATCTCGGCAGCCGCGTCCAACACTATACGCGCGTCCGGCTGTGGGGCTCGGTGGGCTTCGTCGTCGCGGTTACGGGCCTCGGTGTCGTCATCGATCGCTTTGGTGCGGGAAGCGTACCCATCGCCGTATTGTTGCTGCTGGTTTGTGTTGCTATCTGCAGTCTGCTGGTGGGTGAGCGGGACGCAACACGGCCGCGCGATGACCAGGGCTCCCTTCTCGCGGTGCTGCGAAAGCCCCCGGTCATCGCGTTGCTGGGCGCGTGCCTGCTCATGCAGGCCAGTCACGGGCCCTACTACGTGTTCTACTCCATTTACCTGGAAGAACACGGCTATTCGCCCACTGTGATCGGCGGGCTGTGGGCGCTTGGCGTCGTTGCGGAAGTGGCGGTATTCATCGTCATGCACCGGCTGGTCGCGCGGTTCGGTCTGCGGTCCCTGTTCCTGCTCGCCTTCGGCCTGACCGTGGTGCGCTGGATCATGGTCGCCTTTCTGGTAGATTCCGCCACCGCCATGGTGTCTGCTCAGCTGCTGCACGCTGCGAGCTTCGGCCTCTATCACGGCGTCGCCATCCAGCTGGTGCATCGCCAGTTCGTCGATAGCCACCAGGGCCGCGGGCAGGCGCTCTACAGCAGCGTGAGCTTCGGCGCCGGTGGGGCCGCGGGCGCACTTCTGGCGGGATACGCCTGGAATGGCCTTGGAGCCACGGCCACCTGGCTGGGGGCGGCCGCCGCCAGCGCCGCGGCACTCGCGGTGGTGTGGCGCTTCGTGCTCGTCCCGGCTCCATTGCGGGCACCCGAAAAGGCGCGGCTTCCGTTACAATAGGCCGCTTGACGACGCGTGTGGAATACGGTGGGGCGGAAAGACGATGGCCGGCAAGACTCTCTACGATAAGCTCTGGAATGCCCACGAGGTGCGCAGAAACGACGATGGCACCTCGATCCTCTACATCGATCGCCATCTGCTCCACGAGGTGACCTCGGCTCAGGCCTTCGACGGGCTGGAGGCCGCGGATCGCAAGCCCTGGCGCATCGATGCGAATCTCGCGGTCTCCGACCATAATGTGCCGACCACCGATCGCAGCGGCGGAATCAGCGATCCAATTTCCAAGCTCCAGGTCGATACCCTGGATGCCAACTGCGACAAGCACGCTATCGTGCAGTTCAAGATGAATGACCACCGTCAGGGCATCGTGCACGTGATCGGGCCCGAGCAGGGCGCGACCCTGCCCGGCATGACGGTGGTGTGCGGCGATTCCCATACCTCGACCCACGGCGCCTTCGCCTGCCTGGCCCACGGCATTGGCACCAGCGAGGTAGAACATGTGCTCGCCACCCAGTGCCTGATGCAGAAGAAATCGAAAAACATGCGCATCGTGGTGAACGGCAGGCTGGGTCCGGGAGTCTCGGCCAAGGATCTGATCTTGAGCATCATCGGCAGGATCGGCATCGCCGGCGGCACCGGATACGCCATCGAGTACACGGGCGAAACCATCTCCGCGCTGTCCATGGAAGGGCGCATGACGGTCTGCAACATGTCGGTGGAAGGCGGCGCGCGTGCCGGCATGGTAGCGGTGGACGACAAGACCATCGAATACATCGAAGGCAGGCCTTTCGCGCCGAAGGGCGAGATGTGGGACAAAGCGGTGACGGCGTGGCGGGGCCTCGTCAGCGACCATGACGCGGTCTTCGATCACGAGGTGGTGATCGACGCCGCCGCCATCGTACCCCACGTGAGTTGGGGCACGTCACCGGAGATGGTCATCGGCATCGACGAGCGCATTCCGAATCCGCAAGACGAGAGCGATCCATCTCGGCGCGAGGGTATGGAACGCGCCCTCCAGTACATGGGTCTGGAAGCGGACGTGCCCATGACCGATGTCATGGTGGATAAGATCTTCATCGGTTCCTGCAGCAACGGCCGCATCGACGATTTGCGTGCTGCCGCTCGCGTCGTGCGCGGCCACAAGCTGGCCGACAACATCAAGCTCGCCATGGTTGTCCCGGGCTCCGGGCTGGTGAAGCGCCAAGCCGAGGAGGAGGGCATCGATAAGGACTTCGTCGAGGCCGGCTTCGAGTGGCGCGAGCCCGGCTGCTCCATGTGCCTGGCTATGAACGATGACCGGCTGGAGCCGGAAGAGCGTTGTGCGTCGACGTCGAACCGCAACTTCGAGGGCCGCCAGGGTCATCTTTCGCGTACCCACCTGGTGGGCCCGGAAATGGCCGCCGCCTGCGCCATCGCCGGTCACTTCGTCGACGTGCGGGATTGGCCGGATTAATTGGGGACAGATCTATTTATCTCGCTGCCGCAGCGCGGCAGCGAGATAAATAGATCTGTCCCCAATTAATCCCAATTAATCTACGCGGTGCCGGTACCGCCCACGGTAAGTTCGTCGACCCGCAGCGTCGGTTGGCCGACACCCACCGGTACGCTCTGGCCTTCCTTGCCGCAGGTGCCGACGCCTTCGTCCAGCGCCAGGTCGTCACCCACCATGCTGACCCGGGTCAGGACATCCGGACCATTGCCAATCAAGGTGGCACCCTTGACCGGCCGCGTGACTTTTCCCTTCTCGATGAGATAGGCCTCGGATGCGGAGAACACGAACTTTCCCGAGGTGATGTCCACCTGTCCGCCGCCAAAGTTGACGGCGTACAGACCCCTGTCCACCGAGGCGATGATCTCCTCCGGCGTGTGGGGCCCGGGCAACATGTAGGTGTTGGTCATGCGCGGCATGGGCAGGTGGGCGTAGGACTCGCGCCGGCCGTTGCCCGTGGGCGCAACGCCCGTCAGGCGCGCATTCAGCTTGTCCTGCAGGTAGCCCGCCAGCACGCCGTCCTCTATGAGCACGGTGCGCTGGGTAGGGACGCCTTCGTCATCCACGTTCAGGGAGCCGCGCCGACCCGGAAGGGTGCCGTCGTCCACCACCGTGCACAGGCTGGAAGCCACGGTTTCGCCCATGCGCCCGGCGAACGCCGAGCTCCCCTTGCGAATGAAATCGCCTTCCAGACCGTGGCCGATGGCTTCGTGCAGCAGCACGCCGGGCCAGCCCGGTCCGAGCACCACCGTCATGGCGCCGGCGGGCGCTTCCCCGGACTCCAGATTCACCAGCGCGCGGCGCACCGCTTCGCGGGCATAACCGCAAGCCCTGTCCTGCTCCTGAAAGTAGCCGTAATCGCATCGCCCGCCACCACCGGCGCCAGCCTGCTCGCGGCGTCCGTTCTGCTCCACGATGACGCTCACGTTGAGGCGCACCAGAGGCCGCACGTCCGCCGAGAAGGTACCGTCGCTGGCGACCATCATGACGCGCGTGTACTCGCCGCTGAGGCTCACGTTGACTTCCTTTACCCGCGGATCCAGAGCGCGAGCGAAGGCGTCCACGGACTCCAGCAGGGAAATGCGTTGCTGCTCGGTGAGAGACGCCAGTGGATCGACGCTGGCGTACAGGTCGTGATTCTTGCGCGCGCGCCAAGCCTGTATTTTCCCGCCACCGCTGCCGTGGGCGATGGCGCGCGCCGCCCGCGCCGACTGCGCGAGGGCCGGCAGCACGATCTCGTCGGAGTAGGCGAAGCCGGTCTTCTCACCGCTGACCGCTCTCACGCCGACACCCTGGTCGATGTTGAAGCTGCCTTCTTTGACGATGCCGTCTTCCAGCGCCCAGGACTCGAAGCGCGTCGCTTGAAAATAAATGTCCGCCAGATCCAGGCGTCGATCCATGAGCTGTCCGAGGGTGGCCTGTAGCTCGGCTTCTCCCAGGCCGCCGGGATTCAGCAGGTCCGCGGTGGCGATGTCAAGCGCGGAGCTCAAAGTGCGTGGAAACCCAGGCGAATGTGATCGATGGTGGGGAAGCTCGCGCGAATGCGCTCGATGCGTTCGCTGTCAATCTCGCTCGAGATGACACCGGTGCCCTTGGCCAATCTCTCCAGAATCGTACCCCACGGATCCACAATCATGCTGTCACCGTGCGTGGCGCGCCCCGTGGAATGGTAGCCACCCTGGGCAGCCGCGACGACGTAGCAGAGGTTCTCCACGGCGCGTGCGCGAACCAGCGGTTCCCAATGGGCTTTGCCGGTAACCGAGGTGAATGCAGCGGGCAGCAGAATGACGTCCACGCCGGTCACCACCATGGCGCGAAAAAGCTCCGGGAAGCGCAAGTCGTAACTGGCGGCGAGACCAATGCGCCCGAACGGCGTGGTTGTGACGACGATGTCGCCGCCGGCTTCCATGATCTTGGATTCCTGATACTGCTCGGTAGTGGCGCCGATCACGGTGACGTCGAAGAGGTGAATGCGATCGTAGCGCGCGACCTGCCGCCCGTTCTTGTCATAGAGAAGATAGGCCGGGCGAATCTTGTCGTCGTTGTCACAGGCAAGCGGCACCGCGCCGGCGCAAATCCACACCCGGTGCTGGCGTGCCTGACGGTACAGAAACTCCTGAATCGGGCCGCTGCCCGGTGTCTCGCGTGCCGCCAGTATCGCGGCGCTGTCATCGCTGATGAGGGCAAAGCTTTCCGGCAGCACCACCAGCTCAGCGCCGCCTCTCGCAGCCTCGGCGATGAGTCGCGCCGCGCCTTCGAGATTGGCCGCGAGCATCGGCCCGGACGCCATTTGGATGGCGGCAAAGCGGTGCTTAGCCATATTCAATGAATCCGATTCGGCCTTCATTTTTCATCGCCGATCAGTTGTCCGCGTCCATTACCGCGAGCTCGATGGCATCGATTCGGCTGGACTCCGGGTTTAATGCGATATCGGCAGACGGTATGCCCAGTGCGACCAGCCAGCCGCGCAATTCCTCTGCCCACAGCACGCCCTCTTCGCCGCGCGGGTGGCGAATGAAAATGCGCTGTCCGCGTTGATCGTTCAGGCTGCCCTTTTGGTTGCCTTTCTGGTTGAGATAGTCACGCACGGTACGCTTCAGCGCCGGCATGCGCACGAGTGACTCGCCACTTCGCGGCCGCGCCCAATCTTCGGCGGTGATGACTTGCACCGATTCCGCCGAACAGACGGATATCGAGATCAACATGATGAGAAGCGGCAGCCCCCTGATCATGCGCCCGAGCATAGCATACTTGCCCGCGGCGAGGCCGCGGCCCAGCTCTCGGGAGCACGCGGAAAAGGCCTCATGAGAAGCGCATTCCCCCGTATTGGATATGGCTTCGCGCCCTTCCGGCTGGCACTATCGGCATTGCATTTTTATGTACCTCCTTCACTTTCCCGGAATGGACAAACCCTGATGGAGCCAGTCAAGATCGGTTTGCTCGGGCTCGGCACCGTGGGTGGCGGCACCGTGAATGTTCTGGCCCGTAATCGCGAGGAAATCGCGCGTCGCGCGGGTCGCGCTATCGAGGTCGTGCACGCCTGCGCCCGGGATCTCGGAAAGCCGCGGATCTGCTCCCTGGACGGCATCAAGCTCACCGACCAACCGATGGCAGTGGTCGACGACCCGGAAGTGAGCATCGTCGTCGAGCTTCTGGGAGGAACCGATGTCGCCCGCGAACTGACCCTGCATGCTATCGACGAAGGAAAGCACGTCGTTACCGCCAACAAGGCGCTCATCGCGCTGCACGGCAATGAGATTTTCGATGCCGCTCGCAGCCACGGCGTGATGGTGGCATTCGAGGCGGCGGTGGCGGGAGGCATTCCCATCATCAAGGCGATTCGCGAAGGCCTGTCCGGCAACCGAATCGAGTGGATCGCTGGCATCATCAACGGCACCGGTAATTTCATACTCTCCGAGATGCGCGACAAAGGCCGAGGCTTCGACGAGGTGCTTGCGGAGGCCCAGAGTCTGGGCTATGCGGAGGCTGACCCGCGCTTCGACGTCGAGGGCATCGATGCAGCCCACAAGCTGGCGATCCTGGCCGCGATTGCATTCGGCAAGCCGTTGGCATTCGACAAGGTCTACACCGAGGGCATCACGGAGGTGACGCAGGAAGACCTGCAACACGCCGAACAGCTTGGTTACCGCATCAAGCATCTCGGCATCGCGCGGCGCACCGGGGAGGGTGTCGAGCTGAGGGTGCATCCGACCTTGATCCCCGAACGGTGCCTCATCGCTAACGTCAACGGCGTCATGAACGCCGTGCTGGTAAAGGCGGATGCCGTGGGATCGACCCTCTACTACGGTGCCGGCGCGGGGGCGGAGCCCACCGCGTCCGCGGTGGTGGCAGATCTCGTAGACGTGGTGCGCACGCTGACCACGGATCCCGACCACCGCGTACCGCACCTGGCCTTCCAGCCGGACGCAATCTCGAACCTCCCGATGCTTTCCATCGACGATGCCGAGACGGCCTACTATCTGCGCATGCTTGCCGAAGATCGTCCGGGAGTGCTCGCCGAGGTTGCCACCATACTCGGCAATGCCGGGATCAGTATCGAAGCGCTGGTGCAACCGGAGCCGCCTCACGGCGCCTCACAGGCGCGGCTCATCATGCTCAGCCACCGGGTGCGAGAACGTCAGATGAACATAGCGCTCGAGCAGATCGAGGCCCTGGACAGCATCAGTGGTAAGGTGGCGCGCATTCGCGTCGAGCAACTGGACGGAGACTGACACTTATGAGCACAGCACCCGGCGCGTACCGTGGGTTGCTCGACAGATACCGGCATCGTTTGCCGATTACTGAATACACCCCCATCGTCAATCTCTACGAAGGCAATACGCCACTGCTGCATCTGGAGAATATCCCCCGCCAGACCGGCATCGACGCGGATATCTGGGTCAAGTACGAAGGCCTGAACCCCACCGGCTCGTTCAAGGATCGCGGCATGACGATGGCGGTCAGCCACGCGTTGGAGGAAGGCAGTCGCGCCATTATCTGTGCCTCTACCGGAAATACATCGGCTTCCGCCGCGGCCTACGCCGCGCGCGCGGGTATGCGCGCATTCGTACTCATTCCCGACGGCAAGATCGCCTTGGGCAAGCTCGCCCAGGCCATGATGCATGGCGCCACCATTATCAAGATCAACGGCAACTTCGACGATGGCATGCGACTGGTGCGCGAAGTCGCCGAGGAGGCGCCGGTGACCATCGTCAACTCCATTAATCCTTACCGTCTGCAGGGGCAGAAAACCGCTGCCTTCGAGATCGTCGAATCTCTGGGGCGCGCTCCGGACTTTCACTGCCTGCCGGTGGGCAACGCCGGCAACATCTCGGCTCACTGGATCGGTTACAGCGAGTGCTGTCCCGGCGAACGCAATTGCGTGACGGCATCGTGTAATTTCTGCGACGGCAATTGCCCCTACACGAGGGAGCCGCTGGCGGACTCACGACCGGTGATGGTGGGCTATCAGGCCGCCGGCGCGGCGCCCTTTCTGCGCGGGCATCCGGTGGAGGCGCCCGAGACCGTGGCGACCGCCATTCGTATCGGCAATCCGCAGTCCTGGGAACTCGCGCTCGCGGCGTCCACGGAGTCCGGCGGCTGGTTCGACGAGTTCACCGACGACGAGATACTCGCGACTCAGAAGCTGCTCGCGGAGCAGGAGGGCATTTTCTGTGAGCCGGCTTCGGCGGTGGCCGTCAGCGGGGCCCTGAAGGACTTGAAAAGCGGCAGGATCCCGGCGGGCAGCACCGTGGTGTGCACGCTGACAGGGCACGGCCTCAAGGACCCGGATGCCGCTATGGCCCAGAGCACCGCGTCGGTGATCACCGTCAAGGCGGATCGGGACGCGGTGCGGGATGCAATCACAGGGGATCTGACGTAGCCGGGGAGGCCCGATGAGCGAAGACCAGGGCTGGCATCCGACGCTGATGGTGCCGGGTCTGCTTGGCCCCGCCATGCCGAACGGCCCCGGCCATGTGGCGACGGCCCGCCTGTTGACCGAGGGGCTTTCGCTGCCGGCCCTGGAGCGATTCTTCTCCCGTTCCACAGCCACTGTGTCGGACTGTCCGGGGCATGGGCTCGCGGCCCTGCTGTTCGGCTGCTTCGGCGTTGCCAGGGAGGGCCCGGACTGGCCGGTGGCGGCGGTCACCCGCCGACTGGACGGGGCGAGCTCCGGCGAGGGCTGGTGGCTCCGCGCCGACCCGGTGCACCTGATGGTCGACATGGGAGAGCTGGCGCTTCTGGCCGACGAGGGTCTGCGCATTTCCACGGCTGAAGCGCAGGCGCTGGCGGCGGAATTGAACGGGCAGCTGGACGATCCGGGTATGCGGATCGCCGCCCTGGCCGAGAAACGCTGGTATGTTCGCCTCGACCATGGGCCTCGTCTCGTCACCGAGCCAATCTGGGAGGTGAGCGGCTCGAGGATAGGTGAGCATTTGCCCCGCGGCGACGATGCCGGCCGCTGGCGGGCGCGCATCAACGATGTCCAGATGATCCTCCACGCAAGCCCCGTCAACCGGGAGCGCGAGCGCCGTGGTGAGCCCGCGATCAACAGTCTGTGGTTGTGGGGCGGCGGGCGCGCACCACAGGTAGCGGCCGGACGTTGGCAGGGCGTCTGGAGCGACCACGCGCTGGTCGCGGGGCTCGCGGGGTTGGCGCAGGCTGCCTGCGAGCCCCTTCCCGAGGATGCGCGATCATGGCTCGCGCGCGCCGGGTCGGCGGGCAACCATCTGCTGGTCTGGAGCGCGGCTTACGTGCCGGTTCGGCTCTCAGATATCGATACCTGGCGGCGCTTCGTGTCCGCTGTCGAGGAACGCTGGATGGCACCGCTTCTGGATGCGCTGAAGTCCGGCCGTGTGCAGAGTGTGAGCCTGCGCACCGGCGGATCACGGGACTTCCGATTGCAACGCGGCCAGCTGGGTCACTGGTGGCGCCGCGCCAGACCCTTTGCCCGTATCATGTCCGAGAGCCGCTGAGGGCGCGCCTTCAGCAGAAATAGTCCTGCCAGCAACCGGGGCAGGCGCCGTCCGGGCCGCCCCGGGACGCCAGCTGGCGTTGCCGTTGGCGCAGTAACTTCTCATAACAGCTGGCGAGCTTGGCGTCGCTGGCGCCGTTGGTGGTCGCCAGTTGCTGGATGCGGCCCGCCAGCCAGCGGATGTCGTCACGAAGTATCTGTTGCATGTGTGCCGGCCTGGGCTTCATTCCGGGACCGCTCCTCGTGGTAGTGGCTTCCGTGGCTGCGAGCTGGATGGACATGGGGTTGCTCACGCGTTCAGGAGGGGGGCCACAACCGTCATCAGCAGAACCACCACCACTGCGGCCAGTAGCCATGCCGAAGCCACATGCTCCGCGTCCGCTGCCAGCTCCACGTGACGCTCTTCAATCAACTCTGGTCCCATGACACTGCTCCATTTGGCTCGGGTACGATTAAAGTCTGGCAGGGCATTCGCAAAGGGTGTGTGTATTTTCACACCTTCCGGGGAACATTGACTATAACTTATTGAAAATGAAGGTGTTATTTTCAATCGGAGGGAGCCTTCACCTCGTCGATCATGCGCTCCAGGCGTTCCATGTCGCGCACCACCAGGGATTTCCCCCGGCGCTCGATGAGGCCCATGTCCGAGAGCCGGCTGAACTCCTTGGTCACGGCTTCGCGCCGCGTGCTCACGCGGCTGGCGATGTCGGCGTGGGTGGGGGGACGGGTGATCTCCACCAGGCCGCCGTTACCGGGGACCTTCTTCGCCAGCCGCAGCAGCTCCGCATGTATGCGGTTGTTGACCCCCAGGGTGCTGAATTCCACCACGCGATCGGAAAGGTGCCTGACCAGCTCGGTGAGCCTGCAAAGGACCGCGAAGGCCACCTGGGAGTGGTCACCCAGCACCTCCTGGAATGCCGGTGAGCGCATTTTGAGCACCGCGCTCTCTTCCAGAGTGATCACGTCGGCGCAGCGCGGCCGGCCGTCGATGGCGGACAGATCGCCGAACATTTCACCAGCGCCTATATCGCGGAAAGCGACTTCTCTTCCGCTGCGGGAGAAAATGGTGGCGCGGACCTTGCCACTGATGACGAAGTACACGTCGTCGCTCAGGTCCTGATTGCAAACGATGTCCTGTTGTGGCGGATAGCGATAGGTGTGGCAGTGGCGCGCGATGGAGGTGCGCGCGCCTTTGTCCAGGGATCTGAAGATGTCGACGCCGAGCAACGTGTCGGCCGTCGTTTCGACTACGCGAGTCATCCGTCGTTTCCCCCGCCCCTCAGCCTCGAAACCGGCAATCGACAGCATAGCGCGCATGGCCGCCGCTGTCCCTGATGGGATTCCTCCTACGCTTGCCCGCGGCTCTGAAAGCCGGCAGTCTTGCTCGCCATCGCAGTCTGTTCCCGGGCCGTATCCCATGACCACGCGAATTTCCCGTCGCGACGCGAAGCCGGTGCCGGCAGACCTGGCGCAAGTCCTTCATCCGGTGGTCGCCAGAGTGCTGGCAGCGCGCGACGTGCTCTCGGTGTCGGAGCTGGACTACAGTCTGGACAAGCTGCATCCGGCGACCATGCTCGCTGGCATGGACGACGCGGTGGCGTTGCTGGTGGATGCTCTCGCCCACGACAAACGCATCCTCGTGGTGGCCGATTTCGACGCTGACGGCGCCACCGGCTGCGCGGTTATTGTCCGAGGGCTGCGCCTTCTGGGTGCCGCGCATGTGGATTATGTGGTGCCCAACCGCTTCGAGTTCGGTTACGGCCTGACGCCGGAGATCGTCGCGGTTGCCGAACAGCGCGCGCCGGACCTGCTGATCACCGTGGACAACGGTATCTCCAGCATTGACGGCGTGGCCGCCGCTGCGGCGCGCAACGTGCCTGTCATCATCACCGATCATCATCTTCCCGGTGAGCGCGTGCCCCGTGCCGCCGCCATCGTCAACCCCAATCAGGCGGGTGACAACTTTCCCAGCAAGTGCCTGGCCGGTGTCGGTGTCGCGTTCTATCTGCTGATCGCGTTGCGCGCCGCGCTACGCGATGGACGCTGGTTCGGCGAGCGCGGATTGCAGGAACCGAATCTCGGGCAGCTTCTGGATCTGGTGGCACTCGGCACTGTGGCCGATGTGGTGCCGCTGGATGCCAACAATCGCATCCTGGTGGCCCAGGGGATCGCGCGTATTCGCGGCGGTCGCCTTCAACCAGGCGTCGCCGCCCTGCTGGAGGTGGCCGGCCGCGACAGTAATCACCTCACGGCCTCGGATCTGGCCTTCGCCGTGGCACCCCGACTGAACGCCGCCGGCCGCCTGACGGACATGGCGCTCGGCATCGAATGCCTGCTTTGCGACGACGCTTCGCTGGCCGCCGAGATGGCCGCAACCCTGGACGGCCTCAATCGCGAACGGCGCCACATCGAGGCACGCATGCGTGACCAGGCCATGGCCCAGGTCGAGGCGCTCAGTTTCGACAGCGAGGAGGCACTTCCCTATGGCGTGTGCTTGTTCGACGATGACTGGCATCCGGGAGTGGTCGGCATCGTTGCGGCACGCATCAAGGAGCGGCTCCACCGCCCCGTGATTGCATTTGCACCGGACGGCGAAGATACGTTCAAGGGCTCGGCGCGCTCGGTGAGCGGTGTGCACATTCGCGATGCGCTGGAGGCGATAGCCACGCGGCATGCCGGGCTCCTCAGCAAGTTCGGCGGTCATGCCATGGCTGCCGGACTCAGCCTGGAGCGCACGCGCTACGATGAGTTCCGCGCGGCATTCGACGACGAGGTGCGGCGCCATTTGAGCGCCGGGGATCTGCGCGGCATCATCTCGAGCGACGGTCCGCTGGAGCCTGCCGAAATCGGGTTGGCGCTGGCTCGGGAGCTGCGTCGCGCCGGTCCCTGGGGCCAGGGATTTCCAGAACCAGTATTCGACGGCGAATTCCAGGTGATGAGCAGCCGCGTCGTCGGGGATACGCATCTGAAGCTCACGCTGCGCGCCGGGGATGGCGCCGAGCCCGTGGATGCAATCGCATTCAACGCGCTGGAGTATTGGCCCAAGGACGCACAGGTCGTGCGGTTAGCGTACAAGCTCGACGTTAACAGGTATCGTGGTCGGGAGACGGCGCAGCTGGTGGTCGAGCATGCGGAAGCCGGTTAGATGTGATAGTCAGTGCACGTGGCGAGGCCAGCGAATGTAGAACGGTTCTCCGGGCACCGTTTTCACGCGTCCACGATATGCTCAGTTGATGAGCTGACTCATCCACCTTTGACCAAGGCGACGCGCCCACCAGCACGAGCAGTACCCGGCACGAACTGCCCGAACACTGCAACGGCGCCCAGG
>CAXMNG010000404.1:0-16519 GCA_964194585.1 Salibacteraceae bacterium | reverse complement strand
GTCATCGGACGCAGCAATCTGCCCCTGGTGCTGGAGGGAGAGGCGCTTTTCCACATCGCGTGTTTCGAGGATCTGCGCGAAGTCGCCGAGCAGGTGGAAGAGTTCCAGACCAGCCACGAGGAAGCCATCGAAAGTGGCAACGAGCCGAGCATTGTCTGAGATATAAAAAAGGGGAAAATAGATCTGTCCCCATTAATCTCCCTTTCTTACAGGTCCAAACGCGCGATTTCCGTCACGCCCTGCTTGATGTTGTCTTTCGCCGCTCCTTCCGTGGCTTTCTTGAGACGCCCGACGAAGGTGATATCGGAATCACTCGATGCCGTATAGGTGGAGCGCAGGGCTTGCTGCCAGACGACTTCTCCCGTCAGCCGGTTGGTCAATGTCCAACCCGTTTCCATCGTTACCGACGCGGTGGCGCCGGATGATGGTTGCTGCACATTGAAAATGATGACCCTGAGCTCGTAGTTACCGGCCTTGTTGTCATGAACCTTGGCGAAGGTTTTGGCTTTGATCAGTGTCTCCGTGATCGCCTCATCGAAGGCGTCGTTGGCGATCTGCGGTGTGCCGGTTGGTTCGGTGGCGCGGCCCCCGGTGACCTCGACGTTGACGGAATAGGGGTGGGTTTTCTCGATGCTGGCCGTCTCCGGAATCATGGCTTCAGTAACGGCAGGCGTGGCACAGCCGCTGAGGAGGCAGGCCCATGGGAGCAGCACAAGCGCCGTCAGGCGAATTCCCCTTACCGTAGTCATCACGACAATTGTTTCATCAGAGCCAATATGGCGGTGTGGCCGCTCCATTCGAGAACCCGTGCAATTTCCGTGCACGCCGGGTAAGGTCGAATCGATTCAGTCAGTTAGTGTAGTTCTCGCGGGTCGCCACCGCCCGCGTGTAAAGCTCGCCGACAGATTCGGCCGCGGTAACGCTGCGCTTGCCATCGGCGACAGGGGTTCTCAGCAAAAGGTACACGAAAAATTCTCTGAAATACAGCAGCTTATGAATAGGCGGCCACACTTGGCGGGGGGTGTAAAGAAACTCGACAAGTTCTAGCGGGCACTCGTGCCATGGGGGCGTGCCGCCAGGCTAACCGGCGTACAAGCCTTCGATTTCCACGAGAAGATTCTTCCGGCACAGGTCACCGCCGAGATAAATCACCGGCACCCCCTCGCCAAGTTGTTCATCGATGTGACTGCGAATTGCCACATGGTCCTGGCCATCGCGGACGTAGACTTTGACCTGAGAGAGTTCCGCCAGCGTGTGGATGGCGACCCCGTGCTCGGTCTCCGCGCTTTTTACCAGCGTGCTCATGTTTCGTAGGCTTTCCGTCAGCTGTGGAAGCAGGTTGTCGCCGTGCTGTGACTCGTGTCCGATGATGCTCGCGGTTCCCGAGATGTAAAGATGCTTGCCGGTGCCCCAGTCCTTGACCATCGCCCGGGAGAAGGCGGGACTCTTCGGACCGTACTGCGGTGGGTAGTGAAAGGCGCTTACCTGGCGCGGATTCTCCACCTGGACTCCGGCATCCCGTGCGGCGAGAAAGTAGATCAGAATTTTGTCCGACGCAGTACCGACGCCGCTGGCGGCGGGAAGCCGATGCTCGAAGAAACCGAATTTCTCGAGACTGGCGTGCCGGCCAACGCAGAAGCGCTGGTAGCGCTCGACGCCGTCTTCCTCGCCGTTGATATTCGGGATGTAGTTCCAGATTCTCAGGTAGTGGGGGAAGCCCATATCGGGCGCGAACGGGAGGATGCTCGCATAGGCCTGACGAGTGGCGTCCTCCAGGCCTGGGAAATCCCGTTCGTCCACCGAAATGTGTCCCAACAGCACCTGCTCGTTTCTGCTGTAGGAGATCTGACCGCGAGCCCCCGATACCACCGGGGTAGCGCTTCTCCAGACTTCCACCAACGGGGAGGGTCCGAGTTGCGGCAGGCCGACAGAGATATGGCGCGGGTCCGTTCCACCTTCGTCAGTGGAGCTGCCGAACTCGATCAATGCGAGAACGTACGGATCGTCAAGCAGCTCGCTTGCGCTGCGCACGGACGCAAAACTGGCCGAAAATGGTTGCATGTCCAGATCGTCAATTCTACCAAGGCTCGCCCCGGGAAGCCCGAATTTGCCGGGTCTCCGGCGACGGTCGCGGGATCCTCAGGGGCGGTGCGACATGCGGGCCGGGTACATGGCGCGAATCCTATGGGCCCGCCGATTGGAACGCAACGGACCAGACGCTTAGTCCGGGGCGTGGGGCCCCGGCCCGATTGCCACCCCTGACTCGACGGGTCCGACTTTCCGGCGCTGTGGGGTAGTCGGCCCCGGGGGGCCTTGTGATATATTTCCGAAATCCGATTAGCAGGGATGTTGCGGGCTTCTGTCCCGTTGGCCAAGTAAGATCACGGTACGATTCTTCCGCAGGCGACGAGCGAATTCGCCGCTTCACATCGAATGGCGTTCATTTATGGCAGATTTATCGGCGTTAGAGTTAGAAGTCGCGCATACTATCGTCGACACTTTGCATCTTGAAGATGTCCGTGCCGAGGACATTGACCCGGATGATCCGTTGTTTCGCGATGGTCTGGGTCTCGATTCCATCGATGCGCTGGAGATTGCTCTGGCAATATCGTTGAAGTATGGTTTCCAAATACGCTCAGACGACGACGACAATTCCCGGATCTTTGCCTCCTTACGGTCGTTGAGCCACCACGTTGAGAAGAACCGAGTCAAATAATGCGCGCTCCAAGCGCAAGACTGTCCTGATCCTGACGGCCCTGCTCGCCTATCCCGCTATTATTCATATTTCCGTCGCTTTCCATCGTCCCCTGCTCGTCACCGGCATGTGGCTCGCCGTATCAGTTGTCGGACTGGTGGTGGCAGTTCGACGCGGCAGCGCACCCTGGTCGCTGTTGTTCGGGGCCGTGTTGACGGCCGGAATTGCCCTGTGGTGGTGGGGAGAGGTCGTGGACCTCATGTATCTGCCTCCCGTGCTTATCAATGTCGCATTGATGGTTCTATTCGGAAGAACCCTTTTGCCCGGCGCGACTCCGTTGGTCGCTCGGATAGCTTCCCTGTGGCGCGGCCCTCTGGACTCGGCAGTCGCCCTGTACACCCGCCGAGTGACCATTGCATGGACCATCTTTTCCGCTCTAATGGTGCTCGAGGCGATTGTGCTCGCGCTGTTTGCGCCGCTGCACGTCTGGTCATTTTTTACGAACTTTCTGAACTATGTTTTCGTGCTGCTGTTTTTCATGATCGAGTACCGGCTGCGCCTGTACTGCCTTCCCGACCACGAGCACTTGAGCTTTCGAGGCTTCTGCCGTCTACTGGCTTCCACGGATTTCCGAACCCTCGCCCGTTCGTCTGAATAGCCATGCGTAAGGGTGGTACACGTGACTATCAGAACGGATCCCCTCCTACCTTTCCGTTACTGACTCATGGTTCCGGCGAGCGAGTTGCCTTGTGGCGCGACCGGGCGGTGGATCGGGAAACTTTTCTGACGCACGTTCGCCGGCTTTCCGAAGATCTGCCAGAGGCACCCTTCGCAATCAATCTTTGTGAGGACCGATACGCTTTCATGACTGCCTTGGCGGCGGCCATGATTCGCGGTCAGACCACACTTCTGCCACTAGGACGTGCACTCAAGCTCGTCGAGGAGCTGGCAGCGGATTACGCCGGCAGTTACTGCTTGGTGGATGCGCCGATGGAGATTAAGGGGATCGACCAGCATGTGCTATCTCTCGACGAATCGGGCACGACGGGGGATGAAGAAGCCATACCGGAGATCCCGGCGGATTTGATCGCGGCGATTGTATTTACCTCCGGAAGCACGGGAAGGCCGAACCCGAATCCAAAGCGCTGGGGCGATTTGGTGATCGGGCTCATGCTTGCCGGGGAGCGATTCGGCTTCCAGAGCAGTATGCACGAAATGATCCTCGCGACCATCCCGCCTCAGCATATGTATGGCCTCGAGGTCAGCATCGTCCTGCCGTTAGTCGCCGGATTGAGCATCCATGCCGGACACCCGTTTTTCCCGGAAGACATACGCCGCGTGCTTTCGGCGCCTCCCAAGCCGCGCACCATGTTTACGACACCAACCCATCTCCGCGCGTGTGTCGAATCCGGGCTCGAGTGGCCGCGGTTGTCCCGTATCGTCTCCGCCACCGCGCCACTGTCGGTGGAGCTGGCGGCACGCGCCGAGGAGTTATTCTCATGCCGTGTTTTAGAGATCTATGGCTGCACGGAAGCAGGCTCCATGGCTACGCGCCGTACGGTGGACGGCGATTTGTGGCGATTTTACGACGGCATCACGTGCCGCGAGCACGAGGGCGTCGTTTATGTCAGCGCCGGCCACCTTCCCTGCCCGGTTCCGTTGAACGATTTCATCGAGATACACAGCGATTCGCGTTTCAAACTGCTGGGCCGGCATGCCGATCTGGTCAATATCGCGGGCAATCGCGCATCCTTGAGCGATCTCAATCTCAAGTTGAACGCCATCGAGGGTGTACGCGACGGTGTATTCATGATGCCCCCTGATCAGGTCGACGACGACGTCTGGCGAGTGACGGCGTTGGTAGTGGCTCCGGACCTGGAAAAGAAGGAAATCTTGGCGGCGCTCGCCGAGCGCATCAATCCGGTCTTTCTGCCACGTCCTTTGTACAAAGTGGACAGTCTGCCGCGAAATGCCATGGGTAAGTTGCCCCGCGAGGCGCTATCGCGATTGCTCGAGCAGCTGAGGAACTCGCCGTGACGTTCGAGGTGCACCGGGTGATTGCGAAAGATCATCCCGCGCTCGCCGGGCACTTCCCCGGTAACCCGATCGTGCCCGGCGTGTTGATTCTCGATGAAGTGATGCAGGCCGCGGAGCAGTGGCGCGGACAACTTCGCCTGAAGAGTGTCGTATCGGTAAAGTTCACTTGTCCTCTCAAGCCCGGTATCGATTTCAGCATCAAACTGCACGAGGAAGACCACTCACACATTGCCTTCGAGTGTTGGCTTGGTGGGACGCGGCTTGCGTCGGGACGACTGGCGGTGGAGCCCGAAGCGGGTGGGCCGTGACCACTCGCTGGACCCGTCAGTCCGAGCGGGGCAGCCGACCTCTCGTCCTGCTCATCGGTTGGATTACGCTGAATATCGGTCGCTGGGCAGCGCGTCTGCTGCTCTATCCAATCACTCTGTACTTTGTCCTGACGGCGGGGGAGCAACGCCGCGCTTCGCGTCAATATTTGACGCGCGTTCTGAATCGACAAGCGATCTGGTGGAACGTGGCGCGTCACTTTCACTGCTTCGCCGGCACCATTCTGGATCGGGTGTATCTGGTAACCGGTGACCGTCGCCGCTTTAATGTGAGCATGCACGGCGTGGAGGCCATGCGCGAGCAGGTGGCGAAGGGCCGTGGGTGTATTCTGCTCGGCTCCCACCTCGGTAGCTTCGAGCTGATGCGGATGATGGCGATGATCGACCATCGAGTGGAAGTGAAAGTCCTGATGTATGAGGACCAAAACGCAAACCTGACCAGACTGATTTACTCTCTGAATCCGAATTTCTCCGAAATGGTCATTCCGATTGGCAGTGTCGACACGCTTTTGCGGGTCCAGGAGTGTCTTGGCCGGGGCGAAATGATCGGCATGCTCGGAGACAGGGCGGCCGAGAGTGACAGGACAACCCGTTGTCGATTCCTTGGTCATGAGGCGACATTTCCTTCGGGCCCGATGCTGCTCGCGTCTATTCTGAAAGTGCCTGTGCTGCTGTTCTTTGGTCTGTATCTGGGAAAGAATCGCTATGCGGTACACTGCGAGCTGTTCGCCGAGGAGATTGTCATAAGGCGCGAGCACCGCGGTGAAGATATCCAGCTGTGGACGCAACGCTACGCCGACCGTCTGGAGCACTATGCTTATCTCGCGCCCTACAATTGGTTCAACTTTTATGACTTTTGGGGAGAAAATTAGCCGCGCCGTCGGCACCCTTGTCTCGACACTGTGTGCGTGCGCGCTCGCTATTGTTCCATTGGCTTTCTCGCACGCCGGGTCGAGTTCCGGAGTGGAGCTCACCGAGCTGATGCAAAGGCTTTCGACGGTACGCACAGCGGGGGGGAAGTTCACGGAGCGAAAATATCTTTCGATTCTGAATGAGCCACTGATTCTGGAAGGTACGGTGCATTATCGGGCGCCGGACTATCTGAAAAAAGAGTACGACGATCCGGACAGCGAAAGCTACGAGGTTCGCGGCGACAATCTCACAATCGAGTTTCCAGATGGCCGGCGGCGCGATCTGTCCATCGACGAGCATCCGGTTCTGCGCGCCTTCGTGGAATCTTACCGCGGCACGCTGGCCGGTGATCTGGAGACTCTCCGCCGGCACTTCGAACTCGAGCTCGGCGGGCACATGGATGCGTGGCAGCTTCGTTTGACGCCGCGCACGCCCGAGCTGGTCGAGCGCTTGCGCGCTGTCGTCATGCGCGGGCGGGAAGGCACGGTGACCAGCGTGGAGACGCTGGAAGCCAGCGGTGATCGTAGTGTCATGACGCTCGAATCTTCGGGTGAATAGGCAACGCCTGGCGGCCAGCTTGTGGCTGGCAGGGCTTGCCGCGGCGTTCCTCTGGGCGCTTTTCCAAACCACTGTGCGCAACGACATGACCTCGTTTATGCCGCGCGCGGCTACGCCTGAGCAGCGCCTGCTCATGAACGAGCTGCGCGCCGGACCGGTGGCGCGGCTCATACTCGTTACTCTAGGCGGCGCTTCGCAAGAGAGACTCGCAGGGCTCAGCAAGCAGGTAGCGGCACGTCTGCGTGCCGGCGGGCAGTTCGTCCGGGTCGCCAACGGGGAGCAGCTCTTCGATGACGCCGAACGCGAGCGGCTTTTCCACTATCGTTACCTGCTCAGCCCTGCGGTGAACGCGGAACGCTTCTCCGTCGACTCCCTGCGCATGGCCCTCGAGAAACGGCTGCGCGAGCTGGCCTCTCCGGTGCCGAGCTTCGACAGGCCGTGGCTTGCCCAGGATCCGACCGCGGAGATGCGCGCCATGCTGAACGCATGGCGGGGCCAGGCGCAGCCGCGGAGTCTACGGGGCGTGTGGTTCGATGCTGAAGGGCAACGGGCGTTGCTGCTGGCACAGACCCGCGCCCCGGGTTTCGATCTGGATGCCCAGGAAGGGGCGCAGCAAGCGATTCGCGAAGCGGTTGGCGACGGCTCGGTGGAACTCGGTATGAGCGGCCCCGGGATCTTCGCGGTGACGTCCCGGGACGTTATCCGCGCCGATACCCGGCGTCTCGGTATCACCGCGGCGGTAGTAGCGATTGTGATCCTGCTGATGAGCTATCGATCCATGCGCCTGCTGCTCATCGGCGGCTTGCCGTTGCTGTCCGCGGTGGCGGCAGGCGTCATCGCGGTGGATCTCATCTTCGGCGCCATCCACGGCATCGTCCTGGCCTTCGGCGTGACGGTAATCGGTGTCGCCATCGATTACCCCATTCACCTGTTCAGCCACCTCAATGCCGGCGAGCCCGTTCGGCGAAGCCTGGCCGGCATCTGGCCGACCATTCGCCTCGGCGCCATCACCACGGCCATGGGCTATCTGGCCATGTCCGGCACCGACTTCCCCGGCCTCATGCAGTTCGCCACCTTCGCCATCGCCGGCCTGCTGACGGCCGCCGCTTATACGCGCTGGGGTCTCGCAGGTTTATTGCCTGAGCGTTACGTGCCGAAGTACTCCTCACCCATCGCCGACTGGTATGCCCGCTCGCCGCGGCCGGGATTGGTCTGGGGGGGGGTGATGATCTTCGCCGGGGTCGCGGCGCTCGCCTTTCTCGTCAGCCGCGATCATGTGCCCTGGGAGGACGACATCGCCGCGCTGAGCCCGATTCCGGAATCGGTGATGGCGCGGGACAGGAGTCTCCACGCCCAGCTCGGCGTGCCGGATACGAATCACGTGTTGCTGGTCAAGGCGCCGGATGCGCAATCCGCTCTGCAGGCGAGTGAGGCGCTGGCCCGGAGTCTCCGCCAGCTGGTGGCGGAGGGCATCATCGGCAGCTTCGAGCTCGCCGCCCGCTATCTACCGAGCGCTCGTACTCAGCGAGAGCGTCAGAGCAGCCTGCCGGAGCCCGCGCGCTTGAGCAAAGATCTGGCGCAGGCGCTTGCCGGTACTCCCTTCAAGCAAGGTGCTTTCGCGCCGTTCGAAAAGGCCGTTGCCACGGCACGTACGCTGCCGCCCCTGCTGCCGCGGGATCTGGAGGGGACCATCCTGGGCCTGCGTCTGCGATCGGCGTTGCTTCCCGTCGACGGCGAGTGGGTAGCGCTCATCACATTGGCAGGGGTGAAGGACGCGAAGGCTTTGCGATCACGTCTCTCCCGGCACCAGAATCAGGGCCTTATTTATCTGGATCTGAAGCGAGACACCCGTAGCCTCATGGCCGACTTTCGAGAGCACGCCTCGACCAGGGTCCTGTGGAGCATTCTCGCCATCGCGCTGATTCTGTGGCTGGGTCTGCGCTCGGCGCGGCGCACCTTACTGGTGCTGTTGCCGGGGCTTATTGCCGTCATCATCGATGTGGCCCTCCTGCGTATGACGGGTGAGCTGCTGTCGCTGTTTCATCTGGTTTCGCTGCTGCTGGTGGTGGGTATCAGCATCGACTACGGTTTGTTCTTCAGTCGCGGCGACGCGGATGCAGGCATGCGCGGGCGCACTTTTCACGGGCTCACGGTGTGTGTGCTGTCCACGGTGTCCGTGTTCGGCATCCTCGCCACCTCACGCCTGCCGGTGCTCAATGCCATCGGCACCATCGTCGCGCTGGGTGTCGCTCTGAGTTTCCTGGCCGCCATGCTGCTGGCCCGGCCGGCACCGGCTCGTGGCTCCCCGGAATCGCCTTGATCGCGCCCCGGCGCTGATACAATTGACGATGTCCGGCGGATGCGCCGGGATGCACTCAGGAGTCGAGCCGTGTTGGGGACATGATGCCTGCCGAGGCACTGGTGATAAGCGCTTGTACCCTGGTCAATGCCCTTGGCCGCGGAACGCAGGACTGCTTCGACGCCCTCGAAGAGGCCAGGGGAGGGCTTCGCCCCTGCGACTTCGAAGACGCGGACCTGGACACCTGGATCGGTCGCGTGGACGGACTCGAGGACGAGCCGGTGGTGGCGGAGCTCGCCTGCTTCGATTGCCGGAACAACCGACTGGCCCAGCTCGGGCTGCGACAGGACGGGTTCTCAGACCACGTCGCGGAAGTCCGCGCCCGTCACGGGGCGGCGCGCATCGGCGTTTTCATCGGCACAAGCACCTCGGGAGCGCTGCAGACCGAGCTCGCTTACCGGCATCGTGACCCGATCACAGGCGCACTGCCCGCCGATTTTTCCTACTTGGGCACCCAGAACGCCATGTCCGTGGCGGAATTCACACGCCGGTTTCTGTCCCTGGATGGGCCCGTGATGTCCATCTCCACGGCCTGCTCGTCCAGCGCCAAGGTGTTCGCGTCGGCCTATCGCCATATCAAGGCTGGCTTTTGTGATGCCGCCGTGGTTGGCGGCGTCGACTCTCTGTGCTTTTCCACGCTCTACGGCTTCAGCTCCCTGGGGCTCGTCTCCCATCGGCCGTGCCGGCCGTGGGACGCCGAGCGCGACGGAATGAACATCGGCGAAGGGGCGGGATTTGCGTTGCTCGAGAAGAAGGACGGCGGCGTGGCGGGGGTCGCGTTGCTCGGTTACGGGGAAAGTAGCGACGCCTACCATATGTCCTCGCCGCACCCCGAAGGTGCGGGCGCCGCGGCGGCTATGAAGTCCGCGCTCGCCATGGCCGGAGTCACGCCAGATGCTATCGATTATATCAACCTGCACGGGACCGGTACCCGGGCCAACGACGTGTCCGAGGATCGGGCGGTCATGAAGGTCTTCGGTGGCGGCACGCCGTGCAGCGCCACCAAGGGCTGGACCGGCCATACTCTGGGGGCGGCGGGAATCACCGAGATACTGTTTGCGTTGGGCAGCATCGAACGCGGTTTCATTCCCGGTACCTTGAACAGCGAACGCCTGGACCCGGCATTGTCCGCCGGTGTTCTGCTCCGGAGTCGCACCGCGCCCGTGAAATGTGTGTTGAGCAACTCCTTTGGATTCGGCGGCAGCAACTGCAGCCTGGTGCTCGGAGCCGTGTCGTGACACCCGTCCACGTCGACGCCGTGGGACTTGCCGGACCGGGCATGGCCAGTTGGCAAGACAGCCTCGAGGTGCTCGCCGATGAGAGCGCCTACCGGACCGGTGAGAGCCCGCGATTCACGTCACGGTTGCTGCCCGCCAACGAGCGGCGGCGGGTCTCGATGACTGCGCGGCTGGCGTTGCAGGTTGCCGAAGAGGCCATGGCGCAGTCCAGTTTCGACATCGACAGCGTGTGCTCGGTGTTCGCGACCTGCCACGGCGACACTGAGATAGTCAACGGAATTTGTGTCGCGCTCACCGAGCCCGAGCGCCCGGTGTCGCCCACCCAGTTCCACAATTCCGTCCACAATGCCGCGGCCGGCTACTGGGCCATCGCGGCGCACTCGCCAATGCCCTCGACCACCGTGTGCGCTTATCATGCGAGCTTCGTCGCCGGCTTGATGGAGGCCGTCGCCCAGCTGCAGGTGGAGGCACGGCCGGTGCTGTTGGTGGCCTATGACTATCCGGCGCCCGATCCCCTCGCCGCATCGGTGGGCGCATTCGCACCGTTCGCGGTCGCTATGGTGTTGAGTCCCGATGCCACGCCGCGGTCCACCCGCCTGGCGTTGGCAACGGTCAGCGGGCAGCCCGTACAGGGCATGAATTGCGGTGAGCTCGAGCGGCTTCGAGTGGGCAATCCGGCGGCCTGTGGGCTTCCACTGCTCAGGGTGCTGGCCAGCGGCGCACCGGGCCGGGTGATTCTTCCTCATGTAAACGGTCTGCAGCTGGCCGTGGACGTGGAGCCGGGATGACGGCCGGGCAGGCACTGGCCGCGCTCGTTCCCCATGCCGGCAGCATGTGTCTGCTGGACGAGGTCGTGTCGTGGAACGAGGCGCGTGTACTCTGCCGCAGCGCCAGCCATAGGCGACCGGACCACCCGCTGCGTCGCGACGGGTTTCTGCCCGCCGTACACCTGCTCGAGTATGCGGCCCAGGCCACGGCGGTGCACGGCGGACTCGTGGCCGGCGCCGGCGCCTCGCCGGCGCCGGCGAAGTATCTGGCCGCCGCACGGGAATTCGATCTGCACGTGACCAGCCTGGACGATATACAGGCAGATCTGCACATCGATGCCGAGCGCCTGCTCACCATGGGAGACAGCACGTTGTACCGCTTCCATGTGAGCGCCGACGGGCGGGAACTCGCCACGGGGCGCTTGACCATCGTGCCGCCCGCGGCTGAGCCGTCGTGACGCGCGCTCTGGTGACCGGCGCCAGCGGCGGGATCGGCTCCGCCATCTGTCGGCGCCTGGCCGTCGATGGGCTCGAGGTCATCGTGCACGCCAATCGGAATGCGCAACGCGCCGAGGATCTGGCGGCGGAGATCCGTGCTGCCGGCGGCAGCGCCGACGTGGCAGTATTCGACGTCACGGACGCCCAGCGCACGCGTCAGTACCTGGAGGCACTGTGCGCCCATGAAGCAGTGCAGATACTCGTGAACAATGCCGGCGTCCATGCCGACGCGCCCATGCCCGGCATGAGCCGCGAGCAATGGGACGAGGTCATCGACGTGTCGCTCAACGGGTTTTTCAACGTCACCCAGCCGCTGCTCATGCCGATGATCAGCAAACGCTGGGGACGCATTGTGAGTATTTCGTCGGTGTCAGCGGTCATCGGTACCCGCGGCCAGGCAAACTACGCGGCCGCCAAAGCCGGCATACACGGTGCCACGCGATCGCTGGCGAGAGAGCTTGCCTCGCGGGGCGTGACGGTGAACGCCGTGGCGCCGGGAATCATCGCCGGCGATATGTCCGACGCGATCTTCGACGAGAGTCAGATCGAAACGCTCGTGCCCATGAAGCGCGCCGGCCGGGCCGACGAAGTGGCCGCCCTGGTCGCGTTTCTGGTCTCGGAAGAGTCTTCCTATGTTTCCGGCCAGATTATCGGCATCAACGGAGCGATGATCTGAGGTTCGGCGCCATGCGTGTCGCGGTCGTCATACCGGCGTTCAACGAAGCCGCCACCGTAGCGGAGGTTGCCGAGCGTGCCCTGCGCTACACACAAACCGTGTTCGTCGTCGACGACGGCTCCGAGGACGACACGGCCGCGCAGCTTCTCGGTCTCCCCGTGACGTTGATAAGAAACGACACCAACCTCGGCAAAGCCGGCAGCTTAGCGCGGGGTTTCGCGGCGGCGCTCGAGCAATCGATGGACGCTGTGATCACGCTGGATGCCGACGGCCAGCACCAGCCGGAGGATATTCCGCGCTTGATCGAGGTGGCGGCGGAGTATCCCGGCGACATTGTCATCGCGGCACGCCTGGAGGGGCGCGAGTGCATGCCGCGATCCCGGCGCTTCGGAAACTGGCAGGCGGACTTCTGGATTGCGTGGGCGGCCGGCTACCCGATCCGCGACACCCAGTGCGGCTACCGCCTCTACCCGGCGGCGTTGCTGGAACGGATGGCGGTGCGGGACGGGCGCCGGCACAGCTTCGTGTTCGAGAGCGAGGTGCTCATCGAGGCGGCACGCATCGGCTGCTATGCGCGCTCGATTTCCATCGATACCATATATGGACGCAGCCCCCGTGAGAGCCACTACCGGGCCGCCTCTGATACGATGCGTATTATCCGGATGGTGGCGGGAAAACTGGCCCGACGCGGACTGTATCCTCTGGGATTGTTGCGGTCATTGCGGTTGTTGCCGCATGCCGGAATCGCGCGCAGCGAAGCCGGGGCCAAAAGTCCCGACGCGTTGGGCTAAACTGTGAGAGCGACGGATTTCATCCTGGGTCACGAATGGAGTAGAAAGCGATGAGCTCTAAGCTATCGAACGTAATCATCCTCAGCGCCGTGGTGATTCTGTTGGTTGCCTGCGCGCCGATACCGGTCCACAACGTCAACAATGCGCCCATCAACGTATCGAGCTCCAACTACGATCTTTCCGACGTAACGAAGGCGATACAACGCGCCGGAATCGGGCTCGGATGGCAGATGAAGGAGGAGACACCGGGGCACATTGTGGGCCGGCTCTATCTGCGTACCCACATGGCGGTCGTCGACATCACTTATACGCTCGACGACTTCAGCATCAATTACAAGGACAGTAACAACCTGAAGTACAACGCCGGTAACAATACCATCCACAAGAACTACAACGGCTGGATCCAGAATTTGACCAACGCGATTAACGCCCAGCTCGTTGCTGTTTAGTTCAGAGGTTTCGTCGCCACGTATTCGCTGAACACCCGGTGGGCGACGCCCTGGCGGGCTGATGTGAAACCGCTGTCTGCCAGTGCCGCGAGGATGGTGGCAGGCGGCACACAGTTGTCCACCGTGTCCCAGAAGTATTCCATGAGTGTCCGGGCATCGGAGCCGCCGGGGCCGAGTCGTGCCAGCAACGGCACGACCGTGTGCAGGTAAAAACGCGTAAAGCGGTAGGCCGCCGAATCGGCGGCCGGACGCGTCACTTCCAGGATCAGAAGGGTCCCGCCGGGTTTCAATACCCGCAGGTACTCGCGAAAGGTGCTCTCGAAATCCGTCACGTGGCGCAGCGCGTAGCCCATGGTCACGAAGTCCACGCAGGCGTCGGCGACAGGCAATCTCTCGGCGACGCCCTGCACGAGCGTAATCGGCAGATTCTTGCGCGCCTCGGCCAGCATGCCCATGCTGAGATCGACCCCGGTGATGCAATCGCCGCCGCCGAGGATGTCACGGGCAGCGCGGGCCACGAGGCCGGTGCCGATGGCCACGTCGAGGATTCGATCGCCCGGTGCCAGGCCTGCGCGGCGCAGCGCATCGCGCCGGTAGCGCACCCCCGACCCAAGAGACATGATGCGATTGATCCAGTCGTAATGGGGGGCGGTCCGATCGAATAGGCCGGTGACGAAGCCGCGCCGCTGGGGTTCGCCGTGGTAGTACTTCTCCAGGGGCGGATGGGGCGCGGCGCCAGTAACGCGAGGCTCATCGGGCGGGCTCATGGCGCACCATCATAAGAGAAGTGAATGGTAAGTCTACTCAGGTGTCTGAACGAGCTATTATCATTTCTCGGCCCCGGCAAAGATTCGTGTAGGATACCGGCGCCTGGCGCGGTGGTTCGACTCGGGTTTTGCTGGTTCCTGGTCGATAAAATCAGGGAGTCCAGGTCATTTACTCGCGGCGTGCCTCCGCTGGAAGCGCGCCCATGGAAATATTTACCAGGAACTAAGGGGTTCGTACAGACGGTGACTAGCAAGCGCCTTTTCCTCCTTGCGATTGCAGGCCTGTTGTGGTGCACGGTCAGCGTGGCCGAGCCCGCCGGCAGCTTCGCCAGGCCCCCCACGCTCGAGCCGGACATCCTCTTCTGGACCAGGGTGTACACGGAGGTCGATACCCGTGGCGGACTGATCCACGACAGCAGCAGTCTTGGCGTCGTCTATGAGGTGCTGCGATTTCCCAAGGGTGCCGGGCCGAGGACCCAGCGCCGGCTGGTGAAAGCCGCCAAGAAGCGCTACAAGAACATTCTCCTGGCGCTCGCCAAGGGCAAGCGCGAGGATCTCAGCGACGATCAGGCCCGTGTGCTGGCGCTGTGGCCCGAAGGCGTGAGCAACAAGTCCCTGCGGGCCGCCACCCGTCGCCTGCGTTTCCAGCTCGGGCAGTCGGATAAGTTCCAGGCGGGTCTCGCCCGCTCGGGCATCTGGGAGGCTCACATCCGAGAGATCCTCTCCGACATGGGATTGCCCGTGGAGCTGGTGGCGCTGCCCCATGTGGAGTCGTCTTTCAATCCGAAGGCGCGTTCGCGGGTAGGCGCCGCGGGCCTGTGGCAGTTCACGCGATCCACCGGCCGGCGCTTCATGCGCATCGACCGCAGCGTCGACGAGCGCATGGACCCCTACCTGGCCACGGTGGCGGCCGCCAAGCTGCTGAGCCACAACTACGCCGCTACCGGCACCTGGCCCCTCGCCATTACCTCCTACAATCACGGCACGGCGGGGATGCGCCGTGCTGCACGCAAGCTCGGCACCAAAGATATCTCGCGCATCGTGCGCGAATACAAGAGCCGGCGGTTCGGATTTGCATCGCGCAACTTCTACGTCGCCTTTCTGGCCGCGGTGGAAATCCACTTCAACCCCGACAAGTATTTCAATGTCATCCCGCGCCACTCGGCGCCACCCACGCAGCTGGTGCGTGTCCCCGACTACGTGAGCATCGCTACCCTGCAGCAGGTACTCGGCATCGACAGGGATGTACTGCGTGAACACAATCCGGCGCTGCGGCCGTCCGTCTGGCGCGGCGCCAAGTACGTTCCCCGCGGTTACGAGCTGCGCATTCCGGCATCCGAGGCGCGCACCGAGGTGCTGGCGGCGCTTTCGCAAATCAGCGAGGACGAGCGTTACGGCTCGCAGACGCGGGACCGCTACTACAAGGTGCGGCGTGGCAACACCCTGGCCGGGATCGCCAAGCATTTCGAGATCGACATCGATGATCTGGTCGCCGTCAACGGTCTCCCGAACCGTCACCGTATATGGGCAGGCCAGGTTCTGGCCCTGCCGCTGCCCGACGGCGTCAAGGTGGACCCGGCCGCGCAGGTGCCGTCGGCAGGCCCGGTGCCGGCGCAGCCGGAACCGACGCTGGTGGCGGAGAACGGGCAATACACGGTTCGCCGTGGCGACAGCGTGTGGTTGATCGCGCGGCGCCTTGGTGTCAACGAAGAAACTCTTGCGTCCCTCAACGACCTTGGTGACGGGGATCGCATCCACGTGGGGCAGGTGCTGCGGGTCGAGGCCGAGAAACCGGCGCCGGTCGTGGTAGCTGCAGCAACCATCGACGGGGAGCCGGCACCCGACGCCATCCTCATCGCCGGCATCGAAGCACCAGCTGCGGAGTCTGCTGACGGGGTGGGCGCGGCGATGGCCGGTGAGGGCACGTCGACGGCGCCCGCGACGCAGCCCATCGTGCTTGCCGCCGGGGAGCCGACGCTGGTGATAGAAGCGACGCAAGTCGTAGGCGACACGACGCCTGGCGTCGCAGCCACAGCAGAGGAGACACCGCCAGCGGGGGCCGCGGAAGTGGCGACGGAGATCGTGGAAGCGACGGAAGCGGTAGGCGACACGACGCCTGGCGTCGCAGCCACAGCAAAGGAGACACCGCCAGCGGGGGCCGCGGAAGCGGCGACGGAGATCGTGGAAGCGACGGAAGCGGTAGGCGACACGACGCCGGGCGTCGCAGCCACAGCAGAGGAGACACCGCCAGCGGGGGCCGCGGAAGCGGCTACCGAAGTCGCGGAAGACGCGACGCCGGAGCACGTGAGCGACGGTTTGATCGCCCGGGTCGAGCAGGCGGAACCGGCATCCGCCGAGGAGGCCGAGGCAATTGCTCCGACCTTGCCGCTCACGGTGCAGCCGGACTTGTCGGCGGACCCCAGCGATTACTCGGTGGTGGCCAACG
>CAXMNG010000403.1:0-2330 GCA_964194585.1 Salibacteraceae bacterium | reverse complement strand
TGGGAACGGCCCGGTGATTCTCGCCGACACCCAAGACAATCCCGGCGGTGGCGGGACCGGGGATACTACCGGGCTGCTGGGTGCGCTGGTGGAAGGCCGCGCCACCGGTGCCGTGCTGGGGTTGCTCTGCGACCCGGAAGCTGCGGCCGCGGCCCACGCCGCCGGCGTTGGTGCAGAGCTGTCACTGGAGCTCGGCGGGAAATCCGGCGCAGCCGGTCAAACACCCTATCGCGCGCACTACAAGGTGCTGGCGCTCGGCGATGGCCGCTTCACCGCCACCGGACCCATGTGGCACGGCTCGCGCATGCGCCTCGGCCCCATGGCGTTGCTGGAGGTCGGCGGGGTACGCGTGGCGGTGGCGTCAAAGGCAATGCAGGCCGCCGACCAGGCGATGTTCCGTCACCTGGGCGTGGAACCCGCCGGGCAATCCATCATGGCCTTGAAGAGCTCGGTGCACTTCCGCAACGATTTTCAAACTATCGCCGACAGCATCCTGGTGGTCGCAGCACCGGGGCCCGTGTATGCCGATCCGAGTCGCTTGGATTTTCGCAATCTCCGGCCTGGCCTGAGGCTTGCACCGCGGGGAAACTCGAGCTGACATTCGTTGGTTGGTTGTCGGGCTTCGCTTTGCTCGGCCCAAGCTACGCTGCGCCATCACACAACAGGCTGGCACCGCCGCGACGCGGATCGCCGGTGCCCCGCATGCCGTCTTTCGTCGCGGACGCCGTGTGGACACCGCCGAAGAACATGTTGCGTTGCTCCCAGACGTGGTTGTCGGGGAAGGCCTCGAGCAATGCACCCAGGCTCTCGACATCGAATCCCCCTTCTACACTCAGCAATCCACTCTCGTAATGCACCCGCGGCGCCTGCACGGCATCCTCCACGGTCAGGGTGAAATCCACGAGATTCAAGAGCACCTGAAGGATGGCGCTGCGTAAACGATTGGAGCCGCCGGAACCAAGCGCCACGGTGTCACCGTTCGGCCACTCCAGTGCCGTCGGCGCCATCATCGATGTCATGCGGTGGGCCTCGGGCCATCGCTGGAAGCCGCCGGGATTCAAATCCTCTTCTCCCAGCATGTTGTTCATGACGATACCGGTTCCGGGAACCACATAACCCGATCCCTCGCCGTTGGAAACCGTCAGGCTGGCGAGGTTGCCGTCGGAATCGATGACGCTCATGTGGGTGGTGCCGCGACGGCTTGCCGCGCGTCCCGCGATCTCCTCGCGATAGCGGGCAAGAAATGCATCATCGAGCATCTGCCCGGAATCGAGGCCGGTATCGCCACCCGCCGCCAACCGCGCCTCGGCGGTCGCGCCCATGACCCGCACCAGGGTATCCAGATAGCCGCAGGTGGCGAAGCCCAGTGCTTCGACGTCGATGGATTCCAACAGCTTGAGTCCGAATCCGATAAGCAGCCCGCCGGAGGATGGCGGCGGATTGGTGTGCATGCGCACGCCATGGTAATCCAGGGTCAGCGCTGCGCGACGCTCGACGGCGTAGCCATTCAAATCATCAATTGTGATCTGGCCACCGGCGTGCATGCCGCCGGCAATGGCGGCTGCGATCTCGCCGCGGTAGAAGAGATCGTCTCCCTCGATAGCGAGGATTTCCAGCGTGTCGGCCAGCTCCGGCTGGCGCAGACTTTCGCCTTCATCCACCAGCGCCGCGGCGTCATCGGCGCTTCTGAATATCCGGTGGCAGGCTTCCGTGGCCGTGAAGGTGGCGGAGACGACGCGGAACAGATAAGCCTGGAATGGCGTCACGTGGACGCCGTTCCTGGCGTGACTGACGGCCTGGGCGACGATGTCTCCCATGGGAAGCGTGCCGAGGTCGCGATGGATGTCGAAAAGACCACGCACCAGACCCGGCACGGCGACCGTGCCGAGGCCGATGTGAAACTCCTGGGTCACCGCCCCGAAGTCGGCGAGGATGGGGCGAAAATCGAGATTCGATTCGGGCTGGCGCGTGGCCGGCGTCTGCACGAAGAAGTCGTAAACCTGCGGCTTCCCCGAAGCCGGCCGCGCCAGCAGAAAGCCGCCACCCCCCGGCGAGCACAGCACGGGCTCAGCAACGCAGGCGACCATGAGCGCGGCCAGTACCGCGTCGTAAGCATTTCCGCCCGCGCGCAGCACCTCGCCCGCCGCCTCGGCGGTCAACGTGTGTCCGGCGGCGACGACGCCGCGTGGTTTTCCCATGGCGGGAGCGTATCCAGTGGCTCTCGCCCGGTCTAGTCCAATCCGGCAGGTCTCCTCGAGTGAGGCAGGAGAACCTCTTTTCATCGCCTGGGTCTAATGCATCACCTCTCGCGGTTACGGACGAATTGTCAT
>CAXMNG010000402.1:0-11180 GCA_964194585.1 Salibacteraceae bacterium | reverse complement strand
AGGCTGAAGCCCGTGGCACGCACCGCCTGCGCCCGCCAGTCCGACGACTCTCCATGGAGCTGGCTCACGGAAACGAGCGTCGCCAGATCGGCGTCGATGCGCGCCTCGCCGTCCCAGCCGAGCTTGCTGGTGGCTAGCTCCGCCAGGGCCCAGCTGGTGCCGTCGGGGTGCGCGTAGCGGGCGGCATGAAGTGCTGCCTTGGCCGCGGATAAGCGACCGCCGGGTGCCCAGCGCAACGCAAGGAGGCCCAGGCGCTGCAGATCGAGCACGGCCGAGTCGGAACCGGTACGGGAAAAGCTCGAGAGCTTCGCCTTATCGATGGCGATGCCGCCGTTGCTTGCCACGGACAACCCCCGGGTCTCGAAAGCGGCCGCGCTCAGGTGGGAACCGCTGACATGACGCCCGGTGCCGCGGGCTACCGAGAAGAATCCGGCTTCGAGTCCTTTCGAGAGATCGCCGCGGAGCTCGCGGGCCTCCAGAGTGTGGGTCTCGAATCGGTCACCGGCGGGCAACTCGTAGTCGAGCCGCGCGACCGTCACGCCATCGAGGACGGCGCGCCCATCGTGTACACGAAGACCACGGGCGTCGAGGTCGTTGATACGAAGATCCCCGGTGCCCGGTTGGCGGCGCTCGAGCTTTGCCAGGCCAAGGCTCGCAAGGTTCAGATTGCCGTCCATGGTCACCATCAGATCGGCCGTAGTCAGTCCGGAACTTTCCCAGGACGTTTGCTCAATGCCGATCTTTACTTCGCCGAGAGCGATCGCGGAAATTCGCACGGCGTCTTTCACGTCGCCATGAATTCCGCGAAACTTCAATCTGGAGGCATCCCATGACAGCTCGTGGGAACCATTTTGAAATACGTGCGCAACGGTTACAGCTTCGGCGGCGAAGCTGCCACCGGCATCGCCATGGATCTTGGTGGCCTTCAAACCGGACAACCAGATGTCCCCCTGACCTTCATCGGCCCGCACCGACTTGACGTTCAATTCACCGGCGCCCACCCATGCAGGGGCGCCGAATCCGACGCTGGCGAATTCGATCTCCTCGGCGCGCAACCACCGCTCTGTATCTGCATAGTCCAACGACTCGGCGCGGATGTCGGCCACGTGAAGCTCGCCGGAGAAATCACCGCTCAATCCTTTCGCCGCCAACCCACCGATCCGGTATGTCGCCCCGCCTGCGGCGCTCGCACCGGCGGACTCGGCGACCGTCAGCGTATCCACGGTTGCCCGGCCGAGAACCAGAGCGCCGGACCGGGCGCTGCGCATTTCGTCCACGGCGAGCTTCTCGGCGGCGATTTCAACGGGTGCGTCGCCGCCTGTCACGGAAAGCGAGAAACGCGCCAGATCGAAATCCTGTATCCGCACACCGAACTCGCCAGAGTCGCCATCGGTCCTTGCATGCAGGCGCCATGAAAAATCCTCCGCGCGGGCGCGCCACGCGGGTGCCGTACTCGATGCGCCGGTGACTTCGACGCTGGTGCCGAGGACGGCGCCTTCGGAAGTGAAGCCATCCCGCCAGTCGAAATCACCGTGCCATGAAACATCGCCGATGACCGCGTCCACCGGCGGGCGCGAAGAATGAGATACCGCCAGGTGGAGGGTTTCCACGTCGAGGCTGCCGTCGCCGCGAAGCTTCGGCGTGGCCCCGCCCGGAGACCACTGAAGCACCAGTCTTCCCTGCCAGCTGGCTTCACCGTGCTCGACCTGGAGTGGCGCCATGTCCACACCGAGCCCGGCGAGAGCCACGCGCCCATCCAGGGTCACGTCGACGCTCTTTGCCTCGAATGCATAGCCGATGTGGATGTCCCCGCGCCCACCGACGACGCCATCCGACAATCGCTCGGCTTGCTGAGAGCCCGGGCCGGCCCAACCATGCACAGGCACCTTGTCGACTCGATACTTGCCGACGGCCCGCAGCTTGCCCGCATCGCGCTCGACTTCCAGTTGCAGCTTTACACTGCCCTCGCCGATGGTGCCCTGCAGATCGACCTTTGAAGTCTTATCGGTCAGAAGCGCGCTCAAGTTACTTACCTCGAGCCGGTCGATGCGCACATCGTGCCCGATGCGCGTTCCCAGGGAGACCAACCGCACGTCCTCGAGCTCGAGCTGGTCGAGCTCTACCGGAAGACCGGGACGCCCGGACGCCGGGCCCGTCTCGGCAACCTGCTGCAGTGCCAGTAGCCGCTGGACGTTCATGCTGACGTCCCTGACACGAATGTGACGCAGCTTGATTCGCCCCTTCGTCAGGGCCCGCAAATTCAATCCGACACCGAGCTCGCCGAGGGAGAGCGCGGGCGCGTCCGGTGCTCCCAGGATGAACCCTTCGAGGGTGACTTCGCGACGCAACACGTTGAGACTGCCCCCGGTCACCGAGGCTTGCATTCCGAGACGGGCGAAGACTTCCGGCACGGCGGCGCGCAGTACCCATGGGGCAGCGATGACGGCGGCGACGACGAGTACCAGAGCCGTGCCGACACACCAGAACAGGATGCGACCCAACCAGGGTTTCCTGCGTCTTCTAGGGGGTCGATTTTCCGGGTGAGCCATGGAGGTTTCGATGCGGGTTATTGTCGTAATCCGGGTAAATCCTATCACGTCCATTCACTCGCCCGACTTTCGCACGGTGGCCTCTCCATGACATTCCATGCCTGACGATTCGCGGTAGAATCGAGCCCCCCGCAACTTCCGTAATCGCATCAATCGCAAATGGAAAGCACGAGCATCGTCGAACGAGAACCGAGTGCCGAAGACAGTGCCGCCGGCATCCCACGACAGCAGGAAATCGCCACGGACGCCTTACAGGAGGCGCGCCGCCTGGGAACATCCAGCGCGGAGGTCGCCATCAGCTCGAGCGCCGGCCTGGCAATCAACGTGCGCATGGGTGAAGTGGAGACTATCGAGCACACGCGCGACAAGGCTCTGGGGATCAGCGTATATGTCGGACACAAGAAGGGCTCGGCCAGTACCACCGACTTCTCGTCGCAGGCAGTAAAAGAATGTGTGGCCGCCGCCTGCGGTATCGCGCGGCATACGGCCGAGGACGAGTACGGGGGGCTCGCTGACGCTGCACTCATGGCGACCGATTTCCCCGACCTGGACTTGCACCATCCCTGGGATTTGAGCCCGGAGGCCGCCATCGAGATCGCGCTGCGAGCGGAATCCGCGGCGCGGGATCTGGATCCACGAATCGTCAACTCAGAAGGTGCAGGCGTCGGTCGTCTGGACGGTATTCAAGTTTATGCCAATAGCCACGGATTCAACGCTGGTTACCCGAGCTCACGACACAGCATCAGCTGTGCCGTGATCGCGGGCGACGACGGCGGCATGCAGCGGGATTACTGGTACAGCGTGTCGCGGGATCCCGGACAACTCGAGGGCGCCGAGGATATCGGCAAACGAGCGGCCGAACGGAGCCTCAGCCGGCTGGGGGCGCGTCGCCTGTCCACACGCAGCGCGCCCGTGCTTTTCGCGGCGCAGGCTGCCACCGGTCTGCTGGGTCATTTCGTCAACGCGGTGCGCGGCGGAAATTTATACCGCAAGGCGAGTTTTCTCGTCGAGGCCATGGGGAAATCCGTGTTTCCCGGTCACGTGACCATACACGAGCAACCGCATTTGCCGGGAGCGATCGGCAGCGCTGCGTACGACAGCGAAGGCGTCACGACCAGGCGCCGAAAGCTAATCGAAGACGGAGTATTGCAAGGCTACGTGCTCAGCAGCTATTCCGCGCGCAAGCTCGGTATGCAAACGACGGCAAACGCAGGCGGCGTGCACAATCTCACGGCGGAGCCGAGTGCCGGGGAAGCCGATCTGAATGCGCTGTTGGCAACAATGGGAACCGGACTCTATGTCACCGAGTTGATGGGCATGGGTGTCAACACGGTGACCGGCGACTACTCGCGCGGTGCCGCGGGATTCTGGGTCGAAGCGGGCACCCTCCAGTATCCAGTGGAAGAGATCACTATCGCTGGAAACCTACGCGACATGTTTTCGGGGATTCAGGCGATCGGCGCCGATCAGGATCGCCGCGGGAACATTCGCACCGGCTCGGTGCTCATCGACACGATGACCGTGGCCGGCGCTTGAGCGGTACGGCCACCGGTGTCTACTAGAGTCCGTAAGGATTGCCTTCGATGATCTTGGACCGCCCCGGGGTGTCGGAATCCGCACTCGGCCAGGTGATAGTATCGCCGTCGATATAAAGTCCCCAGCAGCGCTCTACCGAGCCCCACCAGTTGTCCCAGGTCCCGCAGAGGGAGTCTTCCTGCGCCCGCCAGGTACCGATGTCCGTGTAGTGCGTAGCACGCAGACCGCGCATCTCGCCATAAACGGGGAAATAGACGGTATAGGGACCGTCCCAGTTGTCGCCCACGATGGAGTTGCCCACCAGCACCGTCTTAATCTCTTCGGCATTGAGTGGGGCCCCACCACTGCCTGTGCGGCTGCTACCGCCACAGCCCGATAGAATCAGCGTACAAGCCAGGGCAGCTATCAAACCGATGCGGTGGGTGAATTCAGTCATGGAACGATGTTCTCCGTAAACGTCGGCAGCGACGCGGGCGCCGGTACGCGAAACCGACCTCCAACGGATAAAGATAGACCAGGATCAGGGGGGAATGTAGACGCGGATTTATTTTCCATTGACGTTGGGGGAGAATCCAGCGGTTCTTTTCCGCGGCCCGGGAGCTGATTCGGGCGGATTGCGTGGCAGGCGGGAATGTCCTGGCGCGGAGCATCTTCCGCGAAACACGAACGAGGGGTGGGCTAATGGTTAAACGATACAACTACGTGTTATTGCTCGGCGGTCTGTTGTTCATGCTGCTGGGCGGGTCATTCGGCACCGAGAATCCACATGTAAGCACACGCGTTGCTGTGGATATCACGCTGTTCGGCGTGTTCATTCTCGGTGTGTGGTCACTGGTACGCTCGAAGGCAGCGTTCGTCAGCGGCTGGGTCCTGGCCGGACTCACTTTCTCGCTGACGATCAGCGCTTATGTCACCGAAACCCTGCTACTGCAGTATCTGGCACTGACGGCAGTCCTGGTATTCTTCTTTCTCAGCTGCATCATCGCTGTATACGACGTGCTGTTCGGTGGCGTTATCGACATCAACCGACTGGTCGGCGCCGCCTGTATTTATCTCCTCAGCGGGTCAATGTGGGGAATCGTCTATTTTCTTCTGAGCGTTATCTCTCCGGAGTCCTTCGTCGGAATCACCGGTGAGACATGGAGCGAGCAACTCAACGAGTTCACCTACCACAGCTTCGTGACTCTGACCACGCTCGGTTATGGAGACATCACGCCGGTGGCGCCGGTGGCGCGCACGCTCAACTACCTGGAGGCGGTGCTGGGCCAGCTGTATCTCACGGTGCTGGTGGCGTCCCTGGTAGGTATACACATCGCCAACCGGCGGTCGGTATTCACACCAAAGGCGGCGGCGGGCAACCCGTGAATCCGTGGCTTGCGATGCCTTTGGCCCGACGGTTAGACGCGCTATCATGGCGCCGGCGCCAGCCTCAGGGGTCGGGGTTCGGGGAGCGTTCAGCACTGGAGGGGGTTCGATGTCCGTAACAGGTCGCGCGGGTACCGCCGCGCCCATGGCAGGAAATGACCACTGGCGTCCGATTGGCAGCTCGCGCCACGGGCGACGGAGCCTCGCCATCGGCACCCTGGGCGTCCTGATGCTTGTTGCCGGGTGCACCAAGGTAGGTCCCGACTTCGTCAAGCCCGATGCCCCGATCGCCGATGGCTGGACAGAGGTCGGTGAGCTGCAGCTCAATGCCACGCAAACCGATCATGCCGACTGGTGGAAAGCCTTCGATGATCCCGTGCTCGACGAGATCATCAACGAAGCCTACAACCAGAATCTGACCCTGCAGGTCGCGGGCCTGCGCATACTCGAAGCCCGAGCCCAGCTGGGTCTCGCCTTGGGCAGCGCCTGGCCACAGCAGCAGCAGGCCACCCTTGGCGCCACCTACTCGGCCCCCAGCGACAATACCGCCGGTAGCGCCTTTCTCCAGGACACCTGGAACTACGATACCGGGGTCCAGATCGGCTGGGAGATCGACTTCTGGGGCAAGTTCCGGCGCGGCATCGAGTCCGCCGACGCCGCCCTGCTGGCATCCATCGCCGACTACGACACCGTCCTGGTCACGCTGACCGCCGACGCAGCGAATCTGTACGTGGTCATCCGCACCTTCGAGGAGCGGCTGGCCATCGCCAGGAAGAACGTCAAGATCCAGGAGCGCAGCCTCAAGATCGCGGACGTTCGCTTCCGCAACGGCGCCACCACCGAGCTCGACGTGCAGCAGGCCAAGACCCTGCTGTTCAGTACCCAGGCGACGATCCCGGATCTGGAGGCAGGGCTGCGTCAGGCGGAGAACGCGCTCAGCATTCTGCTCGGAAAACCGCCAGGGAATATCCGGCAGATCATGGGAACGGGAGGAAAGATCCCGTCGCCGCCCACCCAGATCGCTGTCGGCATCCCCGCGGATCTGCTCCGGCGCCGGCCCGACGTGCGCGGGGCGGAGCTGCAGGCGGCGGCCCAGAGCGCCCTCATCGGCGTGGCCAAGGCTGACTTCTATCCCAGCGTTGCTCTGTTGGGGTCCATCGGGCTCTCGGCCACGCAGAGCTCGAACACCACCGCCAGCGGCAAGAGCGGTATTGGTGAGTGGTTTACCGGCGACAGTCTGACGTTCACGGGCGGGCCCGCCGTCACCTGGAATATCTTCAACTACGGCCAGATCTCCAACAACGTGCGCACCCAGGACGCGCGCCTCCAGCAATTGCTGGTGAACTATCAGAATGTCGTGCTGCAGGCGGCGCGGGAAGTCGAAGACTCCACCGTCGGCTTCGTACGCGCCCAGGAGCAAGTCCGGTACCTCACCGACGCCGTCACCGCGGCGTTGCGCTCCGTGGATCTGGCGGTCATTCAGTATCGAGACGGCGCGGTGGACTACACCCGGGTGTTGAACACCCAGCAATCCCTGATCCTCCAGCAGGACCAGGCCACGGTCACACGGGGCGAAATCGCGCGAAATCTGACCGACATGTACAGGGCCCTGGGCGGCGGATGGCAATTGCGGGCGGGCAGGGATTTCGTGCCCGATGCCACCAAGGATACGATGGCGGAGCGCACCAACTGGGGCGATCTTCTCACGCCTGATGAGGAGAAGACCTCGGTACCGCCGACCACCAGGCCCGACGACAGCTATCGTTGGCCGGATTGGTAGGCAAGCGAGGCTAGCCTGGACCGATCATATCCTCCGGCTTCACCAGCTCGTCGAACTGCTCACCGGTCAGCAGGTCCAGATCGATGGCCGCCGCGCGCAGACTGATGTTTTCGGCAAAGGCCTTCTTCGCCACCCTGGCCGCATTGTCGTAGCCGATGTGCGGATTCAAGGCCGTCACCAGCATCAACGAGTTGTGCAGGTAAGCTTCGATGGCCGGCACGTTGGGCTCGATTCCCCGGGCGCAATGCTCCTCGAAGGAATCACACGCGTCGGCTAACAGGCGGATGGAGTTCAACAAATTGAAAATAATCATCGGCTTGAAGACGTTGAGCTCGAAATGACCCGACGCGCCGCCGATGTTGATGGCCGCGTCGTTGCCCATGACCTGCGCACACACCATTGTCAGGGCTTCCGACTGCGTGGGGTTGACCTTGCCGGGCATGATGGAGCTGCCCGGCTCGTTCGCGGGTAAAGACAGCTCGCCGATACCGCAGCGCGGACCGGAAGCGAGCCAGCGAATATCATTGCCGATTTTCATGAGCGACGCCGCCAATGTCTTGAGCGCACCGCTTGCAAACACGATCGCATCATGGGCAGCCAGAGCCTCGAACTTGTTCGGGGCACTGCGGAAGGGCAAGTCGGTTAGTTTTGCTATGGCGAGCGCGGCCCTGTGGGCGAACTCGGGGTGGGTGTTGAGGCCAGTGCCGACGGCGGTACCGCCCAGGGCCAGCTCGTAGATCCCGCCGAGGGCATCGGTAATGCGACCCAGACCATTATCCAGCTGCTGCACATAGCCGGAAAACTCCTGGCCCAACGTCAAGGGCACCGCGTCCATGAGGTGGGTGCGGCCGATTTTTATGATGTCCTGATAATTATCGGATTTACTCCGCAAAGTACGTTTGAGTTTCGTCACTGCCGGTATCAATCGCCGATTGAGCTGTTCGCCCGCGGCGATATGCATGGCGGTTGGAAAAGTATCATTTGACGATTGCCCCATGTTCACGTCGTCGTTCGGGTGCACGGGATGCTTCGATCCTTTCTCGCCACCGAAGAGTTCGATGGCGCGGTTGGCAATGACCTCGTTGCAATTCATGTTGGTCTGCGTTCCGCTACCGGTTTGCCACACCACCAGCGGAAAATCCTCATCGAGCTTGCCGTCTATCACCTCATCCGCGGCCTGCGTGATCAGGGCCGCTTTGTCTGATGGGAGCGCGCCAAGAGCCTCGTTGGTCTCTGCAGCCGCTTTCTTCAGTATGCCGAGAGCACGAATCATTTCGCGCGGGAAACGATCGCCACCGATCTTGAAGTTGATGAGGGATCGGGCCGTCTGTGCTCCATAGTAGCGATCCGCTGGTACGCGCAAATCGCCCATGCTGTCGGTCTCGATGCGGTAATCCATTATTGCGACTACCTCCCGTGGGATGTGATTGACAGATGATCCAATAAAAACAGAGAAATGGCGCGCTGGCTACACTTTCACGCCATTGTTGCCTATTATCGATGGCCACGCCGAGGGGTATCGACGGGCATGTTCTCCTATCGCTTCTGCCTGCTCACGCGGTCGACCCGATTCCGATCGGCACCGAGGCGCTCGGCCGCGGCGCTTGGCCACTCCATTCTCTGGACATTCCTGTGGCTGATACTCTCTCCCCAACAGGCCCCTGCCGCGGATTTGAAGCGCATCGCTCCTCTGCTCTCGGCCGAATCGACCGCCGATCTGGGCATGATGCGAAAACGGGGCGTTATCCGGGTACTCGTCACGTACAAGAGAACCGATTATTTCGTCGTCAACGGTCAGCAACGAGGTTTCGAATACGAGCTCATGGAGCAATTCGAACGATCCATCAATAAGGGAGACAAGAAGGGTCAGCTGCATCTCGACGTTGTCTATATTCCCATGCCCTTCGATAGCTTGATCACAAATCTCGTGAAGGGCCGTGGAGATATCGCGGCCGCCGGTCTGACGATCACACCGGATCGCCGGAAGCAGGTAGCGTTCAGCACGCCATACGTACGAAATATCAGTGAAGTCGTCGTGACACACAAATCCGACCAGAGCATTCGCTCAGCAGAGGACTTGTCGGGTCGTGTGGTGTACGTGCTGAACGGGAGTAGCTACGTGCAACACTTGGACAAGCTCAGCGAGAAGTTCAAGAACGATGGCCGACCTCCAGTGTATACCGTCGAGGCGAACCCTTACCTGGCCACCGAGGACATTCTCGAGCTGGTCAACGCGGGCATCGTGGAAGTAACCGTTGCCGACGACCACATCGCCAGACTTTGGTCCAACGTCCTTCCGGATATTGCCGTGCACGAGAATATCGCGGTGAACACCTCCGGGCAAATCGCCTGGGCCGTGCGAAAGAACAATCCGGAACTTCTAGCGAATCTCGACGAATTCCTACGCGGTCATCGAAAAGGCACGAAACTCGGCAACGTATTGTTCAAGCGGTACTACGAAAACACCCGCTGGATTCAGAATCCGCTGTCCAAGTCTTCCCAGGAAAAGCTCGAAAAGTATCACGCCCTGTTCCAGAAATACGCCAGCGAGTACGATTTCGATTGGCTGCTGATCGCCGCGCTCGCTTTCCAGGAATCGCGATTGAACCCCAAAAAGAAAAGCCACCGCGGGGCCGTTGGAATAATGCAGATCAAGCCCTCAACGGCAAAGGACAAGCACGTCCGAATAGACGATGTTGACAAGCTCGAGAACAACGTGCACGCCGGGGTAAAGTATCTGGCCTTTCTGAGAGATCGCTATTTCGCCTCTCCTGATTTCGAGCACGGCGCCAGTGTGCATTTTTCGCTCGCGGCCTACAACGCCGGCCCTGCCAAGGTCCGCAAGATGCGCGCCAAAGCGAAAGGGATGGGCCTCGACCCGGATATCTGGTTCCGAAATGTAGAGCGCGCAGCCCAACAGATGGTGGGCTCGGAGACCACCCGCTACGTCGCCAATGTCTACAAGTACTATCTGGCTTACACGCTGCTCAGCAATCTCAATGACAACAAAGCGGTCGCCCTGGAAGCGCATTCGCAGTAGCATGAACTAACGACACCGCAGGACTGGACCGATGATCTTCCTCCGAGCACATTCAATACGATTCTCCCTGTGGCTGACATTCGTCGGCCTCGCGTCGCTGGCCCCCGACGGCCGCGCCGATGAAGCAGCGGCGGCTCAGGTGGTCGTCGAAAATGCGAACCGGACGTTCATGCACTTCATCATGGACCCGAATATGGTCTGGTTTCGCAACAACCTGGACAATGCGCGCGGGCTGCTGATCGTGCCGAAGCTCGGCCGGGGCGGATTTATCATCGGTGGCTCCGGTGGCCGCGGATTGCTGCTCGGCCGGGACAGTGAAACGGGCAACTGGAGTCAACCGGCTTTCTACACCATGGGCTCCGCCAGCATTGGCCTGCAAATCGGCGGGGAGCTGTCGGAAGTCATTTTCATGATCATGAGTAACAGGGGTCTGGACGCCATGCTGTCCACCAAGGCGCAACTGGGCGCCGACATGAGCGTCGCCGCAGGGCCGGTGGGTACAGGTACCCGAGCCGCTACCACCGACGTGCTCTCCTTCGCCCGCTCCAAGGGGGCTTTCGCCGGATTGACGGTGGAAGGATCCATCATAAACCCGGACGACGCGCGCAACACGGCGTACTACTCAGAGGCCGTGAGGCCCTTGGACATCCTCATACGTCGCAAGGTTTACAATACTCACGCGAGCGAATTGATCAAAAACGTAGCCGAGCACACGCCGAAAAAATAGTGGAGTAGCAGGCACCTACCGGCCTATGCCGCGGTCCGGAATTCGCTCGGCGTACGGCCCGTCCACCGTTTGAACGCGCGCGCGAAATTGCTGGGCTCCGAGAATCCCAGCAGATAAGTCACTTCGCTCACGGAAAGGCAGGCCTGGCGCAAATACTGGTTGGCCAGTTCCCTGCGGGTCTCA
>CAXMNG010000401.1:0-3610 GCA_964194585.1 Salibacteraceae bacterium | reverse complement strand
GCAGTCAACTCAGACAAGTCGCTCATTTATCTACCCCCCTATGATGAGGCGACGATTCGCCGCCGCTACGCGAACTGTGCTCAATTGCCAGCCCGTATTTTCACCGGCCCACAGGTAGTGGCCCGGTTACCGTATTTTCTTTCCCAGTTCGTTCGCAGCGTGCGGCGGTTCGGGTCGTCGAAGATGGCGCGGTAGTTACCGTAGGCGATTCGGTTGCGGGTGTCGGTATCCAGATCGGCGAAGATTTTCTCGTAAAGTGCGATCAGAGCCGTATGCCCGGGCTTGGAACGCGGCGATACTGCGTCGCTGCCGAACAGAAACCGGTCGGGGTAACTGTTAAATAGCCCTACCCAGTCGTTGACATCATTGTGCCCGGCTTTGTGGCGTGCCATGTCCTCGATAATGTAGCCCGCCACGTAGTCCCAGGATATGTCGAAGGCCACGTGCTCGAAGCGCGGGTCCGCCAGCAGCTCGGCGAGCGACTGGGTATGACCCTGGCCGCCGGCGCCCGGCTGCAGTGGCTTGACGAAGCGTCCGAGCCCCGTGTGCGCCCAGATGATACCGGGCGTGCGGTAATTCCGGGCTTTGTAGTATCTGGACACACGCAGCAACAGATCCTTCGTCGCCGCCAGATAGGTAGGCGGATTACGGTTGGCCATGTCGCTCATGTCATTGTGCAGGATAGTCACCAGGCCGAGCTCAGCGGCGGTGGCAAAAATACGTTCCAGCGCCGGGTCCCCGAGGGTCGCGGTGGTACCGGAAATCTTGCTCGAAACGACTTCCTTGTGCACGCTGAACTCACCGACGCCTCTGAAGACGCCCGGGTGAGACCGCATCATATTCTTGATGTGATCGGCAGCATGCATGTCGGTGGGGTTGAACCCGGTGATCATGGGATCCCAGAACCCGCGCTGTTCGGGAGGCAGGCTGCAATAGGCGTCCGCGATCAGGGTATCGACGGCGGCATAGTAGTAAAGCTCCGAATCGGTATTCAGATAATACACGGGCGAGCCCTTCCATGGCTTGGAGGCATCGAGGGGAAACTGACGGCCGTCCCAGCGCTGCTGCAGAGGAATACCAAACAGCACGGAGCGGGTGACGCCGGCGTCACGCAGGATCGGCATGACATCCTGGATGGCCGGTCCTTCCTGAATGTAATTCGAGAGGTGAAAGTGCGTGTCGTGCAGCTCGCCCTGCGCGTGGGACACTCCGTGTCCGAACACGGCGAGCAGAGCAGTCAAGGCGAACACTGTACGCCGCAAGGTTGGTGCGTCCGTCATTCTATCCAGCCGACGTCAAAGCATCCTCGATGACCCCTGCCAACCGGTCCACCACCGCGGGCTTGCCGAACACGGCGGAATAAAAGTGCCCTTGACCCGGCACCTCGGTATCCTTCACCCATTGGTAGCGGCCACCGGCCTCCTCGATGAGGATTTGCGTGGCGGCCAGATCCCAGAGCGGCGTGTCCCACTCCATGGCGGCATCCAGGCCACCGGTAGCAACGAGCGTGTGAGCGTAGCAGGTGTGGTATACGCGGAAATTCGGATACGCGTCGACGATGGCTCTGAACACCGGGGCCGAGTCCGTGGGACGCAGGAAGCCTCCCAGTGAAGGCAATCCGATGCGCGCCCCGGGGCCCTCCTCCCCCGGTCCGCAATCATCGATGGCCAAGCGCTCTTCGTTGGCGAAGGCGCCCAGACCGAAGGCCGCGTGACAGCGAATCCCCATGGCCTGGTGGTCGATAACGCCGAGTAATGGCTGCTCTTTATAATGCAATCCGATGATGCAACCGTACACAGGCAGACGCCTGGCGAACTCCGCCGTGCCGTCTATCGGGTCGATGATCCAGCGGAAGTCCGTGCTCTGGTCGCTGTCGCCCAGCTCCTCACCCAGTACCCCCATGTCGGGGAAACGCTCCTGGACAGACTTGCGAAAAGCGCGCTCTGTCTCCACATCAGCCGTGGTGACGAGGCTGTCGTCGGCCTTTTTCGAGACGTCGAAACCCGAGTCCACGATCGATGCCGTGGTCTCAGCGCACAGATCCGCAAGCTCGAGCGCCGCATCCAGCAGCTCGCGGCGCTGATCGGCGGAGACTTCTTCACGCGGATCGATCATCTGCAGGCTCGCGCTCGGTTCAAAACGATTCCGCCGGCAAATCCATCAAAGTGTCACTACCGGCCTGCAGGGTCTTGCCAAGCGCTTCGGCCTGCGGCAGCAGGCGCTTCATATAGAACCGCGCGGTTGTGAGCTTGGCCTGGTAGAAACCCGAGTTGTCGCCTTCCACCTTCGGTGTCGCCACCACCGCCGCGCGCGCCCACATGTAGCCCAGGGAGACCAGCGCCATGAGCTTCAGATAGTCGTAAGACGCAGCGCCGATTTCCTCGGGGTCGTTTGCGCTCGCCTTGGCGATCCAACGGGTCGCGGCCTCGAGTCCAGCGACAGCGCCCGAGAGCGGCGCGATGAATTCCTCGAGCGCCGCATCATCGGCGTGCTCGCCGAGGAACGCGTTCAGGGTCCCCAGATAGCGCTTCACGAGGCGTCCGTTGTGCATGGCGAGCTTGCGGCCTGTCAGATCCAAGGCGTGAACGCCGTTTGCACCCTCGTAAATCTGTGCGATACGCGAATCGCGCACCAGTTGCTCCATGCCCCACTCGCTGATGTAGCCGTGTCCACCGAGCACCTGCAGGGACAGATTACAGACTTCGTGCCCGTAGTCCGTGAAGTAGGCCTTTATGACCGGCGTCAGCAAAGCCACCAGATCATCGGCGCGTTCTCGTGCTTGCGCATCCGGGTGGCGTTCCGAAATGTCGACATGCAGCGACACCCAACCGAGCAGGGCGCGCGCCGCCTCATTATATGCTTTGCCCGTGAGCAGCATGCGGCGCACGTCGGGATGCACCATGATGCAGTCGGCAGGTTTATCTGGTGATTTCGGGCCGCTCAAAGAGCGTCCCTGAAGGCGCTCGCGTGCGTAATCGACGGCGCTCTGGTAGGCGACCTCGGCCTGTGCCAGACCTTCCTGCCCGACCATCAAACGCTCGTGATTCATCATCGAGAACATGGCGTTCAATCCCTTGTTGGCTCCGCCCACGATGTAACCTACCGCGTTCTCGTAATTCATGACGCAGGTGGAGGCGCCCTTGATGCCCATCTTGTGCTCGATAGAGCCGCAGCTGACCCCATTGCGACGGCCAAGCGTACCGTCATCGTTGACGAGATACTTCGGCACCAGAAACATGCTGAGGCCCTTGACCCCTTGCGGCGCATCCGGCAGGCGCGCGAGCACCAGGTGGACGATGTTCTCGGTGATGTCCTGGTCACCGCCGGTGATGAAGATCTTGGTGCCGCTCACCCGGTAGTTGCCATCATCGTCCGGTGTCGCGCGGGTTCGCAGAAGCCCGAGGTCGGACCCGGCATGGGATTCAGTCAGACACATGACGCCGGTCCAGCTACCGTCCGCCAGTTTCGGCAAAAATGTGCGCTTGAGCGCATCGGTACCATGGGCGTGGATCGCGACATAGGCGCCGCGTGTCAGTCCCTGATAGAGCGCCAGCGACATATTGCAGGATTGCAACATCTCCTCGAAGAAGACGCTGAGCGTGTGCGGAAG
>CAXMNG010000400.1:0-14529 GCA_964194585.1 Salibacteraceae bacterium | reverse complement strand
TCGATCAATACCGATCCACCGTGACGCAGATTGTAGGAGATGCTTGGCAGACCTTTACTCAGCTCGATCTTGGCCACGTATTTCGGATCGTGTTTTCTGAATACCCAGCCGAGCATCGGAATATCGTACATGCTCTGATGGTTGGAGACGACGATCAACGGTGTGTCCGTCGGCAGCTCGTGCTCGCAGCGGAGCTCGATGCGTGTTCCTACCATCCGGAGACTCGCCAGTATGCAAAAATTCAGATAGTCCACTACCCGCTTGTGCATCGCGTAGCCGAACGGCAGTGTGAGCACCTGGGCTACGTGAAAAATCAGCAGCACAACCATGAACAGCGCCAGATGCAGTGGCGTGAATAACCACCCGATGGCTTTTTGCATTGCAGGGCCAGCGAGCAACCGCGTTCCGGGGCGATACGCGGGCTAGACGATCTTGACTTTCAGGGGAGGCCGATGGGCCTGATGGTCGGTGCTGTACAGGTAGTCACCGAGCACGTGCTCCGCCGATGGCAGATCGTAGGTGCCGTCGGCAAGCAGATTCACGGTTTCTTTCAAGCGATAGGTGTAGTGCCCGCAGGTCCACACCTTGAAACGCCGCATGGCGGTGCATAAACACGTCTTGTCGAGGACTTTCACTTCCTTGGGATTCGTCGCGACCACCGCATTGTATGCATCGATGTAGTCACAGTGCCCGTTCCTGTCCAGGAGATATCCGTAGGCCTCGCAGTTCGGACGGATTCCGGATCCGATGGCCGGGGACTGCTGGAGCATGCGCATGGGATAGCCCGTCGGAGAGATCGTATTGACGACGATATCCTCTTCCACGGCATTGACGTACTCCTGCTTCACGGGAGCCGGCAGACCGCACTCCCTGGTAATCGTGAAACGGGTCGCGCACTGCACACCGGCACACCCCAGCTCCAGATAGTCGACAGCATCGGATCCCGTGAATACGCCACCGGCAGCGATCACCGGGATATCCAAACCCTTCTCGGCAAGAAACGCGACCACCTCTGACGCGATGGTCTTCAAATCATAGTCCGCCCAGTCCATGCCGAAGCCAAGGTGACCGCCGGCGAGCGGGCCTTCGACGATGACATAGTCGGGCAGGCGCTGCGTGCGCGCAGCTTTTTTCAACAGAAGATTCAAGGCGCGCGCGGAGGACACGATGATGCCCAGCTTGACGTCGCGAAATCGCGGGTGATCTTCCATCAGCGCAAAGCTACCCAGGTGCAGGCCGGCACTCAGAGTGATGCCGTCGATACCCGCGTCCATGGCGGACGCCAGCCGCGTCTTCAGAGTGCCGCCCGGGTTGTTCATGGTCAGCTTTTCCATGCAATTGAGGAACACCATGCCCGGCCCTTTCTTGGCCTCCATGAGGGAGCTGACGTGCATTCGAGTCGCGCGTGCGAGGTCTTCCAGGTCGAACTGGACTATGGATTTGTCGCTGCTCGCGACGTTGAATTTGTACTTTTTCAGCTTGTCGCGGACAAAGCTGGTACGGCGCTCCTGATCGACCACCGTGGGAAGCATGGCGTCCGAGATATGACCGATGCCGCCCAGGCGCGCTGCGACCAGCGCGAGCCCCGTGGCGGAGATATCCACGCCCATCCCGCCGATGATTATCGGAAGATAGTCACGCCCGTTGAATTGCAGTCGATAGTCGTCGAGCTTCTTCATCGATTCTGATACCTGCTGGAGCAACGGTCAGGACGCCAGAAGCCGCATGATTGTTGAAGATCGAGAGAAATAAAGGGTCATCGTGGGTGGTTGGAAACGCTCGCGCAAGGGCTTGTGCCCGTGGAGTATAGCGACTCCGCCGGGCTAAAGCTCCAGCTCCAGGGCGAAACTGCTGATCCGGCCCACGTCCCGTTTGGCGTTGTCGTGGACCTCGAGCGTCCATATGCCCGCGGGTACGGCGCCCCCCAAGCCCGCGAGCGCCGGCGTCGATGCCACATCGAAGACGCGGTGGATGTTGCGCGTGCCACCGTCCTGACGGTCGTGCAGCGATACCGGGGATCCGCCGATCCCCGCCGGAGGCCTCAGTTTCACCGTCAGATCGCCGATCCAGCTGTGCTCCAGGTCCACGTGCACCTTGATCGTGCGAATGCTGCGCGTATCGGCGACCGCAACCTGCAGTCGAGCAGTCTTCAGATCCCGAATGGGCACCGACTGGATGGCCTTGTGCACCGCCGTATATCGCGGCCTCGCCGGTGACGCGAGGGTGACGGCGGTTTTCGCGTTCAAGCGCCCGTAGCCATACAAGCTGCTGTGGCCGGCCGCGTCGTAGCGTCCCCCGGAGGCGTCGATGCGGTCGCAGCTTTGCCTGAGGAGCTCTTTGACCTGATCCCAACGAAGCTCCGGGTCCCTGGCGATCACCAGAGCCGCAACCCCGGCAGCACCGGGACAGGCGCTGGAGGTTCCGCCGAAGGAATTCGTGTAGTGTCCGGCGGCATCACCATCGCTCTCGCTACCAGAATTGTAACCGCCGGCTCCTGACACGTCGGTGGTCCAGATTCCAGGCGTCAGTGAAGGCCCGCCGTTGCTGCTGGGAAAGGCGCACAAAAGCGCTTCTCCGGTGTCGCTGTAGTCCGCCTTTTTACCGCGATCGTTGCTCGCGGCGATGGCTAGGACTTTCGGGTAACTGGCATAGCCGTCGTTATCCACCGACTCATTACCGTTTCCCGCCGCCCAGGTGATGACGCAACCTTTTCCTGCACGGCCCTCGCGTACGGCGTAGTCGATGGCGAGCCGGGTCGAGTCGGGCACCGGAACGACGTCGTCATGCCTGGGATCGCCGGGATTCCACCAATCCCCATCCATCGGTCCCCAGCTGCAGGAAATGACGTCCGCCCCATGATCTGCAGCCCAGACAAACGCGTCCGCCTCGGCTTGAGAGCCGAGGCTCGACACCAACCGGATAGGCATGAGACGTGCTCTCGGGGCGACGCCTGAAGCACCGTGCAACCCGTTAGCGCAGGCGACCCCGGCACAGGCCGTGCCGTGCCGATCGCCGGGACCGGGATTCGGATCAGCATTCCCGCGGGTGACGTCGCGCGGCGCGACGATCTTTCCGGCGCCACTGAACTCCTCGTGGTCCATGTCGACACCGTCATCGATTATGGCGATGGTGGTGCCTTCGCCCTGGCTCAGTGACCAAGCGGCCTCTACGTTGGCATGGGCGTTGACGGGATTGCCATCGACGCTGGCGCGCTTGAGATGCCACTGCTCGGGAAATGCACCGCGTTTCCCCATCTCCTGCACGAGCTCCGGATGACAAAGCAGCACGTCTTGGTGGGCCAGTAACCGGCCCGCGGTGTTCAGCAGTTTCTGATGCCCGCTACCCTCGGGAAGCTCGACGAACCACGCGTTTACGGCGTAGGGAAGCCGGCGCTTGACTTTGAGGCCGAACTTCTCGAGAACGCGCTTCATCGCGACGCTCTTGCATCGCTCTTGAAACTGAACGAACAGATTTTCCGTGTACAGAATCGGCCGCCCCGATGCAGCGCACAGACCGCGGCCGGCGAATCGCACGGACGCCTCCCGCCGCAATGCGACGCGCGCCTTGTCGCGCACCGAGCGCACTGCGCGCCGAGCGCTACAGCGCAGAACCTCGACACCGACTTCCGGTATCGCGAACAATGGATCGAACTGCGAAAGTATGTCGCGCGCTTTCGTGGATATCGGTGTCTCTCTTACCGTGCGTCGACTCTGAGTGCGCACCACTAAAATGCCATCACTCATGCGCAACCGATACGATTTGCCCTTCTTTCCGCCAAATCTGACGTTGGTGATTTTTGCCATCGGAATACTCCTTTCCGAAATGAGCTGGGGAATTCAATCGGAGGTTGAGAGTATAGTGACAACCATGAATGCCCTCCAGCAATGGAATCGTTGCCCGGAGTTCATCGACATCGGCGATCGAAATGGATCCATCCGACTACGCAAACGTGGCGATCTCTACGCAATGCGAGGAAGAATGTCGAAGCAACTTGCCGCAGATGTGGAGATGCGTTTAACGGGCGACGACGTCAACATTCTGCGCGGGACACCGCCGGCCGATGCAGCGTCGGCTTTCGAGCTTCTCCCGGTATACGCCGCGACCGTGGACTCGACGCCCGCGGTCGTGACCAGGCGGATATTTCTTCGATTGGAGGAAGGCACGTCCATCGACACCGTGCGCGGCGATATCGAGGCCCTCGATTTCAAAATCGATGAGGTCCCCATCCACGCACCACATTGCGCCTGGTTGGAACCGAAATCAGGGCGTGTCGACGAGGCGCTGACCAAGCTGGACCGGCTGCGCGCCCTTCCCCTCACGGCCAACGTGGAGCCGCAGCTGCTTCGCCCCCGGAGCTGGAAAAGCCGCCCATGACTGCCCACCCGCCGCTACGCGCCGATTCGACGATTTGAGGCCCGCGTCACTTTGCACCTCGAGGATCACAGCGCATACTTGAACCCGGCGCCCCGGATATCGTCGAGCGCCCTCGGAGAGGCTGGATGACACACAAAGCGGGAAAAGATCGAGCGTGGAGGCCATGAAATTTCTCCTGGCTTCCGCGATAGTCCTGTCCATCGTGTGCCTGGCGCTGGCGCTGTTTCATTGGGTGCGACTACGCAGGGATCTCAAGGACGGATCGAGGGACATCGTCACACAAAAACCCATGTGGCTCGATTTCCCCCGCGCCTACACCAATCAAGGCCGGCGTCATCAGCGCCGATTTTTCGTCTATTTCGTCGTATTCATCTTTCTTCTGATCGGACTGTTCGTGCTTCATGGAGCGGGCGTCGTAAGTAGCTGATCTTGGGTTATGATGCCGGCTTCGAACCATGACGCCGGTGAGAAATGCAGGCTAGCGATGCAATCCCCCACTGTTATCACTGTGACCAGCCCATCGACGCTGGCACTGATAACTACGTGGAGATCGACGGTGCTTCGCGGCCAATGTGCTGCGCAGGCTGCAAGGCCGTTGCCGAGGCCATCATCGCCGGCGGGCTCGCCGATTACTATCGGCAGCGCAGTGAGATGCCGGCGACACCGGAGGCGCTGGTACCCGATTTCCTGCGTGAGGCACGCGTGTACGACCACGAAGACGCGCAACGCGCATTTGTTCACCAGTTGGAGAACGGCGAGCGCGAAGCATCACTGATGCTGGAAGGGATCGAGTGTGCCGCGTGCGCGTGGCTCAACGAACGCAGCCTTCGGCAATTGCCCGGTGTCAAGGACGCCCAGGTCAACTTTGCCACTCACCGCGCAAGGGTGCGCTGGGATCCCGCACTGACTCGACTGAGTGATGTTCTGACGGCCGTTAAGCGCATCGGTTATCAGGCACACCCCTACGATCCCGCCCGGCAAGAGGCGATGTTGGATGACGAACGCAGGCAACAGCTACGACGGCTCGGCGTAGCGGGCGTCCTCGGCATGCAGGTGATGATGATCGCCATCGCCCTCTATGCCGGGGACTGGTACGGAATGCAGGAGAATTTCCGGCACTTGTTCCTGTGGTTGAGCCTGGCGTTGACGACGCCAGTACTGCTGTATTCGGGGCGCCCTTTCTTGACAGGCGCACTGCGCGATCTGCGCAACCGGCGTCTCGGCATGGACGTGCCCGTGAGCCTCGGCTTGGTCGTCGCCTTTACCGGCAGCGTGTACGCCACCATTGCTGGCGAGGGGCCCGTTTATTACGACTCGGTGGTCATGTTCGTGTTCTTTCTACTGATTGCACGCTACCTGGAGCTGGTGGCACGCCGACACAGTGCGCGACTCTCCGAGGCCCTGGTGCACCAGGCGCCGGCGATGGCGACGCGTATGGATGCGTCCGGTGGGCTCGCCGTCGTGCCGGTGGCCGAGCTCGAGGTCGGTGATCGCGTGCTGGTGCGTCCCGGCGCGCAGATCCCGGCGGATGGCCGTGTGCTGGAGGGCCGTGCCAGTGTCGACGAGGCGCTTTTGAGCGGTGAAAGCCGGCCCGTCGTCAAAGGCGTCGGGGACTTCGTCACCGGCGGCTCCATCAATCTCGACAGCCCGTTGCAGGTCTTAGTGGAGCGGACGGGTCCGGACACCATACTGTCGCGCATCCTCGACCTTGTGGAGCGCGCGCGCGACGAGCGCCCGACCCTTGCACGCGTAGCCGATCGGCTGGCAGGATACTTCGTTGCCGGCGTGCTGACTCTCGCATGTGCCACGGCCATCTACTGGTGGCAGACGGCACCAGAGCGTTGGCTGCCGACGACCATCGCCTTACTGGTCGTCACCTGTCCATGCGCGTTGTCGCTGGCGACACCCACCGCCATCACGGCCGCCACCGGCGCGCTCACGCGGCGAGCCCTGATCATCACGGGTAACAACGCACTCGAGACCCTGGCACGGGCAACGCGCTTTGTCTTCGACAAGACGGGCACACTGACCCATGGCCGGCCGCGTGTGGTAGCGACGGTCACGACTTCCCACATGTCGCCCGAAGAGTGCGCGCAGATCGCGGCAACGCTGGAGCAGAGCTCCGAGCACCCCGTGGCCAGGGCATTGTTTGAAAACTGTGATGCGAAGGACGTCGCCGCGCAAGTCGTCAACACACCGGGCGCGGGGCTGCAGGCGATGGTCGCGGGTAATATGTACACCATCGGCACGCCGTCGTTCGTAGAATCGCAGACGGGACATCGCCTGACTGATGAGCTGCCAACGAATAACATGGACGAGGGCTGCTCGTTGGTGTTGCTGGCAGACAAAGCTTCCGTACGCTGCGCTTTCATTCTCAGCGACGAGATTCGTCCGGACGCCCGCGAGCTGGTGCGTTCTCTGCAGCAGCAGGGCGTGACGGTGACGCTTTACTCCGGCGATCGGCCGGAGGTCACAAAACATGTCGCCGAAATGATTGGTATCGCCGATGTAGCCGGCGGTCTGTCGCCCCGGGACAAGCTTCAGCGAGTGCGCGAGTTGCAAGCCGACGGCGAAATCGTCGCCATGATCGGAGATGGCATCAATGACACACCGGTTCTTTCCGGGGCCGACGTCTCCGTCGCCATGGGAGATGGAGCTCGAGCGGCGCGAGCCAGCGCCGACATGATCCTCCTCGGCAGCGATCTCTCGAGCCTGAGCGCCGGTGTAAAAATCGCACGCAAGACCCTCACCATCATCCGCCAGAACCTGCTGTGGGCCGTCACCTACAACGTTCTCGCCATTCCGGCGGCGGCCGCCGGCTGGGTAGCGCCGTGGATGGCGGCCATCGGTATGTCGGCGAGCTCACTGCTGGTGGTAGCCAACAGCCTGCGTCTGGCACGCATGGGCGACAATTCGCCACGGGAGTGAAGGCGTGGACATCCTTTATTTGCTGATTCCATTGTCGGTCGTGTTGGTAGCGGTGATCGTGGCGGCATTCCTGTGGGCAATCCGCTCCGGCCAGTTCGACGATCTGGAGGGTCCCGCCCATCGCATTCTGCTCGATGACGACGAGCAACCGGCACCACCGCGGTCCGACACTGAAGACGAGCGCGACCGGCACACCGGCGGCGGCGACCATTGATCAAAATCAATGGCTGCCGGGGAAGGCCTCCTCTAAAATGGGGCCAGCGCAAGAACGAAGACATACGATGGGGAGAACGGCATGCCCGCGATCATGGAGCAGCTCAAGGCCGACCACGGCAACATTTCCCACCTCCTGGCCACGCTGGACGAGCAGATGGTTGCCGTTCACGACGAGGGGAGCGCCGATTTCGAGCTCATGCACGACATCATGATGTACATGACCCACTACCCCGACCACACGCACCACCCGATGGAAGATCTGGTATTCCAGAAGCTCACCAGCCGCGACAGCAGCGCCGATGGTGTCGTCACGCAGCTCAAGCGCGAGCACACGGCGCTTGCCGAGAAGGGGGAGCGCTTTACGGAGATGCTCCGTCACGTGGTGGATGGCGCGATGGTGGAGCGCAAGGATCTAGAGAACACGGGCCGCGATTACATCTCTTTTCTCAGAAGCCACATGGAGGTCGAGGACAGCGATGCGTTCCCGAGGGCCGAGCAGGCTCTCTCCGACAAAGATTGGGAAGATATCGCATCCAACATCGAGGCGCGCACCGATCCGGTATTCGGGCCGGTGGTTGCCGATGAATTCCGCTCCCTGTACGAGTACATCCAGCGCGAAAGTTAGCTAGGGAGTGTCCACAAACGTCAATGGAAACGTAGGTTGGGCTGAGCGAAGCGAAGCCCAACCTACGGCTGTAGCTGCCCGAAATACGCACTCAGCAATGCGACCACGCCGAGCACGCACAAGCTCGCACCGGCCGCGCGCCGTGCGGTTGCGTGACTCAAGGCTGCCAGCCAGCGGCCGGCAAAGCCGAGTGAGATCAACGCAGGCAGGGTGCCGAGACCAAAGGCGAGCATAGTCAATGTGCCCTCTAAAGCACCCCCCGAAGCAAGCGCCAGAGCCAGCGCCGCATACACCAGGCCACAGGGAAGCCAACCCCATACCAGCCCGATGGCAAGAGCGCTCCGCCGGCGGGTGACGGGCAGGAACCGCCGGCCCAGTGGCTCCAGGTGCCGCCACAACTTCGAACCTAGTCGCTCGAATGCGGCCAGCCCCCGCCACCAGTCGCCCAGGTACAGGCCCAGGGCGATGACGAAGGCGGTGGAAATCGCGATGCCGAGGCCGTGCGCCCAGGAAGGTGGCAGCAGAACCCCCGCTCCGGCGCCGAGCCCACCGAGCAGGGCGCCGGCCGCCATGTAGGACGCCACTCGCCCTGAGTTGTATGCGATGACGAAGGGCAGCATGCGCGATGGCGATCGACGCACGCTGTCCGGCAGTCCGGCGGACAGGGCGCAGGAAATTCCGCCGCACATGGCAACGCAGTGACCAGAGCCGAAAAGCCCCATCGCCGCGGCAGCCAGCAGCGACAGCTCCGAGAGCATCACTGAGCCGGTGAACCCGTGGACCCCAGAGTCACACGCTGGGGAACATCCGAGGCCGATAGCCGGGCCTTGAGGCGCCAGCCGTCGGCATCGAGCTGCACGTGCCAGGCGCCGGGCTCGAGACGCGGCCCGCTGGCGACGTAGCGGCCGGCGGCGACACGGCGCAGTTGCAGGTCGCGATCCAGGCCGGAGCGGGTCGCATGAAACAGGCGCAAGTGCACGATTTCCGGCGCCTGGAACTGCGCGTTGCCGGCGAGAGAGACTTCGACCACTTCACCCGGTGCACCCAGCATGATCTCGCCGGCGATTTCGTAGCTCGCGGCCAGGGCGTCACGCTCCAGGGTGCGATTAATCTGCAGACCCTTCTTGTAATAGTCGTCGGTTACCAGGCCGTCATCGGACCACACCGCCAGCGTCAGCAGGATGCCACCCATGATGACGGCAGAGAAAGGGATCATGATGACCAGCCACACCATCGGCTCGCGGTACCAGATCGATGCCTTGCGATGGGATTTCACGTTCAGCGCGAAGCCACTATCGTGCCGGCGAAACCGGTCCCAGAAAGCGCGCTTCCTCTTCCACTCGCAGCGAGTCATCGTCGACGGATTGCAGTACGAAGACAATGGTCGAGCTGGCGCGCGTCAGCGAGTAAGGATCCGCCCGCACCCGGGCGGAGATGCTCAATATCTCATGGGCGGCCACGGGAATCCGATCCGCGTCGAGACCGAGCTCCATGCCGTCAATTCCGGAAACCGAAATTTCGAATCGATGATCCTTGCCGTCCATATTGATGAGCTTGAGGGTGTATACGTTCTCCACCAGCCCTTCATTGGTTTCTCGGTACAGCGCGTTGCGATCCCTGATGACGTCCAGGGCCAACGGCGTTCTGCTGGCGATGCCAGCCCCAAGCGCGGCCACCAGGGCGAGCAGCACGACTGCATAGGCAATGACGCGCGGTCTCAGGATCCTCGGGCGCTCGCCGGAGAGCGCGCTTTCCGTCGTATAACGGATGAGCCCCTTGTCGTAACCCATCTGGCCCATGACCGTGTCGCAGGCATCCACGCAAGCCGCACAGGCAATGCACTGATGCTGGAGACCATCGCGAATATCGATCCCGGTGGGGCACACCTGCACGCACATCGTGCAGTCGATGCAATCGCCGAGGCCGGCGGCCTTGTGGTCGGTGCTGCGCTTGCGCGCCCCGCGAGGCTCTCCCCGACCCGAATCGTAAGAGATGACGAGAGTGTCCTTGTCGAACATGGCGCTCTGAAAACGCGCGTACGGGCACATATACAGGCACACCTGCTCGCGCATCCATCCGGCATTTCCGTATGTGGCAAAGCCGTAGAACAGGATCCAGAAAACTTCCCAGGGGCCGAGCTCCAAAGTCATGACCCGGGCGCCGAGATCCAGCACCGGTGTGAAGTAGCCGACGAACGTGAATCCGGTCCACAGAGAAAGCAGGATCCAGATACCGTGCTTGGTTGCCTTGATGGCAACCTTATGGCCCGTCCACGCGCGCTTGTCCAACTTCATCTGGTTGCGCCGGTCGCCTTCGATCTTTCGCTCGATCCAGAGAAAAACTTCGGTCCACACGGTCTGCGGACAGGCATAGCCGCACCACAGGCGACCCGCGAGGGCGGTGAAGAAGAACAAAGTCAACGCGCTGATGATCAGAATCGCGGAAAGAAAGATGAAATCCTGAGGAAAGAGCGTGAGCCCGAAGATATGAAATTGCCGTGCGGGAAGATCGAAGAGCAGAAGCTGCTGCCCATCCCAATGCAGCCACGGGACTCCGTAGAACAGGCCCAGCAGAACCACGACGGCGAGCACGCGCATGGTTGCGAACAGTCCGTGCACTTCGCGAGGGTAAATCCGTTCGCGTTGTGCGTAGAGTGATTGCGCGACCTGCTCGTCGAGCGACGCGCCGCTCGACGATTTCACCGGGGTCTGCGTGACGTCATCCACCGCCGACATTCTCACGGCGCCTGAGCCGGGTGGGACGAGCCTCGGGGCTGAGGGCGGAGAAAGTACGACGTCCCTACGGAAGACGCGACACACAGCAGCCAGAACATGAAAAACCCCAGCGTGTAGGCTCCCATCCGGCTCATGGGCGGCTCGCCCTCACACTCCAGCAATACAATTGGGTCGAAGAAGGTAAAAAAAACACCGGTGGCGGCGCCTGCGCACAGGAAAGCAGGCCATAGCACCGCGCTGATGCGCTGCACGAGGGGGATGCTCGGCGATTCACTATTCGTTTGCATGGGGAGCTGCTCCTTGTTGGCACCCTCACCGGGGGGCAACGAAGCCGCCCACCCTCATCTACTTGTTGCTCAGGCTGTAAACATAGGCAGCCAGCAAATGCGCCTTGGCCTCGCCGAGGAAATCCGCGTGCGACGGCATCTGGCCATTTCGGCCATCGGCGATACTGGCCTCTATGGACTTGGGCGAACCGCCGTACAACCAGGTGTTGTTGGTCAGATTCGGCGCGCCGAGCGCCTGATTGCCGATTCCGCCGGCCTGGTGGCAGGCGACGCAAAGCGTGTTGAACGTCTTCTCGCCGATCCTGGCGGCGGCCTCATTGAACTCGCGTCCGTTGAGGCTCAGCACATACTGTGCCACGTTCTTGACGCCCTCGTCGCCAACCGCAGCACCCCAGGGCGGCATGACGCCGTTGCGTCCATTCATGATGGAGGTCTTGATGGCTTCGGGTGTGCCGCCATAAAGCCAATCGGCATCCCGCAGATTGGGAAATCCGGGATTCCCACCAGCGTCTGAGCCGTGGCAACTGGCGCAGTAATTGACGAACAGGCGGCGACCTATTTTCAACGCCTCGGGGCTGCGGGCAACCACCACGATATCTTCGCTCATGAACTTCTCGAAAATCGGTCCGTAGCGTTCTTCCGCGGCCGCCATCTCCTCGTCGTATTGCTTGACCTGCGACCAGCCGAGCAACATGGAATGTGTGCCGACCCCGGGATACAGGAGCAGATACACGACGGCCCAGACCATCGTGATGTAGAACATGTTCAGCCACCAGCGCGGCAGAGGATTGTTGAGCTCTTCCAGATCGCCATCCCATTTATGGCCCATGCTCTGCACGCCTTCCCCGGGAGGCCGATCCGCCGAGTAATTCCTGGTGAACAGATACAACACGATGATGCTGCCGACGGTGCCAACGAATATGAGCATGTTCCAGAAACCGTCAGTGAAGCTAGTCATGGTGATTCCTCTTACTCTCGGTGTCGTGAGCTTCCAGCTCCGCGTCGTCGAGTGGTATGTGCGCTGCCTCGTCGAAATCGCGTTTGCGCTTGCCGCTCCAGGCCCATACCACGATACCGATGAATATCACCAGCAGGGCGCCTGTCCACAGGCCGTGAAAAACTGCCGCGTCCAACCCGCTACCTGCGCGTCTTGATGGATGTGCCGAGATTCTGCAGGTAGGCAATGATGGCATCCATCTCGGATTTTCCTTCCAGCATTTCCGGTGCTTTGTCGATCGCTTCGTCAGTGTAAGGATGGCCGAGTACGCGCAGCACGCGCATCTTGGTTTGGATATCGCTTGCATCCACGGCGTTCTCCTCGAGCCACGGATAACCGGGCATTACGGATTCCGGGACGACGTCGCGGGGATTGATGAGATGCACGCGATGCCAGGCGTCACTGTAGCGCCCGCCAACGCGATGCAGATCCGGACCGGTACGTTTCGAACCCCACTGAAACGGCCGGTCGTACACGAACTCGCCGGCTACCGAGTAGTGGCCGTAGCGCTCGGTCTCGGCGCGAAAGGGCCGGATCATCTGTGAGTGGCAAACCATGCACGACTCACGGATGTAGATGTCCATGCCGGCAAGCTGCAGCGGGTTGCGCGGCTCGAGCCCCTTCACCGGTGTCGTCAATTCTCCCTGAAAAAACTGCGGGACGACGGTGACGATACCGCCGACGCTGATGACCAGCAGTATCAGCACGACCATCAGACCGATGTTGGTCTCCAGCTTCTCGTGTCCTGTTGCCATAGCTGCAATTCCTCAGTGCGCCGGAGCGGGGATGGCGGCGTCGACGGCCTTGGCACCGACCACGGTTTTCCAGAGATTATAAGCCATGATGATTCCGCCACTCAGAAACAGGACCCCGCCCAGGAAGCGGATGATGTAGAAGGGATGCATGGCCTGCACCGATTCGACGAAGCTGTAAGTGAGGGTGCCGTCGGTGTTGACGGCCCGCCACATCAGCCCCTGCATGATGCCGGAGACCCACATGGCGGTGATATAAAGAACGATACCGATGGTAGCGATCCAGAAGTGCAGCTCGACCAGTCTCAAGCTGTAGAGCTCGCGACCGAACAACCGAGGAATGAGATAGTACATGGTGCCGTAAGTCACCATCGCCACCCAGCCCAGGGTCCCGGAGTGCACGTGCCCGATGGTCCAGTCGGTGTAATGGGAGAGCGCATTGACGGTCTTGATCGCCATCATGGGCCCTTCGAAGGTCGACATGCCATAGAAGGATATCGACACGATCAGAAAGCGCAGCACGGGATCCGTGCGCAGCTTCTCCCAGGCGCCGGACAGCGTCATGATGCCGTTGATCATTCCACCCCAGGACGGCGCCAGAAGAATGAGCGACATGACCATACCCAGGGACTGGGCCCAATCGGGAAGCGCCGTGTAGTGCAGATGGTGGGGGCCCGCCCATATATAGGTGAAGATGAGCGCCCAGAAATGCACGATGGACAGACGGTAGGAGTATATGGGTCTGTTGGCTTGCTTCGGCACGAAGTAGTACATCATGCCGAGGAAGCCCGCGGTCAGGAAAAATCCCACCGCGTTGTGTCCATACCACCACTGCACCATGGCGTCCTGAACCCCTGCGTACGCCGAGTAGGATTTCCACATGCTCACCGGCAGTGCCGCGCTGTTGACGATGTGCAGCATCGCCACGGCGAGAATAAATGCCGCGAAGAACCAGTTGGCCACGTAGATGTGCGAGACCCGCCGCTTGACGATGGTGCCGAGGAACACGACGGCATAGACCACCCAGACGACGGCGATCAGCAGGTCGATGGGCCATTCGAGCTCGGCGTACTCCTTGGTGGTGGTAATGCCGAGCGGCAGCGTGATCACCGCCAGCACGATTACAGCCTGCCAACCCCAGAAGGTGAATGCCGCCAGCCGGTCCGAGAAAAGGCGTACGTGACAGGTACGTTGCACCACGTAATACGAAGAGGCGAACAGCGCCGATCCGCCGAAAGCGAAAATGACGGCGTTGGTGTGCAGTGGCCGCAGGCGGCTGAAGGTCAGCCACGGAATATCGAAGTTAAGCACCGGCCAGGCGAGCTGAGCGGCAAGTATGACGCCCACCAGCATGCCCACGATGCCCCACACGATGGTCATCACGGCGAACTGCCGCACCACTTTGTAATTATACGTTTGCGCTTCGGCCATCTATCTCTCCAGGATGGTGATGGGCATCAACTCAGCTCGTGAACGACGGTGCGAACCCGGTACCCCAGAGCAGGGCCGTGACGGCGAGCATCGCGACCAGGGTCACGAGACCGAAGGCAAGCATCGCCGATGAAAACAGGAATCCGCGATCCCGCGAGACCTCCATCATGATGGGAACGCCGGT
>CAXMNG010000399.1:0-6604 GCA_964194585.1 Salibacteraceae bacterium | reverse complement strand
AGAAAAACTCTGCGGTGCAAGTGTTGGGTGTGCATCCGGAGGAAGGGCATGACATTCCGGGGGTGCGCAGTCACCGCCAGCTCGCCCAGACGAAGCTGTATCGCCCCGACGAGTACAACGGGACGGTGGAGGTGAGCAACGAGATCGCGTACCGGCTCTGCCTGCGTCTGAATCGCGAGGAGAGCCTCATGGCCGGCCCGAGCTCGGGGATGGCGCTCGCGGGCACGTTTGAAGTAGTTCCGGACGAGCCCAATACGCTCGTCGCGGTGATCTTTGCCGACAACGTGTTCAAATATGCCACTTCGATGAGAAGACATTTGCCGGAGCTGTTTCCCGCGGAAACGGCCGATGCGGCCGCGACGGGCCCAAGTCTCGGCGAGGCGAGGTGGAAGGCGCTGGTTGACCATGCGCGCCGATCCTCAGACGCGATTGACATGAGTGAGGTCGCGGAACTGTTACAGTCAGGTAGGCCGATACTGATCGATGTCCGTTCCGAGGCGCATTACGCTCAGGGGCACGCCGCGAACGCGATAAACATCCCCATCGACCAGATAAGTGATCGGAATGGTGCTCTGCCCAGTGATCGAAATGCGCTGTTAATCGCCCTATGCAACGTGGGAGAGCAATCGCTCACCGCAATGTTGCTGCTCAAGTCTCTCGGCTACAAGAACGTCAAGAGCCTGGCGGGCGGAACGACCGCCTGGATCGCCTCGGGCTTCCCGACCGAATAGGATCGACCGGCTGATGAAAAAGCATGCCGGCAACGGCTGCATGAAATCCGAGACAGTTTACTTAAATCAGAACTCGAGACAGAAAACACGGGTTCAGGTAGTGGGCCAGTGTTCCGCACTATACTTTCGGCATTGGATATCAAACGGCCGCATCCTGGTCGAGGAGCGGGCGTTCAAACAGGAAAATCTGAGGATGCGGAATGGCCGGTCATGGCCCGGGGTGTGTAAAAACTCGGAACGATACGTGATCACGCTGAAAAAACCCGCTCAGACGCAACGCAGCACCGTTCGCCGACCGCGGTTGCCGTCTATCAAATCCGCAAAGGCCAGGACACGACCGCCATCGGCTCGAAGAGCTTCTCCAAAAGCTTCCGCGCCCTCGAGACATGCCTCCGCATCGCGTCGGAAGGCAGTGCCGTTCTTCTCATCGAAGACGGCGTTTACGGCGCCATGAACGGCACGTCATTGAACGGAACCCTCAGCGACGCCGGCAACAGGTTACAATTCTATGTTCTCGGTCCCGACTTAAAGGCACGGGGATTAAGCGAACACGACGTGACGGAAGACATCACGGTCGTCGACTACGACGGCTTCATCGATCTGGTGGTCGAACACGTCGCCGTGCACGCATGCCTTTGAACCAGCACGGCAGGAGGCATTGATGTCCATAAAAGTCAATGGTGAGGTCCTCGAAACCGACGAAGACGGCTACATTCAGGTTCTCTCTGACTGGAGCCACGAGGTAGCCGAGTATATGGCGGCGCAGGACGACATCGTGCTCACCGCGGACCACTGGGAGATCATCAACTTCCTGCGCGAGTATTACGACGAATACCAGATCGCCCCCGCCGTGCGCATTCTGACCAAGGGCATCGCCAAGAAGCTCGGCAGAGAGAAGGGTAATACCAAGTTCCTCTATCAGCTCTTTCCCCGGGGCCCCGCCAAACAGGCGTGCCGCTATGCGGGCCTGCCGAAACCCACCGGCTGCATATGAGCCGGAAGATCCGCAACGATTCCAACGTGCGTGAACCTGGATGTCACCGCTGACCATCAGCTATGCGCTCCTGCTGTACACGGCTACTACCGTTCTGATTGCCGGACTCGCCTACCGCATCGCCCGCTACGCCCGCACCCCCGCGCCCCTCAAGATCCCGACCACCCCTGCGCCCACCACACTACCGGGAGTGGTGCTGCGCATGCTGAAAGAGGTGTTTCTCTTCTCGAGCCTGTTCAAGGCCAACAAGCCCACCTGGATTTTCGGCTGGCTGTTCCACTTCGCCATGCTCATCGTGCTGCTCGGCCATCTGCGCTATTTCATCGAGCCCGTGTGGCCCTGGGTGTATGTCGTGCAACTCTACGGCGTGTACACGGGTTCGGTGATGCTGGTAGGAATCGCCGGACTGTGGCTTCGGCGCGTCGTCGTCGATCGCGTACGCTACATCTCCGCGCCATCCGATCACCTGATGCTCGCACTCATCGCCGCCATCGCCGCTACTGGCATTCTCATGCGCATCGTGTTTCATACCAATCCGGTCGCGGTGAAGTTCTTTGTGCAGGGACTGATCGATTTCAACTGGCAGCCAATGCCCAGCGACGGTATTCTGCTGATTCACTTGGGCTTGGTCGCCACGCTCATGATCGTCTTCCCCTTCAGCAAGCTGCTGCACGCACCGGCGGTCTTCTTCAGTCCCACACTCAATCAAGTGGACAACCCGCGCGAACGCCGACACCTGGCTTCGTGGGCTGAAGACTTGGAGTCAACGAAGCGATAGCGCGACGACGACAAACGCGCCCACATCATGACCAAGTCCGACTTCGATACGCCTGCGCTCAAACCCTACCTGGAAATCCCGGTTGTGATGGAAGGGGCGATGGCCCACAGCCAGCCCCACGTGGCATCACCCGAGCTGCAGGAGCCCCTCGGATTTCCCGGGGAACTGGTGGACGACTGGCAACAAGTCGCCATCAGGAAAATGGGCGAGCTCGTCGGCAAGTACCGCTCGCTGCAGGTCTTCCTCGATGCCTGCGTCAAATGCGGCGCCTGCACCGACAAGTGCCACTACTTCCTCGGCACCGGTGATCCCAAGAACATGCCGGTGGCCCGCCAGGACCTGTTCCGCAAAGTTTACCGACGCTACTACACCGTCGCGGGAAAATACTTTCCCTGGCTGGTCGGTGCCGAAGATTTCACCAGAGAAGTCCTCGACGACTGGTATAGGTACTTCCACCAGTGCTCCCAATGCCGGCGCTGCTCCGTCTACTGCCCCTTCGGCATCGACACCTCCGAGATCTCCATGGCGGCGCGGGAAATCATGGACAGCATCGGGCTTGGCCAGAAGTACACGAACGAAATCATCGGCAAGGTGCACAAGCTCGGGAACAACCTGGGCCTGCCGTTACCGGCGCTCAAGGATACGCTGGAAGGCCTCGAAGAAGACGTCTTGGAGGAGACCCGGACAAGAGTCCGCTATCCTCTGGACGAAGCGGGCGCGGAAATATTGCTGGTCACCCCTTCGGCCGACTTCTTCGCAGAGCCCCACGTGGACGGCCTCATCGGCTACGGCAAAGTTTTCCATCAGGCCGGCATCAGCTGGACGCTTTCGAGCCACGCTTCCGAAGCCGCCAACTTCGGACTCTTCGTCGGCAGCTACGAGAATATGCGCAAAGTCGCGCTCCGCATCCGCGAAGCCGCTCTGGAGCTCGGCGTCACACGCATCGTCTTCGGCGAATGCGGCCACGCATGGCGGGTCGCTTACAGTTTTCTGAATACGCTGGCGGGCCCTTTTGACTTCCTCGACTCCCGCTACCCGGTCCCCCAGCATATCGTCGAGGTCACCCACGATCTCATCAAACGCGGCACACTCACCCTGGACCCGAGCGCCAACGACAAACGCCGGGTCACATTCCATGACTCTTGCAATATCGCCCGCGCATCCCGCATGGGGGACACCCCGGGCGGCCAGTTCGTACTGCCGAGAGAAATACTCAAAGCCGTCTGCAATCACGTCTACGACATGCGCGCCGACACGATCAAACAAGCCACCTTCTGCTGCGGCGGCGGAGGCGGTCTCCTCACCGACGAGCTCGTGGAGCTCCGAGTCAAAGGCGCGCTCCCGCGCATGCAGGCGCTGAAAGAAGTCGTCGACCGCCACAACGTCACGCACCTGGTCGCCATCTGCGCCATTTGCAAAAGCCAGTTCGCCAAGGTGTTGCCCTACTACGGTTTTGAGATGGATCAGGTTCTAAGTCTGCATCAGCTGGTCGGCGACGCCATTGTTTTGGGATCAACGCAATAAGGTGCGCCGCTGGGGGAAGAAGATGGACAGCAACTACCTGTACGAGCTTTTTCCCGGAAACCAAAGCAAGCAGGCAGCCCGCATTGCCGGGCTGCCGGAAAGCCGGCGCAAGGGCGGCTACTGATGGGCGCCATGCAGCCGAGCACCTGCACCGACGCGGCAACGTTTGCGCTTCGCGTCATGGACGACAGCATGGAACCGGAGTTCCGCCGCCACTGCATCGTCATCATAGACCCGACCGGGCACGCCAGGGACGGCGCCTACGTGCTCGCGGAGATCGAAGGAGAGTACATTTTTCGCCGGCTGCGCATGGACGGCAATCGCGTCTGGCTCGAAGCGCTGAATGAAACCTACCCGGCGCTGGAGCTCGATGCGGGCATCGCCTCCATCAAGGGGGTCGTCGTGCAGCGCGCCGGGACCCGGCGGCGCTACCACAAACATTACGACTGACGCATTACGGCTCGCCCACATGTGCGCCCGGAGCTTCGTGCGCCGCGTCGTCTACAACGCGACTACGAGCCATCGTCCTTCGTTGCTCCGACGGATATATTGACCGCCCCGACCGTCTGCACACACTATCCGATCCCCCTGGAGGGGACCTTTGCGGGCCGCGCCGCGCCGGCGGGCGCCTCGGACTCCACGGCTTCACCGAGCATTCATGCCCAACGCCGATATTCGCATCCTGTCCCTGCCGCGCTGGCTTGGCGGCCGCGCCGTGCAGTGGTCCACGGCCTTCGCGGCCATGTTCTTCCTCACCACCACGTGCCGCACCATCGTGATCACCATATTGCCGCTTCACGGGCTTGCCTACCTCGGGAGCGCGCAAGCGGTGAGCGTCCTTTTTGTGGTCGTGAGCACCCTCGGCGTGTGCACCAGCGTGCTGCTGCCCGTGCTCGTGCGCCGCATCCGCACCCGGGGCGTGTTCCACGTCGCCGCCATCGCGGCGATAGTCGCGCCGTTGCTGCTCGGCCTGGGTGGCTTTCCGTTGTTTCTGGCCGGCATGGTGTGCTGGATGTTTGCCACTCTGGCCTTCGAGGTAAGCCTCAACCTGTACACCATGCACCACATCCGCCGCCGCGACCTGGCGGCCTTCGAGCCGAAGCGGGTGCTGTTCATGGCGATCGCCTACAGTGTGGGACCGTGGCTGGGGATCTATCTGGAGTCCCGGGTGGCACACTGGTTGCCGTACCTGCTCACCATGCTGGTCGCCGTGACGACGGTGGTGTATTTCCGGGTGCTCGGGCTGCGGGAGGCGGGTGCCCGGGCACGGCCGGATGCCGCGCCCGCGCCCCTCAGACACGTGCGACGCTTCGCCGCCCAGCCACGGATGCGCCTCGCCTGGAGCATCGCCGCGGCTCGATCGGCGTGGTGGGCCACGTTCTTCATCTACGTGCCGATCTATGCGGTGACCACCGGTCTCGGCGAGATGGCAGGAGGTGCCCTGGTATCGATCGGCGTGGCTACCGTCTACACCGTTACCCTGTGGGGCAAGCTGGGAAGGCGATATGGCTTTCGAACGTTGCTGGTCGGGGGGTTCACCATCAGCGCGATCACCAGCATCGGGGTATCGGTGCTGGCCGGATCGCCGTGGCTCGGCGCCGCGATGCTCGTTTTCAGCGCCTTGTGCACGTCCACCATCGACGGCGCCGGCAACATGCCGTTCCTGCGCGCGGTGCGCCCGCTGGAGCGCGAAGAGATGGCCGGCGTGTTCAGCACCTACCGGGACGTGTCTCAGCTACTGCCGCCGGCCTTGTTCGCCGCGCTGCTGCGATTCCTGCCCGTGCACGCCGTGTTCGGAGCCGCCGGCCTGTGGATGCTCTCCATGGCGTGGTTCTGCCGCTATCTCCCACGCCGGCTTTGATATAGCGCAGGGTAAATCCGCGGAAATGTTTTAGCATCGATCGACTGGTCCGCTCGCCATGGCGTCAAGAAGCGCCCTGACCTGAGACGGATTCACTCGCCGCGACACCACTGCTCGCGGAGTCACCTGAGTAGTGCGAAGTATCACTGAGTTGTCCTTAGCCGGGTTCATCGTCGCCCCGCTCACGCGCACATGGCTTGCAACCGGCTCAGAGCTTCTCGCTGAACTCCACGTTGTGCTTCTTCAGGGCCGGGTCGGTGCCGAGAAACGAGTGCTTCGACAAATCGGGTGAGTACCGGCTTGCCGGCGGCGTGCGTCCGAGGGCTTCGGCCATGCTGCGAACGTGATGGGGCGCCGCGCCACAGCAGACGCCGAAATAGCTGACCCCCAGGTCCAGGGCCTTCCGGGTGAAGTCCGCGATCTCGTACCGGTTGCAGGTGAACGGGTCGAGGGCCGTCGGGAACGGCAATTCCGATGGCAGGCAGTCGCATCCCGGATCCCGCAAGGACTGAAACGTGGGCTCCGCGTCGTGCGTTCGATAGGGCACCGGCAACGCCGCGACGTGGGCGTCCACGGCGGCACAAATCCTCTCCAACAGCGGCAGCATGGTGCCCGGTCCCCGGGCACAGTTCAGCCCGACCACGTCTGCGCCGGCGTCCGCCAGGCGCTGGCAGGCCGCTTCGGGCGTCAGGTCCTCGCGGGTCTCCGGCGCGCGG
>CAXMNG010000398.1:0-3169 GCA_964194585.1 Salibacteraceae bacterium | reverse complement strand
GCGCTCACCGTGATGGCCGCAGCTACTATCGCGGCGGCGGACAGGCGAAGGGAAACGCGCCGGCGCCGTATCGAGAGCAGCACCCCGTATGCGAGTAACAGCACCCCGATATTGATCCACGCGGAGCGTGTTCCGGCTATCAAAGCGAGTAAAACGGTAGCGAATACAATCGCCACCAGCTGCCAACGGGCCCAGTGCCTGCGCGCGTGCTCCCATAGCAACGGGCAAAACACCGTCAACACGGTAGCGTAGACCAGGCCTTCTCTACCAAACAGCGCGTTGAGACGTGTCACACCGGGCATGGTCTCCGGTGTCGGAAAGCCGAACAGATCCCGGCCAAAGCTCAGCTGGACCAACCCGTCGACGACCCAGAACAACAGTACCCACGCGCACAGCGCGAGAAAGCGTCTATGAGCCGCAGGCGTGGAAAGAACGTGCAGGATGAACAGCCCGCTGAAGCCGAAACGCAAGTGATTGACACTCGTCATAGCGGTGCGTTCCACGCGCACGGCATCCACCAGAGATATGAGAATCGGTATCCAGGCAAGAAGGAACACCGCCACGAACAGCTTGAACGCGGGCAGGTAGCGCCAGCTGCGCCAATGTGTGATCAGCAGATACACTCCGGCGATGGCCATCACCATCACCGGCACCTCCACAACCCGTCCGATGGGAAGCACGACCAGGCAGGACCAGATCAGGAGTAACGGCCATTGGTCCCGGGTGAACCAGGGCATCGTCAGGGCGGGTCGCTTCATCGACAATCGCCCTGAGCCGATGGCCTCGGCACCCGAAGCGTGTGCGTCGTGAAGCCTCTCGTGGGGAGTTCAGGCAACGCGCTGTTTACGCAACTTCTCGGCGGTGGATTCGCGAAGCGCGACGTAAACGGCAGTTTCCCCCCGGCACATCTCTTCTTCGGTCAGATTTCTGCACACATGCGCCCGGCCTGCCTTCCCCATGGCCGCAAAGGTCCCGAGATCGGTCAACGCTTTGGTGAGGGCGACCTTCAATGCCGTTGGGTTCGAAGGTTCCACCAGGAAACCGGTTTTGCCGTCGATCACGGTTTCCAGGGAACCCCCGTGCGCGGTAGCAATAATTCCGGTCTCCATGGCCTGCGCCTCTATTGCGACGCGGCCAAAGGCCTCTGGTTCGGTAGAAGCGGACACGGCTATATCCGCCGCTCTGTACAGTAGCGGCACATCATCACGACTGCCCAATAAGTGTATCCGGTCTTCCATGTCCGCGTCCTTGATCATACCTTCCAGATTCTGCTTGTAGGCGGGGTTTTCGGCAGATCCGGCAAAGGCTGCGACCCAGGGAATGTCTTTCAATTCCGCGAGGGCGGATAAGAGAACGGCTTGACCTTTCCATGCAGTCAGACGCCCGACCATTAGAATGAGTGGCGTGCCCGCGCTCGCACCCATGCTTTCTCGAACCGCATCTACCGCGCTCTGCTCGATTGCCCCGGGATTGAATCGCTCGAGGTCGTTTCCACGGTGTACGACATAAATCGGCTTACCCGTATCTCCGTAGACCTTGGCGATATGATTCTTCACGAACGCGGAATTGGCGATTACCGCATCCCCTTTCAGCATAATGCTGTTGTACCAGCGCTTGATCGCGGGCGTTTTTCCATAGACGCCGTGAAAGGTCGTAAGAAAAAACACGTAGTCTTCTTTTGCAGAGGCGTTGATGAGCGAGCACGCGAGATAGGCTGACCACGCGGGAGCGCGGGAGCGGGCGTGCACGTGAGTGATTCGATACTTCTTGATCGCACTCTTCAAACGGCCTGCGTTGAGAAGGATTTTCAGCGGATTTTTCGTCTCTAGCGGCAGCGTGATGTGGGCAACGTCGATCTGCTCCAGGGAAGCAACCAACTTGCCGCCGCTGGAGGCAACCACATTGAATATTCCTCGTACCTGAAGATAGCGTGCCATCTGTACCGTGCCGACTTCGACGCCGCCTTCGTTCAAGGCGGGCAGGACCTGTAGAATGCGCATTTCGAGCGCGGGATCAGTCACGAGGGAAATGTCCCCGGGATCAGAGGGGGGCGCCTGCCATTTCTGTATAACCCAGTCGGCACACCGCCCGGCTTCGTCCAGCGGTTCCGATGGTGGCCTGAGCGCCTGACCCTTGCGCCAGGCGTCAAAGGATGTCACCAGGCCGTCAGCCAGTAACCCGCCCCCCAGGTTCCGTTTGGATGTGCTCGCGCTGCGCCGCGGCATGCTGAGCAATCCGGTCGCTGCGCCGGCGGTGAGTGCTTCATAGAGCATCGAAACGCTATCCTCGGTGACCCACACGGTGGCGGTGGTGGCAAGCTTTGCGGGTAACCACTCGGCATCCACCTCTTCCACCGCCACGGTTTCCAAATTCGTGAGCCCCAGTTGCCCTAGCCTTACCAGGAAATCCGCCGGTGTGCGTCGTGACGACACGACGCTCCAGTGAACGTCACCCTGGCCTTCGACCAGCGCGGCAATTTGCGCCTCCAGCTCTTCGGGCGCCCAGGGATGTTCTCTGTCCGGGCCGCCAATGAGAATCAGACCCTCGTGGTGGTTCTTCTCGATAGCGGGGCGCATGCGATTGAGCGAGCCGCGGGTCGTGAGGAGATTCGGTCTCGACTGCAGATGGTCGTGGGCAGGCACGATGAGCAGATCGAACCAAGCCATCGGGAAGCTTGGTTTCATGAGAACCACCACGCGACCGCCGCGCCGGCGGCGGGCCGCCAGCATCGGCAGGTGAGTCGCCTGGCCGGTCCCGACCAGCAAGTCGGGGTTCGGAAGGGTCCGATAGTCGGCACCCAACAGTGTCCGCCAGAGCACTTCAATCCCCCGGTTCCGCGGCGTCGATACCGTGTGAACGGACACTTGTGCGCGCCCGGCGAGAGCCGCGATCAGTCCGTCGCTCTGATTCTCGTGGCCACGCACTCCATCGGCGAAACGCCACACCACGAGCCGCCGTGTGTCGTTGGCCCGGCTCACCATTTCAACTCGCGCCAGCGGCCGCGGCCTCCTCGTCGCGGCGGTCGACCTGGAATCGGTACAAGCTCGCGTACAGGCTGCTGTGCTCGAGCAGGTGCGCATGGGTGCCGACATCGACGATGCGCCCCTTGTCCATGACCGCGATGGCGTCGGCGCGTTCGATGGTGGAAAGCCGGTGCGCGATAATGACA
>CAXMNG010000397.1:0-4704 GCA_964194585.1 Salibacteraceae bacterium | reverse complement strand
CGAATTCTAAAAAATCGTCGTCGCGCACCGGCCGTGCGTGCAGGCCGCCGATCTCGACACCGCGCCGCCGCGCCGCCGCCACGGCGCGCCGATCCGGTGGCTCGCCGGTGTGAAAGTGGTGGGTGCCGGCGGAATCTACCTGCACCCGGTCTTCGAGCTGCTCGTCATTGAGACGTCGCTCGAGCACTCCCTGGGCCATCGGCGAGCGGCAGATATTACCCATACAGACGAACAGCACGCGGATCATGTCAGGCCACTGGAAACGCCGGCGAGCGCGCCTTGAAAGCGAGCCGCCGGCCGCGTAGTGATGCCACTGTCATGCCAAGCATAGACCATGGCGGATGGGCCACTTTGCCAGACTCTGTGCATATTTCAACGCCCCAGGTCACGGTTTCGTCGCCACCGGCGCCAGCGCGCCGAGCAGCGACAAAAGGCGCGCACCGAAGGCCTCCGGAAGTCCGACCTGGACCGGAATGCACCAGTGCCGTGCGTCGGCGAAGCGGCGGCACTTGACCGCGTCCTTTTCCGTCATCAACACCGGGATCTCGTCGTCAAAGTCGATATCCGTGGCGCAGAAGGCATGGTGGTCGGAAAACCGGTGCCGGATCAGCTCGAGACCGGCGCGCTCGAGGGTATCGAAGAAGTGCTCCGGGGATCCGATACCGCACACGGCATGTACGCGGCCGGTTTTAAAGGTTTCCAGGGGCCGGCTGAGCGCCTCGTCGGTGAGACTTTTTGCGTCGCCGGGGCTCATGCGCATGTGGAATTCACCGCTGACACCACCCCCGTTGGCAACAATCAAATCCACGGAAGCCAGCCGCGACACCGGCTCACGCAAAGGGCCGGCGGGCAGACAGCGCCCGTTTCCATGGCGGCGAACAGCGTCGATGACGGCCACTTCCACGTCCCGGCCCATGGCCAGGTGCTGCAGGCCATCGTCGCTGACAATCAGGTCGCACTCGGCATGCGCCAACAAGCTTCTGGCGGCCCGCACGCGGTCCGGGTCCGCCGCGACCGGACAACCTGTCGCCCGCGCCAGCAATACGGGCTCGTCACCAACCATGACCGGATCGCTGTCCGGCCTGACTTGTTGCGGCCAGTGGTCGGCTTTCCCCCGGTAACCGCGCGAGACGATGCCGGGACGCAGCCCCCGGGACATCAGGAAGCGCGCGATCCAGATGACCAGCGGCGTCTTGCCTGTGCCGCCGACGCTGATGTTGCCGACGACGATTACCGGCGCGCCGACCCGGCTCACATGGGCGATGCCGAGACGGTAGGCGCCGCGGCGCAGAATCGCGGCGCAGCAATACAACCAGCCGAGGGGTGCCAGCGCCAGGCTCAGGAGCGACTTCCGGTACCACAGGGAATCGAGGCGAGAATCCATACACATTCGATCCCGGTGCCGCTGCCAGCTCCCGCGCGCTATCGATCGCTGTCCGGAACCAGGCGGGTCGCAAAAGTCAGGCGCACGAATCCGAGCTCACGGGCCGCATCCATGACTTGCACGACGGCCTGGTGGGGTGTCTTCGCGTCCGCGCTGATGATGATCGGGGGCGTCGCGTTTTCTCCAGCGGCGGTTGTCAGAGCCCGGCGTAGCGTCTTCGATTGTGTATTTAACAGCTGCCGCCCGTTGACGTAGTACCTTCCCGTGGCGTCGATGGCCACTTCGATGGAATCGGGCCGCCGTGCTTGCGCCTCGGCGGAGGCGGCAGGCAGTTCGATACTGAGTTCCGATTCCCGGTTGAAGGTCGTGGAGACCATGAAAAAGATGAGCAGCAGAAACACCACGTCGATTAACGGCGTGAGATTGATGTCGGCAGAATCCTTCGGTGCAGGACGCAGATTCATGCTTGCCGCCAGGCCGTTACGCCTGATCCCGGTCGGGGCCGTGCATGGCTTCAACCATCTTGAGCGCCTCCTGCTCCATGGTCACCACCAGCTCATCCACGTGACCACGGAAATAGCGATGAAACATGAGCGTCGGAATCGCCACCGTCAATCCGGCGGCGGTCGTAATCAGGGCTTCGGAAATGCCACCAGCCAGAATGCCCGGATTGCCCACCCCCTGGGTGGTAATGACGGCAAACACCTTGATCATACCGATCACGGTGCCGAGCAGACCAAGGAGCGGTGTTATCGAAGCGATAGTACCGAGTGTATTGAGATAGCGATCCAGATCGTGAACCACGTGGCGGCCTACGTCCTGGATACTCTCTTTCATCATCGCACGGCTGGTGTCGCGGTTGACCAGACCCGCCGCCAGTATGCGCCCGAGTGGGGAGCTCTTGCGCAGGGCACGAATACGATCGTCGTTGAGATTTCCGCTCTTCGCCCATTGCCAGACCTGCACCACGAGATTACCGGGGGTAATGCGTTTGCGCTGCAGCGTCCAGAAGCGTTCGGCGACGATGGCCATGGCGATCACCGAGCAAAGCAAAATTGGCACCATCAGCCAACCGCCGGCCTTGACGAGTTCAAGCAAGAGTCGATCACCTCCAAGAGAATCGCAACGGCGCAGACTGTACCAAACACCACCAGGCCCGCCTAGGAGCATGTGGGGGGCGCGACGAGCGCGTGTCACCCTCTACGCTGGACACCAGCACCCAGAAGGGGCGACTGTCCACCTTCTGGAACTGGATGGCGGTCCGCGGCATGGCCCAGACCAACGTTTCCAAAGGTCTCAGCCGCAGCATCAGAGCGGGCCCCACCGCCAAAGCCCCCCGGCGCGCCATGGGCCACAAGCCTCAGAGGCAGCAGCAGCTATTCGAGCGTGCCGCCCCGGCGGACAAGATCGATATAAGCTTCCAACCCTTCCTCGCAGCACAGGCCTGCCTTGACGAGGCCGCTACCAAAGAGCCGCATATCCGTTTCGCGCTTGAATGGCCACTGCTCCATGTACGTTTCAACCCTCGGTGCATACAGGATCAAGAATTCGGTGTACTGTTTCAACGTGGCTCGTGCTTCTTCCTGCTTTTCGAGATGACCATAAGCGACTGTCAATGGTGCCAGTAGATTCTTATCTTCTGGATTGAGTCCCAAGGCGCGTTTCAACGCTGCTTCTGCTGCCGTGTATTGCTGCGACAGCAGATGACCCGTTCCAAGTACGGCAAGGTGGGGTGCCGGGTAGTAGGGGTCCAGGCGCATTCCGGCTTCCGCTGACGCGATAGCCTCCCCGGTACGGCCCGCGAAGATCAGGGCCCAGGCCATTGCCAAATGCCCGTCCGGATCGTTGGGATCCAGGGCTACGGCCCGCTTCGCTTCACCAATCGCCCGGTCGAACTGCCGATATTCCCACGATATCTGGGATTCGATCTGGTGCGCGAGCGGCGTTGGATCCCGCATTGCCTGTTCGAGATAGCGCCCTGCCTTGTCGCGTGCCCCAATCCATGAGACGAATTCGTCCCGGTTCGGATTTACGATCAACGACCACGCGTAGTTCCTTCGATAAGTGATCCAGTAAATGGACGCGAGTGCCGCCCAGGCTCGCCCATAGTCCGGGTCCAGCTCGGTGGCCCGTTCGAGATAAGGGATAGCCTCGACGAAATCCTCCGGCGAGTAGCGTCGGTACAATTGCCAGCCTTTCAGATACGCGTCATGGGCCTCCGGGTTATCGGTACCCTTGCGCGCCCGTCGTATTTGCTCGTCAGGGGTGAGCCTGATCTTGAGCTGACCAATGATTTCGCTCGTTACCTTGTCCTGCAACGCAAATATGTCGGTAAGCGACCCGTCATAGCGCTCCGCCCAGATATGCTGACCGCTAGCGCCATCGATGAGCTGGGTGTTGATGCGAACTCGGTCGGCAACTCGTCGCACACTTCCTTCCAGCACGTATTTAACGCCCAGCTCCCTGGCGACGTCAGGCACGACGATGGGTCTGCCTTTGTAGGTAAACATCGTATTGCGGGCAATCACGAAAAGACTCTCGATTTTCGCCAGGTCGGTAATCAAATCCTCCGTCATACCGTCGACAAAATATTCCTGGGATGGATCGTCGCTCAGATTGTCAAACGGAAGAATGGCAATGGACGGCTTGTCCGGGAGCGGGTGGGCCAGCTCGATCTTGGGGTGCCACGGCTGCCACCAAGCGAGACTACCGCCCACGATGATTGCTAACGCTACCACCAAGCCAATTGAATAACGGGACCAGGGTTGCGCGGCTGGCTGTCTCACGTCGGCGGCGGGCGCCTCTGGCTCAGGGATCGAACTATCATCTCTCGGCGAGACAGAATAAGCCCGCACGAGCTCGTCGAATCCCTTGAATTCCCGTTCGCCCAGACTGGTGTATTCGAACGGCAAACGCTTAGGCATCGTCTGGTAAGCGGCATCCTGAATACACACCCCTCCTGGCTCAGCCAATTGCTCCAGTCTTTGTGCCAGCACTATGCCTTCGCCGGTGACCGTGTTGTCGGCAACCACAACCTCTCCCAAGGCAATGCCAATCCGAACTACCGGGCAAACCTCATCGGGGAGGTTGTCGTTGTGGGCAGTATTGGCCTCCTGAAAGGCAAGCGATGCACTAACCGCATCCGAGGCTGTAGAAAACTCCGCGACAAGCGCGTCACCTCGAATCTCATGCGGGATCCCCCCATGACTGATGATGGTCTCGGAGAAACGTTGGAAGGCGTCTTGAATGCGTTGGTGAGCAAGGATCTCGTTCGCCTGAACGAGTGCTGTCGAGCCCGCCACATCGGCGTGCAATAGAAC
>CAXMNG010000396.1:0-5258 GCA_964194585.1 Salibacteraceae bacterium | reverse complement strand
ATCGGCGGGACACTGTCCGCGAACGCCCATGGACGCGGCCTCACGTTGAAGCCATTCATCGACGACGTCGAATCCTTCACGTTGATGGGTGCCGACGGGCAGATCCGCACCTGCAGCCGCGATCGGAACAGCGAGCTGTTTTCTCTGGCCATCGGCGGATACGGCTTGTTCGGAGTCATTACCACGATCAGACTCAGGCTGATGCGTCGAACGAAGATGCAACGCCTCGTGTCGGTCATCGATCTCGCCGAGCTCATCCCGGCCGTCGAGGAACGGGTCGCAAGCGGATGTTTGTATGGTGATTTCCAATTTGCCATCGACCCGCTGTGCGACGACTTCCTGCGTAAAGGTGTCTTCTCATGCTATCAGCCGATTCATGACAACGCCGTCATGCCGCAGCGGCAGAAGGAGTTGCGAGCCGAAGACTGGTTGCACCTTCTCTACCTGGCCCACGAGGACAAGAGCCGCGCGTTCGAGACCTACTCCCGCTACTACCTGTCGACCCATGGTCAACGCTACTGGTCGGACAGCCATCAACTGAGCGAATATCTGGACGACTATCACCGGCAGCTCGACGCTCAGTTGGGACCGTCCGGCTGCGGTACCGAGATGATCTCCGAGCTCTATGTGCCCAGGCACAGGTTGGTTTCATTCATGGATGATGTACGCGCAGATATGCGCCGCGCGAACGCCAACGTCGTCTACGGAACGATCCGGTTCATCGAGCAGGATGAGGAGAGCTTCCTTCCCTGGGCCAGGGCTCCTTATGCGTGCATCATCTTCAATCTTCACACGGCCCACACTCACGCGGCCCTGGAAAAGACTGCCGCTGACTTTCGTGGGCTGATCGACCGCGCGATTCAGCATGGGGGCAGCTATTTCCTCACCTATCACCGCTGGGCGTCGCGTTCACAGGTGCAGTCCTGCTATCCGGAGTTCATCCGGTTTCTGGAACGCAAGATGCAATACGATCCGGGAGAGCGTTTTCAAAGCGAATGGTACCGACACTACAGATCCATGTTCGCGGACACTCCTACATCCGCTGACCATGCCGGTGCATGAAACCGAGGAGTGCCGGCCCCTCGGCTCAGAGCAACATCAGGCGCCCGAGACCAGAGATGCGATCGTCGATGCCGGCGAGGCGCAGGCAGTGCCAGAGCATTGCCTGGTTACTGCAGATAGCGGGTTTGCCGACAGCATCCTCGATGGCCTGGATAACATCCACTGTGCGCAGCGCGCCGCAGCTGATGAAGACCGCGTCGGCGTCCGGGCGGTCGATGGCCTTGGCGAACTCCAGCAGGTAGTCCGGTGCCACCCGCACCATTTCCCGATCGTAGCTCAGGTTCAGCCCTTGGAAGTCGAGCACCTCGAAGCCATGCGCCTCGAGATAGCGCTTCTCGATAGTGTTGACCTCGTCGAGATAAGGCGTGCCGACGACGATTCGCCGGGCCCCCACTGCTCGCAGTCCCTCGATGACGCCGGTGACGAGGGTCGTCGGGTGACTACCCGGGGCACCGCGCGCGAGCTCGGCAATCACCCGGTCCTCTCCCATGACCACGCTACCGGAGGTGCACGCGTAACACACGACGTCCGGGTGCTCGCCCGGCAAAATCAGTCGGGCCGCTGCCGCCAGACCGTCGAGCTGGGCGTTCAGGTGCTCGACGTTGACCGCGCCTTCCATGGTCACCCGTGAGAAGTGCATCCCCACCCCGGCCGGTGCGAGTCGGATCATCTCGTGCTCGATGTTGCGCTCGGTGGCGATGAGCACGAACCCGAGCCGGGCCCGCCAGTGGCGCCCCTCGTCGAACCGCGCCGCCCACGGTCGGGACCGAATCATGTCTTGCACCGCCGCATCTGTTCAGCCTCCTCGACGTCGTTGCCTGCGCACTTTACTGGCATCTAAACACCTCCCCCGGAAAGAAAAAAGGGGACAGATCCATTGTATAGTCATTGGCTTACCGGCCCGGAGTAGTGAACAACAATGGCGATGAAGAATTTCCCTTATTCCAACCACCTGATTCACGCCTCCAGGATTATTTTCCTTGCCTCCCTCGTGGCGGCATGTGGTCCGGATGACTATGGCGAGACATCGCCCGGCACAAAGAAGATCACACCCACGAGCGTCAGCACGGAAGACGGATTGCTCCGAACGGTCCCCTTTATCACGCTGCGAAACAAAACCGGTAGTAGCGACGCTGCGGAATACTTCGGGGATGAAAGAAATGCCGTACATGCCGGATACTGTGATCTGTCCCGCACGCCGCTCGAGGCATTGGAATCAATCGCAGAAAAGGTACCGTTCTATATTCCTGACGACATCGTGAAAATCGATAAGGTCAGGGAGCTGTCCATGGAGGATCTCTGGCATGACCTGGAAGGCACCAAGGATGGACGACGGCCAGTCCTATACACGCACGGGTATTACATCAGCTTTGAGAGAGGATGCAAAAGAGCATCGTTGTTCCAGGAATCTCTGGGACTGACAGGGCGGTTTCTGCTTTTCAGCTGGCCCTCTGATGGCGCGATTCTGAACTACACCCGTGACGAGTCAGATCTGTACTGGAGTGTGGCCCCGCTGACTGAAACCCTGACCGACATGATCGGGCGTTTCGGTGCGGGCAATTTCGACATCGCCGCACACAGTCTTGGCACGCGAGCCGTATTCCTCGCACTCGTTCAGATGGCTAACGGGGAACACGGCAAGAAGCCGTTGGTGAATCAACTCGTTCTGCTCGCCCCCGATATCGATGCCGGTATTTTCGAACAGCATCTACCTCGAATTCGCCCGCTTGTGCGTAACATCACGATCTACGTGTCGGGCAACGACACGCCGCTGTCGCTCTCCAGGCAGGTTCATGGACATCCGCGCCTGGGAGAGTCGGGGTCACATCTGGAAAACCTGACGGGAGTAGACGTCATCGATGTCTCCGAGATCCCCGTGCGTTATCCCTCCGGCCATCTTTATCACCTTTACCACGATATCGTGATCAGTGATCTCATCCAGCTCCTGGACGGCGACAAACCAGCATCCCAACGCAGCAATCTCAAACGGACCAGCGAAAATTTTTGGCGGTTGCAGCAGTGAACTGTCAGTCAAATGGCCGAGGGTCCCGCACGATCAGGCCATTCCTTCAATGCAGCAAAGAAGACATCCGGGCCCGGTAGCGGCCGACCAGGGGATGGTCGTTACCCAGCATCTCGAACACCGACAAGACTCCCTTGTGTCCAGCATCGTCGCGAAAAGCCCGATCCATACGCAATACTTCGATGAATTGCTCGAGCGCCGATTCGTAATCGCCGTGGATAATGCGCAAGGCACCCAATCGATAACGGGATTCGCAGTCACTCGGATCGGTCTCGATCATTCGGACCAGCTCGTCGGCCGGCGGCGATGATGCCGTCACTTCGGCAAATGCCAGACGCGCGTTCGCTATTCGCATCTCCCCGTCGGATTTGACGCTGGCCGGGGCAGAGTTCAGCACGTTTTTCGCCTGGTCGAACTCACCGAGGTCGACCAGCACATTCGCCAGGTCTGGAATGATGCGATGATTGTCGGGATTACCTGCATGCGCCTCTGTCAGAACCGCTTTCGCCTGCGTCAGTTGGCCCTTGTCACGCAGCGTTCTCGCCTGCGCTCGCGCGTCGTCCGATTCCCGCGATACGTACTGCTCGATGAAAGCGCGCACCCCCGATTCGGGTTGCACTCCCAGAAACTCGTCGACGACAACACCGTCGTTGAACAGCTTCACGGTGGGCAGGCTGCGGATGCCGAACTGGCGCGCGACTTCCTGCGCTTGGTCGGTATCGACCTTGACTACCAGAAATCGGCCTTTAAACTCGTTGGCAAGCTTTTCGAGTATGGGGGTGAGCGCCCGGCACGGACCACACCACTCCGCCCAGAAGTCCGCCAGCACCGGCACTCGACGCGACCCATCGACGACCAGAGCTTGGAACGAGGCAAAATCCGCGTCGAGAACGTAAGGAGATTCGCTCATCAGAGAAAGGTTTGCCGCATGCAGGCTCCTGCAGAAGCCAGCCGATTCTAGCTGTATGATGCGGTCGACGCTACCGCCCGAGGAGAATCGCGATGACCGATATGGATACCGGCCTGAATGTCTGGTAGATGACCAGCAATCACACTGACAAGGACTCATGGCGCGAGGGACGCGACTGAGAACCGGCCACACCCACGGAGACTGTCTTGCCCAGCGTCGACCAGTTCGAGAGTGTCTTCAAGTCCGCCTCCAAGGCGCCGTTTCACTACGATCCCCGGTCCTTCGCCAGGATCCTGGTGGTCACCGATACCGACGCCGCCCACGGTCAAATTGTCGGCGAGCGCGTGCGACGCTTCCTTGGCACCGTGGATGATCGAACCGAGTGGTTGATCGCGCCGGCCGCGGACAGCGAGACCGTCGACGAACTGCTCGCCCTGGTGGAGCGCCAACGGCCGGATCTGCTGGTCACCTACCGTAATCTCCACAGCGCTGCCTGGCAGTGGCCCCACAGTCTGGGGCGCCATCTGGACGTGCTGACGCAAACCGTCCATTGCCCGGTGATGGTCATACCCCATCCGAACGACGAGGCGGTGTTCGCGGCGTCCATGAGCCATGCCCGTGTCGTGATGGCGGCAACCGACCATCTGGCCGGCGATGGCAGCCTGGTCAACTGCGCCATCAGCCTCACGGAGCCCGGCGGCAAGCTGGTACTGGTCCACATCGAGGATGATGCGACCTTCGAGCGCTACATGGGCGTCATTTCCAAGGTCCCGTCCATCGACACGGACAACGCCCGCGAAACGATTCTCGCCCAGCTCCTCAAGGAGCCCCACGACTATGTGCGCGCCTGCCGCGAGGAGCTGGCGCGACAGGGAGTCGACGTGTCGGTGGAAGAAGTCGTTTCCACCGGTCATCGCCTGAACGAGTACAAGCAGTTGATCGCCAGACACGCCGTCGAGCTGCTGGTCATGCACACCCGCGACGAGGACCAGCTCGCCATGCACGGCCTCGCCTATCCCCTGGCGGTGGAGCTGCGACACATTCCGTTGCTGCTGGTCTGAGCGGCGGCGAAACCCTTCCCATGTCCAGCGATGTAGCCGCAGCCGTTGCCCACGCCGCCGAGCAGACCCAGGCGGTCGACGCGCTATCGCTCGGCGTGAGCTTACTGTTCGCCACCATTCTCGCGGCGATGATCCTGGCTCTGGCCCTGGAAGAAAAGCTGCACGCCAAGAAGTCCGTCATCGTCGGACTGTTCGCGGTGCT
>CAXMNG010000395.1:0-11045 GCA_964194585.1 Salibacteraceae bacterium | reverse complement strand
CCTATGGAATTCCGTGTGGGCGGTGAACCTGGCCGCGCTGTCACCGGCGCGCGCCGCCGCCGTCAGGGCGCTGCGCGTCGGCCACATGATGATTCGCGAGCTCGCCGACGGTCAGCTCAACGTACGCGCGGCCAGTCTCGTATACACGACGCTGCTGTCCATGGTTCCGGTGCTGGCGCTCAGTTTCGCCCTTTTCACAGGCTTCGGCGTGCACCACGATCTGGCGCCCGCGTTGATGAGTTACCTGGAGCCGCTGGGCGACAGGGGCATCGAGTTCGGCCAACGGCTCATCAGCATGGTGGAGAGTGTCGATGTCGGCAAGCTCGGCCTGATGGGCCTCTTGTTTCTTCTGTACGCGGTCGTGCGGGTCGTTCAGAAAGTCGAGCAGGCGCTCAACTACACGTGGCGGGTGCGCTCGCAGCGGCGTTTCTTCGAGCGCCTCAGCGGTTATCTCAGCGTCGCCATTTTCGGACCGGTATTCGTGTTCTCCGCAATGTTCATTTCTGGATCACTGATGAACTCATCGGTGGTGACGCAGCTCATCGAAATTACACACATCGGTGCGCTGGTGACGTTGGGCGGCAAGCTGATTCCCTATTTGCTCGTGGTGGCGGCGTTTACCTTCGTTTACTTCTACATGCCCAATACCCGCGTACGTATCGGTTCGGCACTCTTCGGCGCGTTGATCGCGGGATTTCTGTGGGCTGTTGGTGGCTGGGCGTTCGCGGCTTTAGTGGTCGGTTCCACCAAGTACGCCGCCATCTATTCGGGCTTCGCCATCGTGATTCTGTTTATCATGTGGTTGCACGTTTCGTGGTTGATTCTCTTGATGGGTGGCAGCGTTGCCTTCTATCACCAGCATCCAGAGTATCTGGGGTTGCTCACCAGTGAGTTGCAGTTCAGCAGCCGCGTCAGGGATCGAGTCTCGTTGCTCGCGTGCTTTCTCATCGTGCAGAATTTCCAGCATCGGCTCGCACCGTGGACGAATGTGGCGCTGGCGCGAAGGTTGCGGGTGCCGCTGGAGGCACTCGAGCAGTTGCTCGAAGCATTCGAAAAAGAATCCATCGTGGTAGCGGTGAGTGGCAGGTCGGATGCTTACGTGCCGGCCCGCGACCCGGGCACGGTAAGCGTAAGAGAGGTGCTCGATGTGGCGCGGTCGGCGGGCGAGAGCCACCACTTTTCTTATGACAACATAGTTTCCGAGTCCGCCGTGGACGAGGTCTGCAGCACCGTCGAAAGTGCACTCGACGCAGCCCTGGGGCAGCGCACGCTGCGCGATCTGGTGATCGCCAACCCCCCGGCGGGCAACGACGGCGCGGTGTCCGCGGACGCGGCGACCGGGCTCGTTACCGTGGTGCTGGCGAGTCAGACAGGTCCGCCAGGCGAGAGCCAGGCCAGCGCCTCCGGGGACGGCGCCGCGCCCGATGCTGAGCAGAAGCGTTCCTAGCCCTCTGGCATTGTCGCCGCGATTCCGGCGTTCTGTGACTCGGGACGCGGTCCATCACCGGGTCGAAGGACTAGAGTAATGCCAGGAAACGCGTCACAAGGAGGCGCATCATGTACAGTTTGCCGACGGAACCCGGCTCCATAGGGCATACTCTGGACGCCGGATTCAAGCTTTACTTCGTATCATTCAAGCAGGTCCTGGTTCTGAGCATTCTGGCGGCGCTGTCGGTGGCGGTGCCGATGCTCGCGGTGGTGCTCGCGGTACCGATGTTCGCAGGCGATGACCAAGGGCCTGGGAATGCGTTTATTGCCGTGTTCGTCATTGGCATCCTGGTCGCCATAAGTCTTTACCTGTGGTTTTATATTGCGGCCGTGTGCCGCATCGGCGGCATTGCTTATGGACAGAATTTGAGCCTCGGCGCCTGTTTGTCGACGGGCCTGCGGCGGCTCATTCCGGTAATCCTTGCATCGTTTCTGTATGGTCTCGCCATGATGGGAGGGATGATACTCTTCATAATCCCCGGCATGATTCTGTGGTTGAGCCTGGCCTTTTATGCGCTTTGCATCGTCCTGGAGGGCGATGGCATACTCGAATCACTGAGGCACAGTCACCGACTGGTGTGGGGCAATTGGTGGCGAACTGCCATAATCGGTAGTGTCGTACTGATTGTCTACTACGTGATCTATCTTGCCATCGAGATCCCGTTCGCCGTCGTCGATCAAGTTTTGTTCGAAACCGAGCCGGGTGATCTTCCCGGGTTCGCGCAAGCCATGCTTTCCATGCTCGGCAGCACTCTGTCCACGGTCATTACTTTTCCGCTGATGATCTCCGTCTTCGTGGCCGTATTTCACGATCTCAAGCTACGCAAAGAGGGTTACGACCTGGAAGCGCGCGTCGAGGCCCTGACTGCCAGCGCCTGAACGAATGCATCTTTCCCACCTCGCATTGGCCGCTGCCCTTGTATTTGCGGCGACCGAGGTGGGAGCTTCCGTTTCGCGCGATGGTCTGCCTGGCGATCTGATTCACTCCTGTCTGGCTGAGCTTCGCGAGCTCTCGAACGCCGCGGGTCATTCCAGCTCCCGGAACTACGATCTCGCCGAGCGCTGCCCGCGATTGGCAAAGCGGCTCGCATCGTCGGCGGATGCCGGCGTTTCTGGTTTCGTAAAAATCGATGCCACCAGTATCGAGGGATTACGCGATCTGCAGTCCTTTGCCGAGGGTTTCGACCGCGAACCGGCGTCATCGGGGGAATTCTCCCTGGATTTCGATGGCGTCGATGCGCTGCTCGCCGATGTGCTGGTGGAGGCAACCATCGATGACAGTCTGTGGGAGCAGTTTCTCCGCTGGCTCGAGCAGTATATGAAGGATGGTGAGTCCGCGGATCTCAAGCGGTTCGTTGATTGGCTGGAAGACCTCGATGTGCCGCCGTGGCTTGGAGAAGTGATTCTGAAATCATCGCTGGTGTTGATCATCCTGCTTGCGGTGCTGGTGATCGGCAACGAGTTTCGGCTTGCGGGCGCACTGCACCGGATTCGGCGGCCGCGTAAACGGCAGGCAAGCGCCGGCGTACCGGCGGCCGCGCCGAAGCCGCGGGAAATGTCTCTAGAGGAACTGCGTGGTCTGCCACCCAGGCAAATGGCTGCGACGGTACTGGAAATCGTTACCGCGGCCTTCGCCGAACGTGGTTGGTTGTCTTCCAGCCCGAGCTTCACGAACGGTGAACGGGCCAGGCAAATCGGGCAACGGAAAAGTGATCTCGCCCGGCCCTTCACGCGTCTCGTGACCGGAATCGAGAAGATCATCTATGGCGATCGGCTACCGGACGAGGATGGCAGGCAACGGCTTATTGATAGCGCGGGTGAGTTGATCGAGAGCGCCCGCGGTGGGACTTCGGCCGTTCCGGGAAGAACTCGATGAAGGATCGGTTGCTCACCATCGCAGGCGGTCTCCTGGCATTCGCCCTGGTGGTAATCCTGCTGGTACCCGTGCAACGGGACGAGTCCGCGCGCATCTCCCGACCACTCAGTACTGACCGTGGGCGCGCAGGATTGCAGGGTCTCGAGCGCTGGCTCGAGCAGGGCGGCGTGAAAACCGATGTGCTCAGGCGCCGTTACACGGCGCTCAGTTCCAACTTCGAGCTGAGTCCCCGGGGCAATCTGCTCATCGTCTCGCTTCCCCAGCGACCGTCCTCCAGACTCGACGAGCGCGAGGCGCTGCGTTCCTGGCTCGCGCGAGGCAATCACGCGCTGGTGCTGGTGGCGGCGGGTGATGCACCGCGTTGGATGGCAACTTCCGACGGATCGAGCAGCCACGACTTTCTGGAGTCTTTCGATTTCGAGTTGGCCATGGGGCGGGATGCCGAGGACGATGAGCAAGTGGCTGAGAAGAGTGGCGAACGGAAAGAGGAAGGTACCTCGCCGCTACCTGCCGACCTGGAGACCTGGCTTGCCGGCGAGTCTGTAGAGTTGCTGCCGCGCTTCCGCCACCCTCTTACCCGGGATGTAGTGAGCGTGTCGGCGCACTCGGCGGGAAGGCTGGATCGTGGCTGGAATCTTACCGGCGTCACCGATGGCCGGGTCGTGTTGCCGCTGCTGGCCGAAGCCGAAAACGGCGCCGCCTTCTGGGAGGCGCGGGTCGGCAGCGGACGCTTGTGGGTGAGCCGATACTCAAACTTGTTCGCCAACACCGGCCTGGGCGAAGCCGACAACGCCCGTTTCGTGGCAAACCTGGTTGCCTCGGCGCTGGGACCCAACGGGCGGGTGATATTCGACGACATGCACCAGGGCGTCACGGATGTTTACGACGCGAAGGCTTTTTTCAGCGATCCACGTTTCGTCAGCACGATGATGTTCATGGTCGCGTTCTGGCTGTTGTACCTGGTCGGGCGCAGCCGCCGGCTGGCGCCGGCCAGGGAAGTAGTGTCCCGCTACTATGCGGCCGATCTCGCCCGTGCCATGGCGGGGTTCTTCGCCCGCCGGCTGAGCGCCGTAACGGCCGAGCGGCAACTGTTCGCCTTCTTCTTCAACGATATTCGCAGTCGCTATGGCTTGCCCACTAACGGGCAGCCGGTATGGTCTATGTTGTCAGGGATGTCACGGGTTTCGGCGGACGATATCAACGGACTGCGGACACACTACGAGCAAGCGGCTGCGGGCAGGAAACCCAATCTGGTCGCGATCGCGCGGCTCATGCGGCGTACGAGGGATAGTCTCTTATGAGTTCACAAGCGCGGAAGCTCGAGACTGAGCTCCAGACACGATTGGGGCACGCGGTTTTCGGTGTCGAGCAGATCGTCCACGGTTTGTGCCTGGCTCTGGTGGCGGGGGGGCACGTGCTACTGGAAGGCGTGCCCGGCCTTGGCAAGACTCTGCTGGCGCGCATGCTCGCCGCCCATCGCGGGGGCAGGTTCAAACGTATTCAGTGCACGTCGGACTTGATGCCCGCCGATATCACCGGTGTGCACGTGTTCAATTCCGGCAGCAGTAGCTTCGATTTCATTCCCGGTCCGCTGTTCGCGGACGTGGTGCTGGTGGACGAGATCAATCGCACCAGCCCCAAGACCCAATCGGCCCTGCTGGAAGCGATGGAAGAGGGCACGGTTACCATCGATCGCGAGACCTATCCGCTTCCGGACAATCATTTCGTGATCGCGTCACAGAATCCCCACGAGTTCGAAGGAACCTACCCACTGCCGGAATCACAGCTGGACCGATTCCTGATCAGGCTCGATATGGGTTATCCATCCCACGACATGGAGCAACAGGTACTCAAGTCTTACGATCATTCCGCCGGCCAACGGCGCGCCATACCGAGGGTGGAAACGCCTATCGACAGCGGGCTTATCGAGGAAGCAAGGCGTGAAGCCGACGGTGTGCACGTCTCCGACGCCGTCTACGATTACGTGAGTGCGCTTACGACGGCGAGCCGCACGCACGCTCATGTCAGTCTCGGTCTTTCCACCCGCGGCGCGCTCGCGGTGATGCGCTGTGCGCGCGTCGAGGCCGTGCTGCGGGCCGCCGAGTTCGTGACACCCGACGACATCAAGACCGTCACCAAGGCAGTGGTTACCCACCGCCTGATACTGTCGCCGGACGCAAGCCTGGAAGGTGTGCGCGGTGACGACGTCATCGATGCCATTCTCGCGCAAACGCCGGTGCCCAGGGACTGATCCCGGGTAGCGGGGACAGGGTCTCGCCCATGCTGCTGGCCGCGCGCCTTTATGCATTCGCCGCCTTCGTGTGCGCCGTCGCCATCATCGGTCAGTGGTCTGCGGCTATCGATGCCGATCTCTGGCGCGCCCCGGCGGCGGCGCTGTTGCTGGCGTTGATCATCGAGGGCATCGCAAACCGCCGGCAGGGCATACGAATCGAGCGGCGCCTGCCCGCCCGGGGATTTCTCGGCCAGAGCTTTGTGAGTGAGCTCGTGGTGCACAATCCGGCGCCCTACGCCCTGCAGCTGGACACGCTGGACGAGCCTCCGCCGACGCTGAAAGCAGAATACGAATCGCTGCACTGGCGCATCGCACCCGGCGAGTCGATGACCCAGCGCGTGTCGCTGATTCCCCAGGAGCTGGGGGAGATCGAATGGGAAACTTTGCGCACCCGCAGTCTCGGGGCTTTCGGGCTCGCCTGGTGGCACCGCAGGCTGCGGTTGCCCGCGACGCTCCCGGTGGTGCCCGATCATCTGCACGCGGAGGACCACCGTGCCGGCAGCGCGGATCAGGGCCGCTACCTGCGCTCCAGCAGCGGCGCCGGCACCGAGCTCATGGGACTTCGCAACTACCAGCGCGGCGATCCGTTGAGAAGCATCGACTGGAAGGCTACCGCGCGTCGTGGTTCACCCATCGTGCGCCTGTATACCAACGAAGAGCACGTGGAGCTGGTGCTGGTGGTGGATGCCGGGCGTACCAGCGGCATACAGTCGGGTCCCCTGACGCGTCTCGGCCACTACGCTAACGTTGCCGCCCGCCTCGCCGAGAGATCCCTCGCCAACGGCGACCACGTGGGGCTCGTCGTGTTTGCAGAAGCGCCAATCTACGTCGCCGCCGGGCTGCGGGGTGCCAGCGGTCTGCAGCGTATTCGCGGGGCCCTGGCGAGCATGCGTACCCAGGCCCGCGAATCCAATCCTCTGGCGGCGGCGTTACGCGTCCGCCGGCTCGTGAGCCAGCGCAGTCTCGTGGTGATGTTCACCGACATGGACGAAGGCGAGATCGCTGGCCAGCTGCGTCGTGCCACGAGCTTTCTCACACCGAAGCACTTGCCGGTGGTGGCGAGTCTCATGGACGAGGATGTTCTGGAAATGCGCTGGCAGGGCGCGAAGCGCTGGATCGATCCTTATGCCATGCTCGCCGCGCTCGAGATCACGAAGGGCGCGCGCCGCACGGCTCTGTATCTGGAGCGCTCAGGAGCGCATGTGGTGCTGGCGCGCCCGGCCGAGCTCGATAAACGTGTGCTGACGGCCTACGAGAATCTGCGATCACGACGAAGGGTGTAGGTTGGACTTCGAACGCCAGATGCGGCCGCTCAAGACCGTCCAGAGGAGAATTCCGTATGCGACGCCGACGACCACGCGCACGCTGAGCGGATAGCTGTCGTCCGGCGAGATGTAACCCTCGATCAGGCCGGCGCCAATAAGAAATACCACCACCACTGGCAGCAATGTCCCCGCCTGTTTCACCGCATCTCGAAAGGCCGCCCCGCGGGTTTTCAACCCCGGGTGCACCAGCGCGTGCCCGAGTTGGATACCCGCGGCACCCGCCAGGCATATGACGCTGAGCTCGACGACACCGTGGGCAATGACGAAGTTGAAAAGGCGTCCCGCCATATCGTATTTGGCCGTAAAGGCGAATATCCCGCCGATCATGAATCCGTTGAGGGAGATGATATAGATCGTCCCGAGCCCGTAGAGCGCTCCGAGCGCGAATGCGAACAGGGAGACGATGATATTGTTCGCCATGATCTGAACGGACAAGACCGATGACGGAACAATATTCAGAATACCATCTGTCCAGAGCTCGCCCCGTTGCACTTCTTCGATCATCTTCTCGGACGCAAACAGTGAAGCCAGCTCGGGATTAAAGCTCACCAATAGCCAACCGAGCAGTCCCGTTCCGAAAAACAACGTCACCGTGATCCATATGGTGGCGCTCATGTCATGGAACACACGGGGCACGTCGTCTCTGAACAACTCGATAAGTTGTGCTTTCAGTTGAGTCGGGCGACGGAATACGGCCTCGTGAGCCTTGAGGAACAGGTTCTCCAGCTCTCGGCAGAGACTGCTTCCGGGCAACAGCGCTCGCGCAAGGGACAGGTCGCGACCGAGGGATCGAAAACGATCTACGAGTTCGACAACCTCGGCGTAGGATTCGTTGGTGCGATCGCGTTGCTCGCTCAGGAGATCGCCGAGGCGTTGCCAATCTGGAACGCGTCGACGCAGCCAATGGACGAGAGTCTGATCCTCGCGGGGCGCCTCAAGTGCGTGGGGCATGGGCGAGGCTCACCAGCCGTTTGTGCACTTCCCGATCGAACGCACGCTTGGACACATTGGCAGGCAGCGTCTCTCCCTGGCCGCTGATCAATTTGGCAGCGATCCGCGAACGCTTGTCGGGAGCGAGTGTGTTCCAGCGCTCGAGCAAATCCCGCGCGACCTCCATGGCCGGCAAATCGAGCGCGCCTTCACCTGGAGTGGCAAATCGTTGGAATGCATTGCTGGCCAGCTTCTTTTCGTACGCGAGCAGCGTACCGGCAGCCATGTCGCCGATGCGAACCTGGCGCGCGCTCAGCAGCACGCAAACCAAGCCAACGACGTAGAATAAAGGTAGCGAATCGATAAGACGAAAGACGTTTCGAATGAGCAGCGCGGACGCGTCCGGCGTCTGCCCCTCCACCGTGACTATCCGAATGCCGGCGGCGCGTTTTCCGGGCGTGCGCCCTTTCAGCGCGATCTCCAAGACCGGATGGTAGAGAAAATAGAGAAGAGCCGGAGGCAGGATGACGATGTAGAACACGAAGCTGCCGGCGCTATCGAATACGTCATCCCAAATGCCCCGATCGCCCATCAGACCGAGGAAGGCCGCCATTCCGATGAACCAGGCAAGCGCCAGTACGATGCGAATATGCCAGTCGATGAGGAAGGCGTAGCTGCGGCTGCCGGTGCCGGCGATGGGCAGATTGACCTCCGTGGCATCGGTGGAGGTGAGTTGCAGTTCGTCCTGAATCGTTGCCATGAGATTTGCGGTCAGCCGTCCGGCGCCTGCCAGGTCCCTCCCTGGAAGCGCTATTCGGGAGGATAATTAAAGCTAGCGCCGGGGGAAGCGTCGGTCAATCGTGACGCCGTCGAATCGTTACCCACTTCGCAGCCATTTAGTGACGCACGCCACAGAATCGGAAGCGTGAGCAGTGGCAACATACCCGGAAATCCTGGCTCAACCCGACGCCGAAAGTGCAGTCCGGGACGCCAGGTCCGCCGCAGGGCACGCTTTGCGGCAGTTTCGGGGTTTGAAGGACGCGCCCCATAATAATTAGGAGAGAGACACGGCCAGGCGTTGACCACGTCAACCTGGGAGTATGCCGTGAGAAAGCAGAGCTATGAGAGCGTGGTCTTACTCCACGCGGAGGAGGCGAAGCAAGCAATCGCAATCATGCGCGAGCAGGGCAAGACGGCCTCGCTCGACTATTTGATGGCATGCTACGAACCCGACGAGAGCACTCTCGTCGATCATCGCATGCCTCCCTGGAACGACGGCGACAGCCTCTACGAGAACGACGAGTTCGTGCTCTATTACAATTTGAACTCGCCCTATATCGGACTGGTGCGCAAGCTGTCGAGTTTCAGCGCCGCCTGAGAACAAAAAGGGGTTAGTATCCCTGCGCCGCCGCACCGACGCGGCGTGGGTCCGACGCGCCCAAGAATCCCCCATCGATGCGCATAACCGTCTGGGTGCTGCCCATGGCATTGCCGATTTCGACGTCATGCCCCATCGCGCTCAGCAGATCGAGCGTATCGTTGCTGATGCCCACTTCCACTCGCAGTTTGTCGGGCAGCCATTGGTGATGGATTCGCGGGGCGGCCGTGGCCGCCGCGATGTTCATGTCGTGGTCTACGACGTTCATGATGATCTGTAATGTTGTCGTGATGATACGGCTGCCCCCGGGACTACCGGTGGCGAAATAGGCTTTCCCGTCCTTGAATACGATTGTCGGTGTCATGGAGCTCAACGGGCGTTTGCCCGGCTCGATGGCGTTTGCCTCCCCTCCGATGAGCCCGAAGGCGTTCGGCACCCCCGGCTTGGCGGAGAAGTCGTCCATCTCGTTGTTGAGAAGAATTCCTGTGCCGGCGGCAACGATGCCGGAGCCAAAGCTGAAATTGAGGGTGTAGGTGTTCGACACGACGTTGCCGGCGCTGTCCATGATGGTGAAGTGGGTCGTCTCATTGCTTTCATAGGGCAGCGGATCGCCCGGTTTTATGTTTTCGCTCGGAGTCGCATAGTGCAGTGAAATCCGCTCGCGCAGCTGGGCGGCGTAGGCTTTGGAGATCAGGCCCGCAACCGGGACTTTCCAGTAATCCGGATCGCCCAGGTAGCGGCTGCGATCTGCGTATGCGTGCTTCATCGCCTCGGCCATCAAGTGGATGGTGTCGGCGCTGTTGTGGCCGAGAAATGCTATCGGATAATCTTCGAGAATGTTAAGAAGCTGAATGACGTGCACGCCGCCGGAGCTCGGTGGAGGCATGGAGAAAATATCGTAGCCACGATAGGTGCCGTGCACCGGTTCGCGTACCACGGCACGATAGTTTTTCAGATCGTCGATGGTGATCAGTCCCCCGTTCGCCGCCATGTCCGCGGCGATCTTCCTGGCAATGTCGCCGCGGTAAAATGCATCGGGTCCCTGCTCGGCGATTTGCGTCAGCGTCCCCGCCAGATCCTTCTGCACGAGTTGCTCACCACTGGCCAGTGCCGTGCCGTCGTCGTCCAGAAAGATTCGCACCGTCGCCGGGTGTTTCGATAATCGCTTCTGTCGCCGATGCAGAGCATTCGCCATCTGTGGCGTGACGGGGATGCCGTTGCGTGCCAGATAAATGGCCGGTGCCATGACTTGCGCGAGGCTCATGGTGCCGTACTTCTCCAGCGCCAGCGCCATTCCCGCGACAGTGCCTGGAACGCCCGTCGACAGATAACTGAAACGCGCGCGTTGCTTGTCCACGTTGCCTTCGGCGTCCAGGTACATGTCCCCGCTGGCGCCCGCCGGGGCCATCTCCCGATAGTCGATGGCCACCGTCTTTCCGGATTTCACCATGTGCACCATCATGAACCCGCCACCGCCGATGCTGCCCGCCCGCGGCAGGGTGACCCCCAGCGCAAAACCCACCGCGACGGCGGCATCTACGGCGTTGCCGCCCTTTTTGAGAATGTCGACGCCGATTCGCGTGGCCGTGCTCTCCTGGGTAGCGACCATGCCGTGGCCCGCGAACACCGGATGAAAGATGTCGCGGGCCGAGACTATCGCGGCGTCCCTGGCGGCAACGGGAACGTTGCCGATCAAGAGAAAAGCAACGAGAAAGCTGGCGGTCCATGGCCGGTAAGCGTGCTTCGGTGTTCGCG
>CAXMNG010000394.1:0-3307 GCA_964194585.1 Salibacteraceae bacterium | reverse complement strand
CGGTCCAGGCCCAGTCCGCCGGCGTCCACATGAGATCCTGTTCCCGGGGGTAGAAGTTCTGCGATAGCTCGAAGCCCGGCAGGTTTCCCAGCAGGCAGCGGTGGCCATTGAGAGCACCCTTGGGCGGTCCGGTGGTGCCGGATGTGTAGATGAGCATGGCGGCTTCGTCGCTGCGGGTCTGCACGGGCTGGAAGCGTGCGTGCGCCGATTCCAGCAGCGCCCGGAAGGACTGGCCGGCGGCGCCGGGGTCGGCGTCGCACACGACAATGGTTTCCAGCGCCGGCAGGCGCGGCCGGATATCGTTGAGCATATCCGTGTGGCCGGACACGCTGATGGCGATCTTTGCGCCGCTGTCGCTCAAGCGGTACTCCACGGCATCCGGCCCGAACAGGACCGAAAGGGGCAGCGCGACGGCGCCCAGCTTGTACACGGCGATGTGCGCGATGACGGTTTCTTCGCGCTGGGGCAGGATGATGGCGACGCGATCGCCGCGGCCGACGCCGAGGCCGCGCAGGGCATTGGCGAAGCGGTCCGAGCGCTCCTTCAACTCACCGAAGGTCACGCTGTAGGAGCGGCCATCGGCGTTGTCGAGGAGCAGTGCCGGCAGGTGCAAGCGATCCGTGTGCTTGTCGCACACGTCGACGCCGATGTTGTAGTGCTCGGGAACGCGCCAGCGAAAGTCCCGGCGCAGCTGCTCGAAGCTCTGGTTCTTGTTTTCGAAAAGGCTCATGGCCGGGCAGTGATATCCGGGTTAGCGCGTCGCCTGTAATGGTATAGGATGCACGATTTCGGGGCACGGTCGACGCCCCGTGGAGGAGCAATGGAGTCATTCCGCGCATATCGGATATACGAGCAAGACGGTGGGGTTGAGGGCCGTCTGGAGAGCACCGAGCTCGAATCCCTGTCACCGGGCGACGTGGTGATCCGCGCCGTGTGGTCGGACGTGAATTACAAGGACGCCCTCGCCGGCACCGGCAAGGGCAGGATCTTGAAACGCTTCCCGCTCATCGGCGGCATCGACGTGGCGGGGTACGTGTATTCCTCCGACGACGCGCGCTTCGCGCAAGGCGATGCGGTGCTGGTGGCGGGTTGCGGTTTGAGCGAGGACCATGACGGTGGCTATGCGGAGTACACACGGGTGCCCGGCGATTGGGTGGTGCCCCTGCCCGAGGGGCTCAGCTTGCGCGAATCCATGGCCATCGGCACGGCCGGATTCACCGCCGGTATTGCCGTCGACCGTATGCAGCACAACGGTCAGCGCCCGGAAGGCGGTCCTATCCTCGTCAACGGCGCTACCGGCGGTGTAGGGGGCTACGCTATCGACATGTTCGCCGGGCTTGGTTACGAGGTAACCGCGTTCACAGGTAAGCACGACGCGGATGACTATCTAAAGACCCTGGGCGCCACCGACATCTGCTATCGCGGCGAGGTGGAGATGGGCACGCGCCCGCTGGAAAAAGCGCTGTGGGGCGGGGCCGTGGACAGTGTCGGTGGCGACGAGCTCGGTTGGCTCACGCGTACCGTCATGCCGTGCGGCAACATCGCGTCCATCGGCCTGGCCGGCGGCTTCACCCTCAATACCACGGTGATGCCCTTCATCCTGCGTGGCGTGAACCTTCTCGGCATCAACTCGGTGTACATCTCCACCGAGGTCCGGGATCGGGTCTGGCATCGACTGGGAACGGATTTGCGCCCCCGGCATTTCGACAAAATAGTCACTCGGACCGTGGACCTGGACGAACTGCCCGGTGTCTTCGAAGATTACGTGGCCGGTAAGAATACCGGGCGAACTCTCGTGAAGATTTCTGAAGCGTAGGGCGCGACCCATGGAGCTACCGTTGATCGTTGAGCCCGAGCAGCTGGCGGAATCGCTGGGTGCGGAAAATCTGCTGGTCGTCGACCTGTGCAGAGCGGAGACGTCCGCGTCCACACAGGTGCCGGGCGCGGTGCATCTCGAGTACGCGAGCGTGATCGCGAGCCGCAACCCGGCAGGCGGGCTTCTTCCCGAGGCATCGCAGTTGGGCAGTGTGCTGTCGGCCCTGGGGCTCACCCCTGAGCACCACGTGGTCGCCTACGACGACGAGGGCGGCGGCAAAGCCGGCCGCCTGCTCTGGACCCTGGACATGCTGGGCCATGGCGCGGCGTCGCTGTTGAACGGCGGCATTCATGCCTGGGCGAACGAGGGCCACCCGCTCGCGAACGCGCCCGCTTCAGCCACTCCCAGTGACTACCGGGCCGCATTCAGCGGTGACGCCGCCGCAGACAAGGACTACATCCTCGCGCGCATCGGCAGCTCCGACGTCCTCTTCCTCGACACGCGCACACCAGAAGAGTACCGGGGCACCAACGTGCGCGCGGAGCGCGGCGGTCACATTCCGGGCGCCGTCAACTTCGACTGGGTGAATGCCATAGATCGGGAGCGCAACCTGCGGCTGAAGCCGGCCGAGGAGCTGCGCCCGTTACTGGAGGCCGCGGGCGTTACGCCTGACCGGGAAGTGATCGCCTACTGCCAGACGCACCACCGCTCGTCCCACACCTATGTGGTGCTGAAGTCCCTGGGGTACCCGCGCATCAAGGGCTACCCCGGAGCATGGTCCGAGTGGGGAAACCTCCTCGACACTCCCATCGAAACTTGACCGTTTCCGGTTGCTAACGCGCCGCCGTTTTCTCGGCGCGTTCGCGCTCCACCAGTGCCTCGATGACTTTGATCACGTTCTCGCGCGACCCTGCCAGGCTCCCTGATACGCGGTACTTGCCATTGACGATGACCGTTGGCGTTCCACGTACACCGTAACGTTGCTGCATGACCTGGGATTTACGCAACAATGTCTGGACGGCGAAGGAATCGTAGGTCTTATTGAAGTCGTCGTTGCTGACGCCGTACTTTTCGAAGAACTTCTCCAGCTCTTCCTTGCTGTCCAGTGCTTGCTTGCGCAGGTGTATGGCCTCGAACAGCGGGCGACGAATCTGATCTTCGACGCCGAGCAACTCTGCGGTGTAGAAGGCACGCGCGTGAGCCACCCAGCTGTCGCGGAAGATCGCCGGCATGTGCCGGACGGCAACGTAGTCCGGCTTGCCCGCTTTGTACTGCTCCATGTTGTCAAGAAAGGTAAAGCAGTGGGGGCAGCCGTACCAGAACACCTCCAAGACCTCGATCTTGTCCGGTGTGTCGGTGGGTTGCGGCGGCGTTATCAGTTCGTACTTGCCACTTGGGTCGATCCCTGCCCCCTGGGCCATCATGGCGGGCAGCATCGCCGCCGACACGAGCAGCACCAGGGGCGCGAAAATGGACGAAATTCGGTTCATA
>CAXMNG010000393.1:0-2135 GCA_964194585.1 Salibacteraceae bacterium | reverse complement strand
ATGGGGCTCGACCAGATCAGGTGACCGTCTTCCTGGGTGACGCGCACGTAGAGGGCGTTGTCGCCGTCGGGTTTGAGTGTGATTCGGCGCGTGAGCTTCAGCCGCGTATGGGGGTTGTCGTCGGGCATCCGGAACACGCGGATGCGACGCTGGATGCCGCCCGCCTCGAAGACTGTGTCCTCGCGTCCGATATCGGCGATGGCGATGTCGCACTTCACCAGCGGTGTATCGATACGCAATGTTCCGGCTTCTTCGTCCGCGAGCCAGGCATCGAATCCGCCGAAACCGCCGGTGGTCAGGGCTGTCCAACGTAAGCCCTGGTCGCCGTCACGCTCGAATATCTTATCCAGGTTGTAGTGATTGATGGCGGAGCTTCGCTCGAAGCGATTTCCGGTGAGAGCCGCCGTTCCATCCCAGATGGTCTGCCGGCCCCGGCCGCGATACTCGGACCCCTCCCAGATGACGCGGATACGCCGGCCGAGCTCGCCGTCCTCGAAGGGCCGGAAAGTCTCCAGAGTCTCGAGCCCATTGCGAATATCCACGCGCTCGACGGGAGACGATGTGGCGATGTCGATGTCGAGGCTTACATGCTGGTCGCCGCATTGCAGGATATCGCCCATCATCGCCGTGTCGGTCTCGCGGCTGGCCGACGGTCCCAGGTTGGGGTCGTCGTCGAAACATTCGGCGTTCGAGTCGAAGCGCGCACGCACGTCCATGAACATCCGGCAACCCGTGGTGCCGTAGTGGTGGCGGCGGCGGAGCGCATCCATGAGGCCGGCACGGGTAAGCTCCGACGCCAGGGTGCAGGTGAGCCCGCCGTAGGCGCCGAATGTGGTGGCACCGGGGAAGCTCGCCCCGGGACGTCCCTTGTGGCCGTCGCTGTTGCTGACAATACCGACCCGGTAACCTTGCTCGAAGGCATCCTCGATGAGCCATTCGAAGGTACCCCACGCGGAGTGCACCTCCACGGCCCGCTCCAGGCGAATATCGTGGGCCATCTTGATGTCTGCATAGCGGCCGCCGATGTGCGCGAAGACCACGCAGTCCTCGTCGCGCAAGGCTTCGAACAGATCTTTCGCGGAGTTGGCATCGGTCTCGAGATCGGAGAGATCTTCCACCAGCGCATGGGAGGAACGATAAATCTGTCGACCTTCCTGCATGTAAAGTACGTTGCGGTCGCCACCCAGCCCGGTATTGCCCGACCATTCGTAACCGGGGAACACGATAAAGCTGCCGTCGTCGTTGAACTCCCGCGAGAGCTCGTTCAGATGTTCCCAGAAGGGAGTGGTTATCTGAAAGTCGTTACCCTGGTGACAGCAAACGTCCAGAAATGCCTTATCGCGCGCGAAGGCGAAAAAGTCCCGCGCCGAGTTGGTGCCGATGGTTTCCTCGGACTGCCCGTGGAGATCGCCCCAGTAGTGCACCAGAGCTGAACTCGCGACGATGCGCAGCGGATTCGAACGCGCCAGCAGCGCGCCGCTCTTGTCGAGCACGTCCACATGATAATCACCCGGCTCTTCCGCGCACAGCCCCTCGATCACTTTTGCGAATTCGCCGGTTGACAGGCTCACCGTTTCCGGAAGTCTGTCGATGGGGGCGCTGGATCGCAGAATCAGATCGTGATCGCACTTGTCAGTGGGATTGCCCCATTTGTCCTCGCCCTTCATGCACAGCCGGAACGGCTCACCGGCTCGCCGCAAGGTCGGTAACACCGCCTTCCACATGGCGGGGACATCCGGCACGATGGCGATCTCCGGCGATGCGGGCAATTCCGTGAACTCGTAGGTCGCAAAGGCATCCACCAAGACCTTGAATTCGAAAGTGCTCTCACAGAAGGTTTGCACACGCATACCGGGTGAGCCCTGGCGTGGGTCTCCGAAACGGATGATGATCTGATCGCCTTCGCGCAGGAATCCTCGAACGACCCTTATGAAGAGCGTCTTATCCCATGGCCGGATGTTTTGCTTGCCGTCGTAGCGCACGTCCAGTACCGCGCCGTTGCTGGCTTCCACGCTGATGAAGTTCGGCGCGGATGGATTATCGAATTGTGGGCGACCCATGTCGCTGGCAAAACGATGCACCACCTTGATGGTCCCGGTATCGTCGATGCCGAAATAGCCGGCCGTGTAGGTCAG
>CAXMNG010000392.1:0-9695 GCA_964194585.1 Salibacteraceae bacterium | reverse complement strand
ATGCAGGTGGTTGCATGGACATTCAACCCGTCGCGCACGCGCGCCAAGTCCCTGGGCGTCGACTTCGTGTCTCTGGAAGAATTGCTGAAGACCTCCGACGTCGTCAGTCTGCACCTTCGATTGAGCCCGGAATCCACCGGGCTCATCGGCGCGGCGGAGCTCGCGCTGATGAAGTCGACCGCCATCCTGCTCAACGGCGCCCGCGCCGACGTTGTCGACAATGCGGCATTGGTTGAAGCGCTCGATACGGGCCGATTGTTCGGTGCTGGAATAGACGTGTTCTCGCAGGAGCCAGCGCCCGCGGATGACCCCGTTCTGTCATGCGAACGCGTGGTGCTCACACCACATGCGGCCGACCAGACGCCGGAAGCAGTGGCGGCGACGAACGAAGCGGCGGTGGATAATATTCTCGCGTTTCTGGAAGGTAAGCCGCGTGTCAACGCGGCCCTGTAAGGTTCGTATTTGCAGCTCACGCGAAGTCGTGGCCACCGACTGACACTGTCGTTGCATCAGCCGACCGGCCCGAACGTCTCCGTGTGGATGCGGCTCTCCGGGATCGCCCTGGCGATCAAGTCCGACCGAATATCGGCCATGAATCGCGCCGGACCGCAGAGATAGAATTCAGCATCCGGGTCCGGCATGAGTCTGGTGATCAGCGCGCTGTCTATTCGGCCCGCCGTATCATAGTCGACCCCGAACACATCAGCAGCACGTGGCCGGCTGTAAACTGCGTGAGCGCGAGCGTGCTCGTGACCTGCAACCAGGGAGCGGACTTCCTCCCACAGCGGGTGGTGATCACCGTCGCGGGCACCGTGGATGAACAATACTGGCCTCGACAACGGTCGGCGCGTGAGCGCATGCAGCATGCTGACCATGGGCGTCAAACCAACCCCGGCACTGATGAGCACGATGGGCCGGTCGGCTTTGGAGAGTACGAATTCGCCTGCCGGCCGGTGTGCGTCGACAAAGGCTCCCGTCTCGATCTCGTCGTGAAGATGGCGCGATGCCACACCGCAGGGCTCTCGCTTCACGCTGATCCGGTAGTAGCCGTCATCGGGCCCGTTGGAAAGCGAGTAAGTACGGCGAACGGGCTGCCGATGTCCCGGCACTTCCAGGTGGATCGGCAGATGCTGACCGGCTTCGAACGCGTCCAGCGGGCCCCCATCTCGAGCCTCGAATACGAATGAGGTAACGTCATCGCTCTCGCGAATCTTGTCGACGAGACGAAGCGTTCGAACGAACTCCGAGGCGGTACCCCAGCGCAATGGCAACGCCGCTTGTAGTTCGACGGCCTGTTCGAGCTCGAAGTTGACCAGACGTCGCGCACCCGGAAAGCGGGACACGGCTTGCGAGTCCCAGTCGATGCTGGTGCGGCCGGTGAGTTGCAGCAGACTACCGCGCGCGAAGTCGACAAAAAGCAATCCGGCGCGCGGGTCCATGATCAGATTTCCGATCGTGTTGTAGTGATTGTTGCCGGCGTAGTCCGGAATCACCAGGCGCGTATCGCTCTCGACATGTACGAAGCCGGGATCGCCACCGCGATGTGAGGCGTCCATGCCGTAGGTCGGGCTTGCCCCGTCACCGTGGTGACCGCTTGCGATAAAAAGCGTGTCGGCGCCGCGGATCCATTGACGCATGGCGGGCGTAATGCGCGTAGCGTGCCGCGCCGGCGGCCGATTGTGTGGCTCCGGAACACGTGTCCAGGAGCGCTCGTGGATGTACTGAGGGCAGTTTCCAAAGGCTTGGTCCACTTCGAATTCGATAACGCCGGCACTGCCATTGGCGATTCGCCCGTTGACACGGTTGCGACGACGGGTCGCCAACTCGATGCCGAGGAGTCCCAGATCGGCACCCGGGGTGAGCGCACCCTCCAGGGCATCGCCGGGAACCGGTCGTGCATCGATGCTCAGCCGGTGTGGGTCGGGTGAGCGGACAAAACCGGATGGCCCGGTCAACAAGGTCACCCAAGGACGCCCGTCGCGGTCCCGCGCGGCGGCGACCAGGAAGGGCAGCGACTCGTGAAAGGCACGGTGCTCCTCGGGCAGGTAGGCACGCACCACCTGCCGGGCCCACGGCTCGATCTGGTCGCGAACGCCCAGGCGGGTCTGGACACGCTGCTCGCCTTCATGGAACGGGGATGCACTCGGCATGAGTGTCACTTCACTCGCCTCCAGGGTTGCCGTGGCCACGCTCAATCCGAGGGAAGCGCGATCAGTTCGAGCCGGATGTTTCCGGGAATGCGGCACATCATGTGCTTTACCGGACCGCCACCCAGTGACTCGGGCGCAAACTCGATCTCCACGTCGTCGCGGGCGGCGAGCTCGCCGTGCAGCACCTCCAGCGCCGCGGGATCGGCGACGCGCAGGGCGAGATGATGGAGACCGATGACGCGCCGGCGGTCGAAAGGGGTGGCCTTCGCCGGGTCCTCGGCCTGCCACAGGGTAATCATGACCGTGCCGTCACCGACGAACACCGCCGGGTAGTCGGGCACTTCCCCGACCTGCTCGAAGCCGAGCCCGTCGACGAAGAAATCCCTGGCGGCCCCGAGCCGGGGTACGGTCAGGCCAAAATGGTGGACACCCAGGGTCTTGGGCATTGATTTGGTCACTCTCTTTCTCCCGTGTCTGATTCAGTTCCCGTGTGAAGTAATCTAGATGTTGCATGTTCCGAAATAAATACCGAGACTCTGATAGAACTACTCCATAATATGGAGTAATGTAGTGAGCATGGATAAGTTCCTGGCCATGCGCAGCTTCGTGGCCATCGTCGACCACGGAAGCCTTACCGCTGCCGCCACCGCCCTCGACCGATCGCTGCCGACGATGGTGCGAACCCTGGCCGCGCTCGAGGAGAGCCTTGGCACGCGCCTGCTGCGCCGGACCACCCGGCGCATGTCCCTCACCGCCGAGGGTCAGGGCTATCTGGAGCGCTGTCGCCGCATCCTCGGCGACATCGAGGAGGCGGAAGCCTCGGTCGCGCGCGGTCAGATGGAGCCGCGGGGCCGGATCCGCATGACCGCGCCGGTGCTGTTCGGTCAAATGCACGTTGCTCCCGCATTGACGGAATTCCTGCGCCGCTTCGATGAGGTGCAGGTAGAGCTCATGCTGCTCGATCGGGTGGTAAATCTGGTCGAAGAAGGCATCGACCTGGCGGTACGCATCGCCCATCTGTCGGATTCCTCCATGGTCGCCGTACCTGTGGGGCGCGTGCGCCGGGTCGTATGTGCGAGCCCGGCATTGCTCCGCAACCAGGGCCTGCCGACGCACCCGCGGGAGTTGTCCGAACGCCCGTGCGTACGCTTTCGCGGCATCAACCCGGGCGACAGTTGGAGCTTTCAGGATGCGGGCCGGGAGATCGCGGTCAGGACCCGTGGAAGTTTCGCCTGCAATCAGGCGGCGGCCGCAGCGCAAGCGTGCGCCGAGGGACTCGGCTTCGGGATGTTTCTTTCCTATCAAGTCGAGCCGCTGGTGCGCAAAGGGCGCCTGCAACTGGTGCTCGCGGACTTCGAGCTCCCGTCGCTTCCGGTGAGCCTCGTCTACGCGCAAGCCCGACTCGTTTCGACGCGACTGCGTGTCCTGCTCGACTGGTTGAAGCAAACGCTTGGCGCACGACCGGAAATTCAGTGAGAACCTGCAAAGCCGCGCCGTGTTCCGCAGGGGTTCGACAATTGACTTCGGTCTTGTAGAAAAGTCCGGCCCACGGATCTCACTGCTCGAGAAATTGCACGAGCAACCTGCTCACTTCCTCCGGCTGCTCTTGCTGCACCCAGTGCCCGGCCCCGTCCACCAGATGACAGCCCAGCATTTGCGTGCACGCAGTCTGTTGCATTCTCTCCATGTCGCCGGGGACCTGGTAGATCCCCCAGTCGCTGTTCCCCGCGATGAAGCATGAGGGCACATCGATCGTGCGGCCGGAGTACATTTGCAGCTCAGCGGTGTATTGGCCATCGGTCTTGCACCGATACCACTGAAGGCCACCCTGGAACCCGGTCCTGGCGTACTCCGCGCTGTACACGTTCAGCTCGTCGTCGGGAAGCCACTCGCACGCCGCTACCTCGGTCGCGGAGGGCCTCTCTCGTGCCACGGTCTCGGCCATGCCCTCGTTCAGATCCATTAGGTAGTAGGTGGGCAATTTTGCCAGCTCGTCGGCGGTCCACGCCTGGAGCGGGAACGGCTTGTTTTGTTTCCAGTCCGCACTCTTGTGGTGGAAATAGTCGCGCAGGAAAGCGTGGACGCCCTGTGGGCAGTTTCGCATGTTGTCGCCGGCTTCCCGAGTCGAGTAATACCACTGATAGTGTTTCCGCGGGCGGTCCAGCGCCGCCAGTTCGCCGTGAACATCGACAACGGGCGGTTTCGCCGCGGCGCCCCCGTGCGATACTTCATCGTCGGTGTCGAAGGGCAGCGAAGGTGGGCCCGCAAACGGGGCACTCATCAGCACCACGGAGCGAAACACGTCCGGCCGTACGAGTGAACAGTAAGCCGCGACGGGCGAGCCAAAGTCATGCCCGACAACGGCCGCCACGGAACGGTAGCCGAGAGCAGAGACGAGCCCCAGGGAATCCCTTACCAGGTTGAGAATGCGGAATGAGCCGACGTCGCCATCATAGTGGCCGTCCCAACCCGTGGTACGCCCGTAGCCCCTCTGGTCGGGAGCAACAACGTGAAACCCCGCCGACGCGATGGGCAGCATCAGCTTCCTCCAGCTGTACGCGAGCTCCGGGAAACCGTGCAGTAGCAAGACGCAGGGCCGCTCCGTGCCCTCGTAACCGGCCTCCAGCATGTGCATCGTGAGGCCGTTGATGTTCTCCACGAAACGGGAGCGTATACCGGCAGGGAGAGCGGCCTCGCTATACGCGACAATCTTGGTCAACTTGAGCTCCGTTGAGCAAAATACGCTGGAGTCCTCAAGATCGTCCGAAAGAACGAATTCCTATCCAGCGCATGTGATTAGCTGAATGCTGCTCGGCAGCGGCTGCCTATGCGAGATTGAGAACGGATCGCGCCTCGTCAACGAGCACGTCGATGAGCTCACCAGCAGGTAGAGCCCGGTTGAGCGACGCCGCCTGCCCGGTCAGAAGCCCCGCGAAATCAATCGATCCCTGCTCTTCGCTCCTGATATGGAGCGGCAAGGTCAAGCTGTCCTGCAGTGGAAAGGGCGCCGCCTCCCGTTCGTGTGGTGCCATTTCCTCGATGAAACGATTGGTGATTGCGCGCGCGGGACGGCCGGTGAAGGCACGGGTGAGACGCGTGCCGTCGTCACGAAGCTGTTGCAGCGCCTCACGGTAAAGCGGACTGACGGTGGATTCCGGGCACAGGAGAAAGGCCGTGCCCATCTGCACGCCACTGGCACCGAGGGCGAACGCGGCTGCGATGCCGCGACCGTCCGCAATGCCCCCGGCCGCGATAACCGGCACGGAGACCGCGTCAACGACCTGCGGCACCAGCGAAAAGGTACCGACATTGCCGGCCTCCAGCGGCTCGATGAACGTCCCGCGATGACCACCGGCATCGTAGCCCTGCGCGACTATGGCGTGGACGCCGGCGCTTTCCAGTTGTCGCGCCTCGGCAACGGTGGTGGCGGAGCACAGAATGATTGTCCCCTTGGATTTCAACGCATCGACCATTTCCTGCGCAGGCAATCCAAAGTGAAAGCTGACAATATCCGGTCGCAACTCGAGAACCGTTTCCAACGTCGCCTCGTCGAATGCTCTCATCGTAGAAGGTGACAGAGCCACGACCTGCCCCAAGCCGAGCTCCTCGTAGTAGGTGGCAAGCCGCTCGCGCATCGTTATCGCGCCGTCAGTCGGATATGCAGGAGGGTCGTGGGCAAAAAAGTTGATGTTGAACGGCCGCGTCGTCGTCGACCGTGTCTCGTCGAACTGTCCGCGTAACTGCTGGAGAGACAACTCCGCGCAGCCGAGGGAGCCAACCCCACCGGCGTTCGAGACCGCGGCAGCCAAAGCCGGCGTGGTCGGGCCGGACATTGGTGCCTGGATGATCGGGTGGTCGATACCCAGAAGGTCGACTAGTTCGTTTCTAGGCCACATGGTCGCAACTGCTCCTGGTCTACACCCCCGATCTCCACGTGGTACCGAGACGCGCTCGGACCGACTTCAGCTTCCCCCGCGCGCGAGGGTAATGCCACCGCACACGTACAGCACCTGACCGGTGACGAAGCCCGCGCGTTTGTCGAGAAAGAAAGAAACAGTGTTAGCCACGTCTTCAGGCTCGCCCAGGCGTCCCACCGGGATAGCATCGATGATTTGGCGGGTACGAGGGTTGTCTGGTGGATTTGCGCGCTCGAAGAGCGCGGTGCGAATGGGACCGGGTGCTATGGCATTGACGCTGACGCCATGGGGCGCCAACTCCAATGCCCACACCTTGGTCATGGAAACCATAGCGCCCTTGGTGGCGGCGTAGCTGGTACGCAGCTCTTTGCCGAGATGCGCGCGGCTTGCGATGTTGACGATGCGTCCGAATCCTCGGGCCTTCATGCCTGGTATGACCGCCTGGGCGCACAGCATCGGCGCGCGCATGTTGACTGCCACCGACTCGTCGAAATCCTTCACGCTGGTGTCATCGAGAGCCGACATGCGGCCGATCGCGGCATTGTTGACGAGCGCGCTTACGGAACTGTCGAGGAGCACGTCACGAAGCGCGTTCTTCGTCGCCTCCACACTATCGAAATCCACCTCGACCCAGCGATCCCCGAGATCGGGCTCGACCTCCGGCGGTTCGTTGTCGAGATTGATCACGGCCCAGCCGTCGACCAGCAGCCGCGCCGCAATGGCACGCCCGATTCCGCGACTGGCGCCGGTTACGAGTGCAGTTTGCATGCCCGCATCCTCATTACTCGCGCCTTCGCTGTCAACGTGCGTCGTGAAAGATGATGCCCAGTGTCCGGCGATGTCCCGATCGGATACGGCTCACGCCGTGGCGTACCTTGACGCGGTAATCGCCGCGACTGCCTGCGGCTGGACGAACCTGGTTTGGAAACAAGATGAACTGGCCTTGTTCCAGCACCACGGCTTCACCACGGGATTGTTTGCGCGGGCGTTGTTCGACCAGCAGGAATTCGCCTCCCTGGAAATCGACGCCTGGCCGGCTCAGCATGCCGGCCACTTGAAGCGGAAACGCGAGATCGCCGTAGACGTCTTGATGCAGGCAGTTATAGCCCCCTGCGCGGTAATCGAGTATCAATGGCGTAGGGTGCACCTGCCCACTGCTCTCGCAAACCGCGCGATACTCGCCGAACGTCTCGGGAAAGTGCTCACAGTCGCGCAGCCGCTCCGCCCAACGATTGGCGATTGCCGCGAGCGGCGTGTAAAAACTCTCACGCAGTGAGGCAATCGGCTCCGGCACGGGATCGGCGAAGTAACGATACTCGCCATCGCCGAAACTTTGACGCGCCATGTTCACCGTCTTCCGGAAAAGCGAATTCTGTGCGTAAAGCGCGGCGATTTCGGCGCATTCGCCTTCCGATAGTAAGGACGGTGTCAACGCATATCCCTGCGCATTCAGGTCTGCCTCGAGACCGTTCCAGTCGAGCGCGTCAACGCGCCCTTGTAGCCATTCGAGAGTCACGATTAAGCATCCCCCAGATGGAGGAACTGTGAGGCCTGGATGCGAAGGGCGCCACCCGGAAGTTGCGGCGCCCAACATGGAAGCGGCGTGCACGCGCCTCAGGCGAAGATCTCCTTGAAAAAATCCTGCATTTCCTGCCAGGAGCGCCGATCCGTGTCTTCGCTGTATGCCAGGGGCAGTCCGTATTTTTCACCGTTGGCATCGGCCTCTGGATTGGTGAATCCGTGCAACGCTCCAGGATAGGGGATGAATCGAAAATCGGCCTCAGCGGCCTGCATCTCGTCTTTCAATGCCGTCACCTGGTCCTGCGGTACGAGAACATCCTCGGCACCATGACAGACCATGATCTTCGCGAGTACGCTACCGGGAGCGGGCTTGTGAAAGGAGCCCAATGCCCCGTGAAAGCTGACGACACCCGCCAGCGGCATGCCGGTTCGTGCCGCGTGCAGCACCATCGCGCCACCGAAGCAATACCCGATGGCGGCTATGCGTCCCGAGTCCACGGAGGCGTGATCCTGAAGGTACTCGAGGGCTGCGCCCATCCGGGATTCCGCCTGACTCATGTCGCCCAGCACGCCGTTCATGAGCCGGCCCGCTTCGTCGGGATTGTCCGCCACCTGGCCACCGCCGTACATGTCGATGGCCAACGCCGCAAATCCGAGCTCCGCCAGCATGTGCGCCCGCCGGCGAATGTAGTCGTTCAGCCCCCACCATTCGTGGACCACCAGAACACCCGGACGACGCGCGTCGCTGTGATCGTCACAGGCGAGATAGCATTCCAGCTCGGTGCCGTCGGCGTCCAGCCGGACGGTTTCGGTGTGCGGATTTGACTTGGTTTCAGACATGGTCCCTCCCCTTGGCGAGCAAGTTGCCGTCCATCCTAACGTACGCCCGCGAGATGGAAAACCCGAGGTTTCAACCCCGGTCGGGGATATGGGAGAATTGCCAGTATCCATGAGTGAGCAGAACGACACACCGTCCGAGTACGCGTCCAACGTGCGGGCCCAATATGAGGAGTATCCGTTTCCCCTGCGCGACCCGGGGGACGAGTCCAGACGTCTGGTAGTCGCCGAGCAGGAGTCCCTGGGGAAGCTGAGTCACTTCTGCTTCGGCGGGCGGCAGGGCTTCGGGGGCGGGTTTCGCGTGCTGGTGGCCGGCGGCGGCACCGGTGATCACACCATCTTCCTGGCCGAGCAGCTCCGAAACTACGATGCACGTGTCACCTATATGGATATCAGTCGGGCCAGCATGGAAATCGCCAGAGAGCGGGCCCGCATCCGGAACTTGAACAATATTGACTGGCATCACCGCTCGATTCTGGACCTTTCGTCCATGGACGTGGCTCCGTTCGACTTCATCAGCAGCACTGGTGTGCTGCATCACCTTCCTGAGCCTGAACGCGGTCTGGAAGCCCTGCGCGGAGTTCTTGCGCCTGACGGCGCCATGAGCCTGATGTTGTATGGCCGGGTCGGCCGCTTAGCCGTCTATGCCGGCCAGGAGCTCATGCGGTTGGTCAACGATGGCGTGCAGGACCCGAAACTGAAAACGCGGCACGCTCGCAGCATCGTCGAGGGTTTGCCGCAAACCAACTGGTTGCTGCGAGACGACAGTCCGAACAGGGTTCTGAATGAATTTCTCGACGATGAGAGCAATCTAAACGACGTTCTTCTTCACGAACAGGACCGTGCATACAACGTACTGGAAATATACGACTTCCTGGCTGGAGCGCAACTGGAGTTGGTCGAGTTCACATCCTTTCACACGGATCCTCCCAACTTCCGGTGTATGTACGATCCGCTGGCATGGATCACCGACCCCGTCCTGCAATCTCATGTATCACGACTGCCCCTGCCACAGCGACAGGCCATCGCCGAGGCGATGAGCTGCATGATTACCTGCCACGGGTTTTATGCCGCGCCGAAGGCTGCGGGCCGCATTGCATCAGCAGATGATCTGGACATGGTCCCATTCTTTCTGTATTTCGATCCCGGCAGTCTCCCTCAGCATTTTCGTGGAGCGGACGGGCGTGAGTGCGGGCTCAACTACCGGCGCAGCACTGTTCAGTTCGTAGTTGGGAAGTACAGCGCGGATCTGGTCGCCGGGATAGACGGG
>CAXMNG010000391.1:0-9337 GCA_964194585.1 Salibacteraceae bacterium | reverse complement strand
GAAGAGAAGCGGCCGCTGCTGGAGACCCAGGTGAAGGATCTTCTGTACGGGCAGGAGAATGCGCCGGCAGTCATCGGCAAGCACGACGGAAACGGACGGTTGCAGTTTCCGTCCGCCGGGCGGCTGGACAGTAACCAGATTGCGGTCGTTATCGGCGAGCAGTTACTGGCGCATCAGGCGGACACATCGATTGCGGCACGAGTGGCCGCGCTTCGGGCGTTCAACGAGCAGGTGTCAGACAAGCCGGCGGCCATGCAGCGCCTGCCTTACTTCTGTCCGGGCTGTCCGCACAATACATCCACTCGTATTCCCGAGGGTAGCCGGGCACTGGCGGGGATCGGCTGTCACTACATGGCGCAGTGGATGGATCGCGAGACCGCCCGTTATACACAGATGGGTGCGGAAGGGGCGAGCTGGATCGGGCAGGCCCCCTTCAGCACGCGCAAGCATGTATTCCAGAACATCGGCGATGGCACCTACTTTCACTCGGGGCTCTTGCCGATCCGCGCGGCCGTAGCGGCCGGCACCGACATCACTTTCAAGATTCTATATAACGACGCTGTCGCCATGACCGGTGGCCAGCCCATGGACGGACCGTTGACGGTGCCCATGATCACCCAACAAGTGCATTCCGAGGGCGTGAGGCGGGTCGTGGTGGTCACCGATGAGCCGCAGAAGTACGGATCCGATGCGGGGTTCGCACCCGGTGTCACAGTGCATCATCGCGATCGGCTGGATGCCGTGCAGCGCGAGCTTCGTGCGATTCCCGGGACCACGGTGCTCGTCTACGATCAGACCTGTGCTGCGGAGAAACGCCGGCGCCGCAAGCGTGGCACCTATCCGGACCCGGACCGGCGCCTTTTCATCAACGAGGCCGTGTGCGAAGGCTGCGGGGACTGCGGTATCGCGTCGAACTGCGTGGCCATCGTGCCCCGGGATACGCCGCTGGGGCGCAAGCGCGCCATCGATCAGTCTGCCTGTAATAAGGACTACTCGTGCGTCGAGGGTTTCTGCCCGAGCTTCGTGAGTGTTTACGGTGGGCAGTTACGGCGACGCGTCGTCGCGGGGGCGGCGGTGGAAACGGGTTTCGAGGATCTGCCGGAGCCCACGCTTCCCGCGCTCGGCAGCACTTTTGGCATCGTGGTCACCGGTGTTGGCGGCACGGGCGTCGTCACTGTCGGGGCACTGATCGGCATGGCGGCGCACCTGGAAGGGAAGGGCTGTGCGATTCTCGACATGATCGGGCTCGCCCAGAAAGGCGGCGCGGTGATAACGCACCTGCGTATCGCGGCTCGGCCTGAGGAAATCACAGCGATCCGCATCGCGCCGGGCGGGGCGGATCTGCTGCTCGGCTGCGACATCGTCGTTGCGGGAAGCGGCGATGCGCTGGCCACCGCGCGCAAGGGCGCCACCGAAGCGGTCATCAACACCCACGAGACCATGCCGGGTGAGTTCACGCGCATGAGCGATTTGTCCTTTCCGGCAGCGGCACTACGCGAGGCAATCGCGACGGCGGTGGACGATGATCACGCGCAATTCGTCGATGCATCCGAATTAGCGACCACGCTGCTCGGTGACAGTATCGGTGGCAACCTGCTGTTGCTCGGCTTCGCCTATCAGCGCGGGCTGGTGCCGGTGAGCGCGCAGGCCATCGAGCGTGCCATCGAGCTCAACGGCGTAGCGGTAGAAATGAACAAGCAGGCTTTTTTGTGGGGCCGGCGCGCGGCCCGGTGGCCGGAGCGCGTGGCGCAGGTAGGCCATGTGCATGCTGCGGGAGTTGTCGAGGTCAAGAGTCCGGAGACCCTCGACAATCTGATCGCCAATCGGGCGGCGGATCTCGTCGAATATCAGGATGCCGCGTACGCGGAACGCTATACGTCACTCGTCGATCGTGTGCGGGCAGTGGAACGCGAGCGGGTGAAGGGTCATTCCGGCCTCGCCGAGGCGGTGGCGCGTTATTATTACAAGCTCCTCGCCTATAAAGATGAGTACGAGGTCGCGCGGCTCTATTGCGATCCGCGCTTCATCGCGGCGCTGGAGCAACAGTTCATGGGAAATTATCGGCTGGCGTTCCATCTGGCGCCATCCTGGCTTGCGCGGCGCGACCGGGACAGCGGCTTGCCACGCAAGCGGCGCGTCGGTCAATGGATTTTTCGTGTCTTCAAGATTCTTGTGTACTTGCGGGGGTTGCGCAACACACCGTTCGACCCTTTCGGCTACACTACCGACCGGCGACTTGCGCGCCAGCTTCTTCGGGCTTACGAGGCCCGAATCGACGAGCTCCTCGGCAAGCTCAGTCCCGAGAACCACGCGTTGATGGTGGAGATCGCCTCAATCCCCGAGGGCATTCGGGGTTACGGTCACGTCAGGGTCGCCCATGCAGAGGCGGCGAGAGAAAAAGAAGCGGAATTGCTGCAGGCGTTACGTGTGGGGCACGCGCCGCCGGAGGCGGCTTGAGGGTTCAAGAAGATTCGCGAGCACGCCTGCCTCCGAAGGGGGTCACCCTCGCAGGACACTCGCGCCTACGATTTCACGACAATAGCAGGAGGATAAGAGATGAGTGTTACGCGCAAGCACAGTGGACCGCGCATGAGTCAGATCGTGGTACACGGGAACACCGTGTACCTGGCCGGGCAGGTGGCCCAGGAAGCGCCGGGGGCGACTGTGGTGGAGCAGACCCGTGACATTCTGCAACGCATCGATCAGTACCTCGAAGAGGCCGGTACCGATAAGTCGAAGGCGCTGGCGGCAACCATCTGGCTATCCGACATGGATACCTTCAGCGAAATGAACGAGGTTTGGGATGCGTGGATCGACGCGGCCAATCCGCCGGCCCGTGCGTGCGTGGAAGCGCGTCTAGCGGCACCGCAGTTCACCGTCGAGATCATGGTGACGGCAGCCGTGGGATGAAAATCCTTGTCCTCGGTGGTGGCGTGATCGGCATCACCACCGCCTACTACCTGGCTCGGGACGGCCACGAAGTGACGCTGGTCGACCGGCAGCCGGAGGCGGCGTCCGAGACGAGCTACGCGAACGCCGGGTTGCTGGCGCCGGGTCATGCGTTTGCGTGGGCGTCGCCGAAGGCGCCCGGCATCATGTTGAAATCGCTGTTCAACGACGACCAGGCGTTGCGTTTGAAGCTGAGCGCGGATCCGCGCTTGTGGTCGTGGGTGTGGTTGTTTCTCATGCAGTGCACGTCGGAGCGGGCCCGCGTAAATACTATTCGCAAGCTCGGGTTGTGCGTGCACTCGGTCGAGGCGCTGCATGAGGTAGTGACCGACACCCGGGTCGAGTACGATGGCTTGAACGCAGGAAATCTGTACTTCTACCGTAGCGAAGAAAGCTTCGCGAAGGGTGTCGAGCATACCGGTATTCTGCGCGAGCACGGGCTCGAGATGCAGGTGCTCGAAAGGGATCGGGTGGCGGACGTAGAACCTGCGCTCGCGCCCCACAAGGACCGCATCGCGGGTGCCGTCTACGCGCCGGGCGATGCCAGTGGTGATGCGTGCAGGTTCAGCCGCGCGCTCGCGGCCTTCTGTGACGAGCATCTGTCGGTAACGTGCAAATTCGAGACGACCATCCAGGGCATCGAGGCCGCCGGTGATCGTGTCGAAGCCGTGATCACCGACGCGGGGCGCCTGCAAGCAGACAGTTACGTCATGGCGCTCGGCTGCGACAGTGCAATCATCGGGCGCACGATCGGAGTGCGGCTGCCCATTTATCCGGTCAAGGGGTATTCGGTCACCGTACCCATGCGCGAGAGCAACGCAGCGCCGATGATGGGGGGCGTCGACGACGACAATCTGATCGCCTACTGCCCCATGGGCGAGCGGTTGCGATTGACGTCGACGGCAGAGTTCAGCGGCTATGATCGCAGCTATCATCCGCGGGATTTCCGCGCCATGCTGCGTCTCGGCCGGGAGCTGTTCCCAAGCGTCGGCGAATACGATCAACCTGACTACTGGGCAGGATTGCGCCCCATGACCCCGGAAGGTACCCCTTTCCTGGGACCTGCCCGGTACCGTAATCTGTACCTCAATACCGGCCACGGCCACATCGGATGGACCATGGCTTGCGGCTCGGCCAAGGTCACGGCCGATCTGATCGCGGGCCGCGAGCCCGGTATCGATTTGGAGGGGATGCGTTACGTTTAAGCGCGTCACCCGGGAGGATTCAGCATGAGCACACAGACCGTCACCAGCAACGAAGTCGAGGCGCCGCTTGTCGTCGATCGGCAGAACATGGCTTACGAGCTCGCAGACCAGATCGGCTACCGTTGCCGAATCGGACTCATCGTGCTTGCCTCGGACCTGACCATCGAGCACGAATTTCGCAAAATGCTCGATATACCCGGCGTCGCGCTATACGAAAGCCGCATCTACAACGACTCGGACATCACTCCGGAAACGCTGGCGGCGATGGAAGGGCGCATGGCAGAGGCGGCGCGGGTCATCGTCCCCGGCGTTCCCCTGGATGTGATCGCCTACGGCTGCACATCCGGCGCCATGGTCATCGGTCCCGAAACAGTGCACGCGCGCATTCACGAAGCGCGGCCCGATATCGCCTGCACTTCACCGATGGAAGCTGCGGCGGCCGCGTTGCGCGCTCTCGGTGCAAAACGCGTGTGCCTGATCGCCCCCTATGTCGACGAGATCAACCGCAGCATGCGTGATTACATCTCGAGGCTCGGCTTTCAGGTGCCGGTCATGGGCTCCTGGAACCTGTCCGACGACGCAAAAGTCGCGCGCATCACCAGTGAGACCACCTGCAAAGCCGCGGTGGAGCTCGCCAGTGGTGACGACGTGGACGCCGTCTTCGTTTCGTGCACGAGCATGCGGCTTGCAGAATCCGTCGATGCGCTGGAGGGCGTCATCAAAAAGCCCGTCATATCCAGCAATATCGCCACCGCCTGGCATTGTCTGCGGCTTGCCGGTTACGACGACGAGGTGAAGGGGTTCGGTGAGCTGTTCCGCAGGGGACTGGCGCCTGGTGACTGATCCGGCACCGCGCCCGCTCCCCGGGCGACGGCCGGTGTTCGGCCGTTTGCACTTCATCCTGTTGCTGGCGCTCGTCAATGGGGCGCCTGCCCACGCGCTCGGCGGGGTCATCCTGGTGTTGGGTGATAGTTTGAGCAGTGCTTACGGCCTGGATGTAGATGACGGCTGGGTGAATCTTCTGGCAAAACGCCTGGAAGAAAACCGATCGGGCTACCTCGTGGTGAATGCGAGCATCAGCGGCGATACCACCAACAGCGGTGCGACGCGGCTGCCCCGGGCGCTTGCCAGGTACCGGCCCGACATCGTCGTCGTGGAGCTCGGCGGTAACGACGGACTACGCGGGTTGCCGTTGAGCGTGACCCGGGCGAACCTCGAGCGCATCATCAATGATTCGCAGGCGGCGGGTGCACGCGTGCTGTTGCTCGGTATGCGCCTGCCGCCGAACTACGGTCCCGCCTATACGAACGCTTTCCACGCCATCTACGAGGAGCTCGCCGACCAGTACCAGACGTCGCGGGTGCCGTTCCTGCTCGACGGTATCGGTGGCGTGGAGGGAATGATGCAGGCCGATGGCATTCATCCACGGGCCGAAGCGCAGCCGCTATTGCTGGAAAACGTGTGGCCGCGTCTGAAACCGTTGCTTTGAAGGATTCTGGCGACGCCACGTGTTTCCGTTGAGAAAGTTCATCGTCCAGCGCCGAGCCTGGATCGCCGCCGCCGCCGTGTTGCTGATCCTCGGCGGGTGCGGCTACTACGCCCAATCTATCGGCGGTCATCTGGATTTGATGGCCAAGCGCCAGGACATCGGCACGCTGGTGGAAGATGAGTCTACTCCCGTAGAACTCAAGAAGAAGCTCGAACGCGCCAAGGAGATCCGCGAATTCGCCATCGAAGAGCTGGCGTTGCCCGACGATGGAAGCTATCGCAGCTATGTTGACGTCGGGAAGCCTTACGTCACCTGGAACGTCATCGCCGCGCCCGCTCTCTCGTTGCAACCGAAGACCTGGTGCTTCCCTGTGATCGGCTGCGTGTCTTACCGCGGGTATTTCGAGGAAAGCGATGCGCGCGAGTATGCCGATGAGCTCGAATTCGAGGGTATGGACGTCGCCGTCGCAGGCGCACGTGCCTATTCGACCCTCGGCTGGTTCGACGATCCCATCCTCAACACGATTCTTTTAGATGCGGAATACCGTTTTGCCGGTGCGCTGTTTCACGAGCTCACCCACGAGCGGCTGTTCGTTGCCGGCGATTCGTCGTTCAACGAATCCTATGCGGTCGCCGTCGAACGTGAAGGCGTGCAGCGCTGGCTCGCGCGCAATGCGACGCCGTCGATGCTGGCGGCCTACGCGTTGGAGCGTACGCGACGCGACGAGTTTCTGGCGCTCGTTCTGGCGACACGGGAGAATCTCGAGACGCTCTACGCGTCATCCATGGACGATGGCGACAAGCTCCTCGAGAAGGAACGTCTCTTCGGTCGGCTGCGCCTGGGCTACGCGCAGTTGAAAGCGTCCTGGGTCGGCTATTCGGGCTACGATGGCTGGTTCGCGAACGATCTCAACAACGCGAGGCTCGCGCTGCTCGCTACTTATAATGCGTACGTGCCGGCATTCGAGCGTCTGCTAGCCGATCAAGACGGCGATATGAGCAAGTTCCACGAGGCAGTGGAAGCGCTTTCGAAGCTCCCGAAGGAGGAGCGCAACGCGGAGCTCGAGCGTTTGGCCGCTGAACGGTCTTGATCCTGGCTACTTGCCGGTAGGTGCGAGCTGGTGTCCCAACCGCTTACTCGAACCGAATGAACTCATAGGTGATGCGTTGCCCTTTTTTTCTGCGGTGACGTTCGAAATGGACCGAAGCTCCCAGCTCGGGTGAGTAGAAGAATGTGCGCGTGTTCCATTTGTCCTTGCAGGCGATTTTGAAAGTATCGTTCTCGCCTATTCCGGTTCTCACGCGCGCAGTGTCCACGACTCTGCACTCCCGAGAGGTTCGCCAACGACCGGCGTCTACATTGAAAGCCCACGTCTTGCCCACGTGGTAGGGAAAGATCGGCGATTTGAGAGTTACGATCGCGCTTCCGTCTCTTCCACTGCAATTCGCCCATTCGGTGGAGGGCGAAGAGAATGTAGTTGACCGAGTCCAAGTGCATCCATCGGTGTCTTCCAGTGTTGCGCTGGATTTCGTCACTCTGACATACGTCACCGCGTAGGGTTTCCCGTTCTTCAGGCCTCTCCATACCGAACCGGTTTTCCGGCCAACGTGCTCTTCAACCGCATCCATTTGGATGCCAGTCTGCAGGACTACCAGCTCGGCCCACGCGTTACAGGAGACTATCAGTGTCGATGCAAAGATCAGGTATGTGATTCTCATGGAATTTCCCTCCAATCCCGCTTCCAGATTTGTCGGTCGCGTTGCGGAGTTTGCTACACGGTTCCACCGGACTTGGGTAATGGTCCCACGATTTCGCCGTTGTCATCCAGATCCGGATATGTGAGCGCGTGCCGCCTGCAGTAGCTGGCGACGGCGGGGTGGGCCCATTCGACGAGTGTCCGATGGTAACGCGCCCGATCGAGACGGCTCTCGGCATACTGATTGGTGTTGATACGCTGCCGTTGCGCTTCGAAGAGGATGGTGGCGGCGGCCACCGAGACATTGAGCGACTCCACCATACCCAACATGGGCACGCAAACGCGTTCATCGGCGTATTCCAGGGCTGCCTTGCCGAGTCCCTGAAGCTCGGCGCCGAGCAGGAGCGCCGTCGGGCGAGTGTAGTCGAGCTCGCGATAATCCCGTGCGTCTCCCTCCGGGTGCGCCGCAACCAACTGAAAGCCCTGCGCGCGCAGTTCCGCTACGGCCGTCGTGATATCCGGGTGGGTGCGTATTCCGACCCACTTGGCGGTGCCGCCGGAGGTCAGGTGATTCGCACGCAGCTTCGGGTCCTGCCACACGGCATGGGCTTCGAAGACACCCACGGCGTCGCAGCTTCGCAGGATCGCGGAGAAATTGTGCGGTTTGTGCACGTTGTCGAGCAGCACCGTGAGATCGGGCTGGCGACTGTCGAGCACCCGCCGGAGTTTTTGGTAGCGTTGCGGTGTCATGTTCCCTGCATTTGTATCTTATGCTCTGGCCGAGCCAAACGCAGGCTTTCCGAGACCGGCCCTTGCCAAGTCATGGTCAAGAATGCAGGCTAGCCCAGATGCTCCACCAGGACAGCTTCGAGGTCGCCACCACCGGGCGGGGGACCTATGACGTCACGAATCGCGTGCAACGGGTGGTCGCGGACGGTGGCATCGCGCGAGGGCTCTGTCACGTCTTCATTCACCATACCAGCGCGTCGTTGATGCTCTGCGAGAACGCCGACCCGGCGGTACGGCGTGATCTCGAGACGTTCATGGCGCGCGCGGTGCCGGATGGTGATCCGATGTTCACCCACACCGCCGAGGGGCCCGACGACATGCCGGCCCACGTGCGATCCGTGCTCACCCACTCCATGCTGAGTATCCCGGTGGTGGACGGGCGCTGCGCCCTGGGCACCTGGCAGGGCGTTTACCTGTGGGAGCACCGCCAGTCACACTTTTGCCGCCGCCTCACGATTACGATCCAGGGCGAGTAATGCATGGCGAGTGACAATTCAGACAGAGCGGTGCTCATCACCGGGTGTTCCAGCGGAATCGGCGCGTGCGTGGCCGCTGGGCTCAAGGCACGGGGTTATCGGGTGTTTGCCAGCGCGCGTAAGGAATCCGATGTGACGCGCCTCGGCGAGCAGGGGTTCGAAGCCATGAGGCTCGATCTGCGCGACACCGCGTCGATCCACGAGGCGTTGGATACGGTACTCGCGCGTACTGGCGGCAAGTTGTACGGGCTCTTCAACAACGGCGGCTACGGCCAGCCCGGCGCGGTCGAGGATGTCGGCACGGATGCGCTGCGGGCGCAGTTCGAGACGAACGTCTTCGGCTGGCACGAGCTGACATGCCGCGTGCTGCCGATCATGCGCCGGCAGGGTTACGGACGCATCATTCAGAACAGCTCGTTGCTCGGCTTCGTGGCGCTCAAATGGCGGGGAGCGTACAACGCGAGCAAATTTGCGCTCGAGGGCCTGACCGACACTCTGCGTATGGAGCTCTCGGGATCCGGCATCTACGTGTCGCTCATCGAGCCGGGCCCCATCGAGAGTCGCTTCCGGGAGAACGCCTACGAGGCCTTCAAGGCAAATATCGACATCGAGAACAGTCCGCACCGGGAAGCGTACCGGCGGGTGGAAGCGAGGCTGGCCACCGAAGACAAGTCGCAGCCCTTTACGCTGTCCGGCGACGCCGTGCTCGAGAAGGTCGTGCACGCGCTCGAGA
>CAXMNG010000390.1:0-2686 GCA_964194585.1 Salibacteraceae bacterium | reverse complement strand
CACGACCAGGGCGAAGCCCTCACCATGTCGGACAACGTGGCCGTCATGCGCGAAGGGCTCATCGAGCAGGTGGGTGACGGCACGAGCATTTACGATCGCCCCACCACCTCCTTCGTCGCCTCTTTCGTCGGCGAGAACAATCTCTTCCGCGGGCGGGTCTCGGAGCTCAGCGGCGACTACGCGGTGGTGGACACCAACGTGGGCCCGTTGAAGGCGCGCATGTCCACCAACGACGGCAGCACGCTCGAGCACAACGACAATGCCTTCGTGTTCGTGCGCCCGGAATCGCTGAAATTCGTGAACGGCACGAGCCCTGAGAACACCATCGAGGCGCGCATCGCCCAGCAGGAGTTCGAGGGCAATCTCTGGCAGGTGTATCTGGACGTGGCCCAGAGTGAAAGGCGGGTCGCCATGTCGCTGGTCAACGACGGCCAGGAGCTCGGCCACGAGACCGGCGCCAGCGTGACTCTTGGGTTCAGTCCGGATCTGGCGGTAGCGCTACCGGAAGGCCCCCTGGCGGCCGGCGAGTAAGAGCACCAACCCCACGAGCATCGCCACATGAATCCCGCGGCAACCTTGCGACACTTTTTCCAGAAGAACGGCATGGCCCTCGGCATGTTCCTGCTGGTCGCCGTGGCCTTCTGGATGTTCATCCTGATCATCCTGCCCCAGCTTTTCATGGTGGATTTTTCCTTGAGCAAGAATCTGCCCCCCGCGGACGTCGGTGGCCCCCTGGACGTTGTCACCCTCGAGCACTACAAGTTCATGATTTACGGCAGTGCCCGGGAGGCCGGCAGCTACAACACCGTGGACCTGAGCGTATTCGTGAGAACGCTGCTGGCGGCGCTCTTCGTCACGCTCTTCGATCTCGCGCTCTGCTACCCGATTGCTTATTACCTCGCGCAGTCGGCCCACGGTGGCTGGGGACGCTTGATGGTGCTGTCGCTGATCGTGCCCTTCTGGGTCAACGAGATACTGCGGGCCTTCGCCTTCCGCATCATGTTCGGCTCGGCCGGTGTCATCAACGCCTTCCTCATGTGGGCGGGAATCATCGACGAACCCTACGACTTCATTCCGAACAATATCGCGCTCTATGCGGGGCTCGGCTATGCCTACATCCTGCTGATGATCTTTCCGCTCTATAACGCCATCGAGAGCCTCGACAAGAATCAGATCGAAGCGGCGCGCGACATGGGGGCGTCGTGGCTGCGCATCCACCGGCGCATCGTGATTCCCTTCGCCAAGCCCGGCATCAGCTCCGGCTGCACCATGGTCTTCATGTTGAGCGCCGGCGCACTGGCTGCGCCGCAGATCCTCGGTGGCCCGAGCAGTCTGTGGTTCACGCAGATCATCTATCAATGGTTCAACACCGGCGGCAACTGGCCGCGGGGATCCGCCTACGCCATCGTTCTGCTCGTGTCGACGATCCTGTTCGTGCTGCTCGTAATGAAGATCTTCAAAGTCAACCTGGGAGAGATCGCCAAGTGACCGCCGATCGCATCCGGAAGTTCTTCGTGATCGGCTTCGTGCTTCTGTTCTTCGCCTATTTGTTCGGGCCGCTGCTGCTCATGAGCGTCTCGGCCTTCAACAGCTCGGCCTTTCCCCGTGTATCGCCCTTCGAATGCTTCACCGTCGAGTGGTTCAACGTCCTCGCCGAGGATAGAACCCTCATGGAGGGCCTCCAGAACAGTCTCATCATCGGCTTCGGCGTCGTGCTCATCGCCGTGCCCATGGGCCTCGCGGGCGCACTCATGCTGACCCAGGTGAGCTCGCGGGTCCGACCCTGGTACTACACCATCGTCGTGTCACCGATTCTGATCCCGGGTGTCGTTCTCGGCATCTCGACCCTGGTTTTCTGGGACCGGCTGGGGGTCATGTTCGGCGCCGGCTACAACTCGGTTTTCTACAACGGGATATTTCTGACCATCGTCGGCCAGTCGACGTTCATCGCCGCCTATTCGATGCTCGTGTTCATCTCCCGGCTGCAGCGTTTCGAATCCGCCCAGGAAGAGGCGGCGCTGGATCTCGGCGCCACCAACGTGCAGGCCTTCCGCAAGGTGCTGCTGCCGTTTCTGAAACCCGCCATCGGCTCGGCCGCGGTGCTCGCCTTCCTCGCTTCCTTCGAGAACTACAACACGACCGTGTTCACCATCGTCTCCGAGAGCACCCTCACCACCGTGCTCGCGAGCAAGGTGCGCTACGGGATCAATCCCTCCATCAGCGCGCTCGCCGTGGTCATCGTCGTGCTGACACTCATCGGCGCCATATTCTTCGAGATCCTCCAGCGCCGTGAAGCGGCGGCCCAGAAAGCCTCCCAAGCGGTCGCCCGCGGCGAGACGGCGACCCGGGCGCAGCAGGCCGCGCTCTATGCAGATCCGGCAGTAATCGTCGCGCTGCTGATCTTCATCGCCGGCTTCGGCACCATCTACTTCGCCGGCACCACCGGCGTCGAGGAGTGCAAAGTTCAGGTCAAGGCAGAGAAACGCCGCCTTGCCGCCGAACGCACCAAGATCCGCCAGGCCGTGGAGATGTTCAAAGGCGCCGCCCCCGGCGCGCAGAGCGCCCCGGGCGCCCCCGCGGCGCCGAAGGTGCGCGCCAAGGGTACCGAAGGCTACGGGAACGTCTTCGCCCCCAGCAATCTGGAAGAGCAATCAGATTCGGGTACGGAGAAGAAGACGCAGGAAGA
>CAXMNG010000389.1:0-10301 GCA_964194585.1 Salibacteraceae bacterium | reverse complement strand
AAGAGCGCGCCCACGACGGCTCGGCGGCGTCGAAAGAGAAGGAGCGTGTGCGTGTCAAAGCCAAGGCCGAGGAGGCGAAGCGCCAGGTGAAGGCTTCTCAAGATCTGATGTCCGATGTGAAATCCCAGCTTTCTGGCGATTACGACGACGAGGCAAGCTCCATCGAGCACAGCCTGCGCATGCGCGAGATGGAACAGGAGGCGTCGGCCAAAGAAACGCCGGATTCCGGCCAGCCAAAGGGCGGCGACGAACGCCGGAAAGCCAAGGAAGCCCTGGACCGTGCGCGCGAACACGTACAGCGCCTGAAGAACCGCTACGACAAGGACTGAATTCCGCCCGCCGGGTCCGCCCAGGCGTGCAGCGACGCGACGATGGTGGCGCGCGTGTCGCCGATATCCTCATTGATGATCCCGTGGCGCTCGGAATCGATCATCTTCCAGTCCACGGGCGCGCCATCCAGGTAACCCAGAATAGCGTTGATACTGTCGGGTACCACCACCGGGTCGTCGCTGCCCTGGACGAGCGTCACCGGGCACGCCACCTGCGGCAGGCTCGCCTTCAGCACGTCCACCAGCACGGTCAACTCGTACAAGCCACGTACCGGCATCTGGCGGTAGTTGATGTGCGGGTGCTCGGACTCGTTGGCTTGAAACGGCTTGATTCCCTCGAAGGACGACATCCATCGCACCAGGCGGTTGGCGCTGTGCACCAGCGGCACGTAGCGCATGCCGCGATCCTGAAACTTCATCGGAACCGAGGCCGCTACCACCCCGGCGAGCTGCGGCGGCCGCTCCGACGCAAGAATCAACGACAATGCGCCACCCGTGGAAAACCCCACCAGCGCGATCCGCGGCGCGAGCGCCGCCATGATGGAAAATCCGCGACGCACCGAATCCTGCCAGTCCTGCCAGCTACGCTCGCGCAAATCCCATGGTGACGTTCCATGGCCCTTGAGTCTCACGCCGAGCACGGGAAAGCCGAGACGAAAAAGCTGCTCGCCAAAATCCCGCAACTCGGCGGGTGAAGCCAGGAAGCCGTGCACCAGCACCACGCCCAGCGGGCGCGGCTTTTGCGGCGTCAACAGAAAAGGCTCGCCACTCTCGGTGGCGGTCTCGGTATCGTTGATCTCGCAGTATCGTGGCTTCGAGAATTGCTTGCGATCCCATTGGTGGCCGATTAGCTCATCATCGAAGCGCAATCTCGCCAGTGCATCCTCGGCTACCGACCCGCCTCCGTCGAGAGCCTCCTTGACCGCGTACCCAACACCACGAAGCGGCGCCGCCTCATTGGCGTAGACTTCGACGAGATTCTCCAGCCGCACCTCGTCAAACGTGTGCTCGGTGCGCAGCTTCGGCAGAAACCAGTATTCATCATCGACGTGATAAATGAGATCCGTCTTCGAAGCGGTTCTCAGGAACTGCTCGAAGCCGGCGCATTCGCCTTCCAGCAAACCGCCGTAGGCCTGTGGATTGCGCAAGCTGCGATGCAAATTGATTTCGGCCTCGGACTGCAGCCGTTTGACGGCCACATAGAGCATCCGGCGAAAACGAGCATCCTCGATGGCATCCTGGTTGCGATCGACGAGACCGAGCACCAGGCTGGATGCCAGATGACTCAAGTTGACGGTGATCCCCATGTACATGCGATGCATGTAGTCGTCGCGCAACCGCATGGCATTGCGCCGCAGACGTCGGGCAAGCCAGCGCCGGTCCCAGCGACCGGAATCGGGTCTCAGCGCAAAGGCAGCGCCAAGAGACTCCAATCGGGCGGCTACGCGCTCCAGCAGTTGCCGGTCCCACCATCGCCAGCAATCCGTCACACGCACGGGCTTGCACAGGCGGATATCCATGTCGGTATCGCGAAGCAGAATATTGCCCTCGATGAGCAACTCCTCCGAGAGCCGCCGGCTCAAGCCTCTGTTGAGGAGTTCCGCTCCCTGGCGCAACAGGTTGTCGCGTACCCGGATGGGATAAAAGGTGATGTTCGCCGGTACGATGTGCGTGGGCCTGCGGGCAGCGTTCAGGAGTTCCTCGCCACTAACGAGCTCGAGGGATTCCGCCCAAGAGTCGATGCGGCGCGAGTGACCTGCCTCGTGGGCTTTCACTACCGCCCGCTTGAATGCCTCCAGTGCCAGTCCCAGCACGGCCGCGCCAGTGTGCTGCTTGCGGCGCGCCTCGGCGCTTCGCGAATAAACGCTGTATGAACCCCGCGAATCCAGAACGCGCCTGTCCTTCACCATGCCGCCTTCGGGGAACACCACGACCTTACGTCCCCTGAGAATCTCTTTGGCAAGAAATGGCAGGAGATCGGGAAGATTCTCCGGCACCGCGCCGACGCGAATCAGATAGTTGGAAAAGGCATCGCCTTCGACGAAGAATTCCCCGGCGGCGATGGACCGACAGTAGGCGCCACTTTCAATGTGGATGAGGTATTGGGGTATGAAGGTTTCGAAGCGGGCGAAATGATTGAACAGGAAGATGTCACCGTCGGCGATCTGGGCGTCCCGGTGGTGCAGTTTGAGATTTACCGCGAGAACTTTTCTCAACAGAGTAAAGAGCCGCGAAGTCCACTCGTATGTCGCCGAATTGATTTCATACTCGATCTTTTCGTTCATGGCCGCGACTCAAGGAGCGGAAATCCGTCGTCCGTAGCGAACGTAGTAGGCAATGGCGAGCGAGCTGAACCAGAGACCCGCGAGAACTCCGATGACTCCATCATAACTGCCAATCATGAACGACCACGAAGCTTCCGCGTTCGGGTAAGTGGTGTGACGCAGCATTTTCACCACCATGACCCAGCCCGCGTGAATACCGATGCACTCGGCAATACGCCCCGTGCGATAGCGAATCAACCCCAGGAGAAGACCGCCGGAGACCAGGGCGAATAGGGAATCGAAGAAGACGGGATCGCGAAAACCGTGCAGACTCGTGAACAGCACGGCGGTCCCGCTCAGCCAGCGAACCTCGTCCGCCGGAATATTGATGTCGGCGCTCACGAAGTGTATGGCGCCATAGATCATCGAAATGAAGACGATGGCGAATGCGCTGTTGCTTACCCGGGCGATACTGGTTTGCAGAGCCCCGCGGAACCACGTCTCCTCGATGAATCCCACCATCAAGCCGGCAAACGCACTCTGCAACAGAACAACCGTCAGAACCAGCGGACTCAACACTACGCCCGGCCTCGCGACGCGAATTTCGAATACCAGAAGAATCGCCACGACGAGCGCCATGCTCGCGATACCGATGGCGGCGCCGAGCAGCAGACCCTTGAAAAACCCCCGGCGGCTGCGACTCGGACCATAGCCCCAGCCGGCCCGTGTGTTGAGACCGAGGCTCGAGAGCAACGGCCATAGACCCAGCAGGCCGTAAAGCTTCAACAGCCGCATCACCATCTCGTCGAAGGGCATGTCACGCAGCCCGAGTACCTCCAGGCCCAGGAACACCGGGTAGGAGGTCACGGCCGTCAGCACGAATATGGCGAGGACGTAGATCAGAAACGGGGCGAGACGCATGGCTTCAGTCTAGACGACGGTCTCCCGGACGCCGCGCACCACCGCCCCGGCGTAAGGCGCGATTGCCGAACCGTGACTTGATCGAATCTACCACCGTGTCGATACGCCGTTGCTGCTCGCGATCCTCGGTCTCGAACAATTGGCCCTGCTCCAGCTCCTCGCTGGTGATGCCGCTCGCGCCCATTCCCAGGAGCCGTACCGGCCGTGGGCTGCGTGCGAGCTGGGTTTGCAAAAGACGCGCGGCCGTCACATACAGCTCTCTGGTCACGTTGCTGGGCGCATCGAGGCTTTCGGAGCGCGTGACGGTGTGAAAGTCCGCGTAACGCACCTTGATGAACACCGTCTTGCCGCGTAGACCCTGGCGGCGCAGGCGCGTGGCCGCCTGCTCGGTCAGCTCCAGTAGCCACGATTTCAGAACCTCGGCGTCGCCGATATCGGTGGCGAAGGTGGTTTCATGGCTGATGGACTTGGCGTCACGATCCGGGACCACCCGGCGATCGTCGATGCCCCGGGCGAGCCGCGCCCAATGCGCCGCCGACTTGGCGAAGCGGCTGACCAGAAGCTCCTCCGGCAAGCGGCGCAGATCACCGATGGTATACACGCCCATCTCGGCGAGATCGCGGTTTGACACCTTGCCCACCCCCCACAACCGCGATACCGGCAGGGGTTCGAGAAACGCCTCGATGGCGTCCGTCGGTACCACTACCAGGCCATCGGGCTTGTCCAGATCGCTGGCCAGCTTGGCCAGAAACTTGTTCGGTGCGACCCCCACCGAGGCGACCAGGCCGAGCTCGTCGCGAATTTCCTCCTTGATACGCCGGGCGATGGCTTGCCCGTCGCCGAACAGGCGCAAGCTCGATGTCACATCGAGAAAAGCCTCGTCCAGGGACAGCGGCTCCAGCAACGGCGTGTAGCGGGCGAAGATGTCACGCAGCTCGCGAGATACCTCCACGTAACGATCCATGCGCGATCGGATGAAGACGGCGTGGGGACACAGGCGCCGGGCCCGGGCCGCCGGCATGGCGCTGTGAATACCGTAGCGCCGTGCCGCGTAATTGGCGGCGGCCACCACACCGCGTCCGTCCGGCGTACCGCCCACCACTACCGGCTGGCCGACGAGCCCGGGATCGTCCAGCTCTTCCACCGATGCGTAGAAGGCGTCCATATCCACGTGCAAGATCATGGCGTCACCGTGCCAGGGGGGATCGGCTGGCGATTGAAAGAGCGTGGCTATAATAGCCGCTCGGATCGTCGGGGGAGAAATGATTCATGGACAGCACAGCCACACAACGCTTTGTCGATCAGCTCTGGAACGAATCCATCGTTCCAGAGCTGATCGAATACATAAAGATCCCGAACAAATCGCCGGCATTCGACGCCGACTGGCAGAGCCACGGCTATATGGAGGACGCCGTCTCGCTCATGGAGAGCTGGTGCCGCGGCCACGCACTGCCGGGCATGCACATGGAGGTGGTACGGCTGGCCGGTCGCACGCCGCTCATATTCATGGAAGTGCCGGGCCGGGGAGACGACGAGACGGGTGGTGAAGATGTCGGCCCCCGCAGTATCGGGGCAGGCACAGTGCTGCTCTACGGCCACCTGGACAAGCAACCTGAGATGCACGGCTGGCGCGAAGGCTTCGGCCCCTGGATTCCCGTCATCGAGGGCGAGCGGCTGTACGGTCGCGGCGGCGCCGACGACGGATACGCGGCCTTCGCGAGCCTGGCGGCGATTCACGCCCTGGAGGATCAGGGGATCCCCCACGCGCGCTGCGTAATCATCATCGAGGCCTGCGAAGAGAGCGGCAGCTACGATCTGCCCTACTACATCGACGCCCTCGCCCCGCGCATCGGCAAGCCGGATCTGGTCATATGCCTGGATTCCGGTTGCGGCAACTACGATCAACTGTGGTGCACGACCTCACTGAGAGGGATGGCGGCCGGCGATCTGAGTGTAGAGGTCTTGAGCGAGGGGGTGCATTCCGGTGACGCCGGTGGCATCGTGCCGTCCTCCTTCCGGCTGCTGCGGCAACTGCTGGGCCGACTCGAGGATCATGGGAGCGGCAATATTCTCGAGCCGAGCTTTCGCGTCGACATCCCCGGCGAGCGCCGGACCCAGGCCGAGCATGCGGCGCAAGTGCTGGGTGACACCCTCTACACCCGGTTCCCGTTCCTCGACGGCGTCGGCCCGGTGCGCGACGAGGGCGCCGAGATGGTGCTCGACCGCACCTGGCGCCCGGCGCTGGAGATCACCGGCGCGGCCGGGATCCCCGCCCTGGAAGCCGCCGGAAACGTGGCCCGCCCCATGACCGCGGTGCGCATTTCCCTCAGGCTGCCACCGACCTGTAACGCCGAGCACGCCTCCCGGGAACTGAAAATGCTCCTGGAAGCCGACCCGCCCCAGGGCGCCCATGTCAGCTTCCGCCCGGAGATGGCCGCTGACGGCTGGAACGCTCCGCCGGTCAGCGACTGGCTGCAGGCCTCGGTGGGCGCCGCCTCGAAGGACTACTTCGGCCGCGATGCGGTGTACATGGGCGAAGGCGGAACCATCCCCTTCATGGCCATGTTGGGTAAAAAATTTCCCGCGTCCGAATTTCTAATCACCGGTGTGCTGGGCCCCGGTTCCAATGCCCACGGCCCCAACGAGTTTCTCGATATCCCCACCGGTAAAAAAGTGACCTGCTGCGTCGCGAGAGTGCTCGCGGATCACTTCACGAACACGCAACGAAGAGCTTAATGAAAATAGATCTGTCCCCATTAATTTCTGTCTCCATTAAGCACGCCGCGCGTTCCACGGCCCCTTGACGGCAAAGGTCAATCCGGGCTTCTGCAGGTTCACAAACAAGGTGCTCCCGTCCGCTGAAAATGTCGCGCCGGCGAACTCGGAATCGCGCCGCGCGTTGGCGGCGACACGGTACATGCCACCGGTAGCGGTAATGCCAACGATGTGCTGAGCAACCGGGTTGTCCTCGCAGACCAGCAGATCGCCGAAGGGCGCCAGGGTGAGATTGTCACCGTTGTGCAGTAGATCGATGTTGCGTGGCTCGACACCCAGCTCGATGGTGCCGGCCCTGCGCCGCTCGGCGTCGCCGCCTTCGCCGGCCGCTGGCCGGTAACACCAGAGTTGACCGAGTCCGTGGGGGCCGCCGGTGGTGCACACGAACCAGATGCAGGTCCCGCCACCGGCCACGTCCGTCTCGACGGTCATACCTTCGCCACGCACGAAGACGGCAGCGCCCCTGGTCCGGCCCTGATGGCGCAGATCATCGTTGGGCGATGTGACATCGTCCAGATCCACCCAATCCACGCTGTAGGGCCGGCCCAGCGCAAAGGCGTTGGCGGCATCCCGACGATTGCCCGTGTCCACAGCCGGCAGATCGCGGATGGCCAGCGCCTGCAGGCGCCCGCCGGCGGCCAACCGCCCACGCTCCCGCGGCAGAAACCGGTACAGCAGGCTGTCCTCGCGATCCTCCGTCTGGTAGACGACTCCCGTGCGCGCGTCGACAGCCACCGCTTCGTGATTGAAGCGGCCCATGGCTTTCAATGGCAGCGGCTCCACCAGGCTTGTCGCGGCCGCCGGCACCTCGAAGTTGTAGCCGTGCTCGCGCCGGGCGCCGTATTGCCCGGCGCCGATGACGATCTCCTCGCAGGAAATCCAGCTTCCCCAGGGGGTTGCACCGCCGGAGCAGTTGCGCAGGGTTCCGGCCAGGGTCAGAAACTGATTCTCCACCGTGCCACCGGCGGTATCGACGACGAGCGTGGTGACCCCGCCACGCCCGGCGCCGGGATCGTAGATGCGTGCCAGCTGGACGTCACTCAGCTGCCCCTTCATGGCGCGAAAGGCCGTGTCCCCGGACCCGGGATTGAGCTCGTGGTTACGCACCAAATTCGTGCGTCCCCGGGCCGCCGGGAAAGCGTGCATACCGTCCGGGCGCCCCGGAACGACGAAGCCGTCGTCCATTTTCTGGCCGGTCCGGGAAATCACGCGGTAGTGAAATCCCTCCGGTAGATTCAGGATGCCCTGCGGGTCCGGCTGCAATGGACCGTAGCCGGGCACGGCGACCGCCGCAGCCCTGGCATCGGCCGCGACCAAGCGTGAGGCTAACGGCGACAGGGCCGCCGCCGATACGGCCCCCAGCCCAGCGAGAAAACGCCTGCGCGAATGGTCCGTCATCGTGGAATCATAGTTGTTCGGGCAAAAAATAGATCTGTCCCTGATTTTTGTCGGTATCATTGCCAGTTTTCCGGTCGGCCCTCGACCGCAGCGGTTGCAAGCGAGAAGCGACAGTGAAAATCCGCAAAATCGTCCTGGCCTACTCCGGTGGCCTGGACACATCCATCATTCTGAAGTGGCTGCAGGACCAGTACGGCTGCCAGGTCGTCACATTCACCGCCGACATCGGCCAGGGTGAGGAGCTCGAGCCTGCCCGGCGCAAAGCCGAGACCATGGGCGCCGCCGAAATCTACATCGAGGATCTCAAGGAGGAGTTCGCGCGGGATTTCGTGTTTCCCATGTTTCGCGCCAACACCATTTACGAAGGCGAGTACCTTCTCGGCACCTCCATCGCCCGACCGCTGATTGCCAAACGTCTGGTAGAGATCGCGGCCGAGACCGGCGCCGACGCCATCGCCCACGGCGCCACCGGCAAGGGTAACGATCAAGTGCGCTTCGAGCTGGGCGCCTACGCGCTGGCGCCGGATATCACGATCATCGCGCCGTGGCGGGAATGGGATCTGAACTCCAGGGAACGCCTGCTCACCTACGCAGCCGATCACGGAATACCCATCGAGCGCAAGAGCAGCAACGAATCGCCCTATTCCATGGATGCCAACTTGATGCACATTTCCTTCGAGGGCAACGAGCTGGAGGATCCCTGGACGGAGCCCGCCGAGAGCATGTGGCGCTGGACACGGTCGCCCGAAGACGCTCCAGACGAGCCGCACAACCTGACCCTCGCCTTCGAGCGCGGCGACATCGTCGCCATCGACGATGAAGCCATCACACCGGCACAAGTCATCGCCGAGCTCAATCGTCTCGGTGGTGAGCACGGTGTCGGCCGTCTGGACATCGTCGAGAATCGTTACGTGGGCATGAAGGCACGAGGTTGCTACGAAACGCCGGGCGGCACCATCATGCTCAAGGCTCACCGGGCCATCGAGTCCATCACCCTCGACCGTGAATCGGCACACCTGAAAGATGAGCTCATGCCCCGCTACGCGAAGCTCATCTACCAGGGCTATTGGTGGAGCCCTGAACGCCGCTTGTTACAAACCCTCATCGATGCGTCACAGGAGCCGGTCAACGGCGAAGTGCGCGTAAAGCTGTTCAAGGGTAATGTCATTGTCACAGGCCGGCGATCCATGAGCGACAGTCTCTACGACCCGGCCACCGTGACGTTCGAAGACGACCATGGCGCCTACGATCAAAGAGACGCCGCCGGTTTCATTCGCCTCAATGCTCTTCGACTGCGTATCGCCGCCCGCAAGGGCAGATAGGACGTGGCGTCCGGCTCGACCAGGGTCATCGTCGCTGCCCTCATAGGCAACAGCCTCATCGCCGTCACCAAGTTCGCCGCTGCTGCCTATACCGGCAGCTCCGCCATGCTCTCCGAAGGGGTGCACTCGCTGGTCGACACGGGCAACCAGGTGCTGCTGCTGTTCGGCCTTAAGCAATCGCGCAAGCCGCCAGACGACGAATTCCCCTTCGGTCATGGCAAGGAGGTTTACTTCTGGAGCTTCGTGGTTGCCATATTGATATTCGCCGTGGGCGCCGGCGTGTCACTCTACGAAGGTATCGTTCGGGTGATGTCACCGCATCCGGTGGAAAACGTCATCGTCAACTACATCGTCCTCGGCTTTGCCATGGTCTTCGAGGGTGGCGCGTGGTTTTTCGCCTTCAAGGAGTTCGGCCGTGTCAAAGGCAGTCGCAGCTACATCGCTGCCGTGCAGCAAGGAAAGGACCCGACCTTTTTCGTCGTTCTGTTCGAAGACTCTGCGGCAATGCTGGGACTGACGGTCGCCTTCGTGGGCGTGTGGCTGGGGGACGTTACCGGAATCACCGTCTTCGACGGCATCGCTTCGATAATCATCGGCTTGATACTCGCCGGTACGGCCGCGTGGCTCGCCTACGAAACCAAGGGGCTTCTAATCGGTGAGAGGGCCAACCGCGAAGTCGTTGACGGCATTCGGCGCATCGTCAGAGCCCAGCCCGCGGTGCGCCACGTCAACGAGGTGCTCACCATGCACATGGGTCCGGAGTTCATCCTCGTCAATATCAGCGTCGACTTCGCGGACAGCCTGCGCGTCGGTGAGGTGGAGGAGACCGCGGCGCATATGGACCATCAGATCAAGACGAGCTTCCCCAACGTAAAACGTGTCTTCATCGAGGCCGAAGCGCGCCGCGGCTGGAAGCCTCGCTAACTATCCCTCCAAACACGGCCCCATATGGCGTTGACAGGCGATAATACCAACATATAATAATTATTGGTACTAAGGCGGGTAGAATCCATGGCAAAGAACACAAGCGTCGCACTCGGGGATCACTTCCAAACCTTCGTGGAGAAACAAGTTGGACAAGGTCGATTTGGCTCTGCAAGCGAAGTCGTCCGCGCGGGTCTCAGGCTCCTCGAGGAACGCGAAGCGAAGTTCGAAGCACTACGCAAGGCGATCCAGGAAGGAATCGACAGCGGGCCAGCCGAGCCGTTTGACTTCGACGAATTCATAGATGAAAAGGAAAGCGAGCTGAAAGGTGCCTGAGTATCGGCTCCGGCCGAGGGCCCGAGCTGATC
>CAXMNG010000388.1:0-5312 GCA_964194585.1 Salibacteraceae bacterium | reverse complement strand
TGCTCGGCATGACGGTACCGGAGCAATGGGGAGGAGCCGGTACGGACTTCGTCTCGTACGTGCTTGCGGTGGAGGAGATCGCGGCCGGAGACGGCGGCGTCTCCACCATCATGAACGTCAACAACACGCCCGTTTGCGCCGCGATTCAAAGCTTCGGCTCCGATACCCAGAAAGATCGCTTTTTGAAGCCCCTCGCCCGGGGGCAAATGCTCGGCGCATTCTGTCTCACTGAACCACAAGCCGGTTCGGATGCATCAAATCTGCACACGCGGGCCGAGGGCAGCGGCAACAAGTTCGTGCTCAACGGCACCAAGCAGTTCGTCACCTCGGGCTCTATCGCCGATGTGGCGATAGTGTTCGCGGTCACCGACGCGCAAGCGGGCAAACACGGCATCAGCGCCTTCCTGGTGCCCACGGAGTCAGACGGTTATCGCGTGGCAAGTGTCGAGAAGAAGCTTGGCCAACGCAGCTCCGATACCTGTCAGGTGGTGCTGGAAGACGTGGAAGTGACTCCGGACCTGATGCTCGGCGATGCGGGCCAGGGCTATAAGATCGCGCTCGCGAATCTCGAGTCCGGGCGTATCGGCATCGCCTCTCAGGCTACCGGCATGGCGCGGGCAGCCTACGAGGCCGCCCTCGCCTATGCCCGCGAGCGGGAGTCCTTCGGCGTGCCGATCATGCAGCACCAAGCGGTGGCATTCCGGCTCGCCGACATGGCAACCCGCATCGAAGCCGCGCGCGGGCTGGTGCACGGTGCGGCCGAGCGCAAGGACGCGGGTGAACCCTGCATCAAGGAGGCATCCATGGCCAAGCTGTTCGCTTCCGAGATGGCCGAAAAGGTGTGCTCCGATGCGATCCAGATCCACGGAGGTTATGGTTACCTTGCGGACTTTCCCGTCGAGCGCATCTATCGTGACGTGCGCGTGTGCCAGATCTACGAGGGCACCAGCGACGTCCAGCGCCTGGTCATCAGCCGCGCCCTGTAACAGGTACCTATGGAGAAGGCATGAGCGCAACCAATAAAGTCGTGCTCATCACGGGCGCATCGCGGGGCATCGGCCGTGCCGCGGCACGGCTTTTCGCCGCCGCCGGCAACCGGGTCGCCGTTCACTACCGGCAGGATGCCGACGCGGCGGCGCAGACCCTGGCGAGCCTCCCCGGCGACGGCCACTGCAGCATGGCGGCCGATGTGTCCGATCCACAGGCCGTCGCGTCTCTGGTCGACGAGGTCACCACCCGCATGGGCGGGCTGGACGTACTGGTGAACAACGCAGGCGTCGGAGAACACCATGACGTCGCGGAGATCGAATACGCCCAATGGCAGGCGGCCTGGCAGCGTATCCTGGCTACCAATCTCCTGGGTCCCGCCAATCTGAGCTTCTGTGCGGCCAAGTACATGATCGCACACGGCGGCGGGCGCATCGTCAACGTGTCCTCGCGGGGCGCCTTTCGCGGCGAGCCGAAGCAACCCGCTTACGGCGCCAGCAAGGCCGGCCTCAATGCCATGGGTCAATCCATGGCCCAGGCGCTCGCGCCCCACGGTGTCTTCGTCTACACGGTCGCTCCGGGTTTCGTGCAGACGGACCTGGCGGCCGTCCGCCTGGCGGGCCCGGATGGTGACGGCATCCGCGCCCAGAGTCCCTTGAACCGCGTCGCCCAACCCGAAGAGATCGCGCGCACGTTGGTATTTCTGGGCACCGAAGCACCCGATTTTCTGACCGGCTGCATCGTCGACGTCAACGGCGCCTCTTACCTGCGCTCATGATTGCAATCACCTGGACGCCGACGTCTTCCATCGCACGATGTCGTGTCATCGCCGCTGGCGTCGCCTTTGCCATGGCCCTCGTCATGGCCACAGGCGCAACGCCCAACGCACGGGCTTCCGAGAACGATGTGTTCGACAGTGAGCGGCAACGTTTTCGCGTCGTCACCCTGGTCCGCGGACTCGACCATCCATGGGGACTCGCGTTTCTGCCCGGCGGTGACATGCTGATCACGGAACGTCCCGGCCGCCTGCTTCGCGTCGACGGCGCGACGCTGCAACCGAGAACCGTGCGAGGACTGCCAGCCATTGCGGCGGTCGGTCAGGGCGGACTGCTGGACGTCACCCTGCATCCGGAATTCGCTTCCAATCGGCTCGTCTATCTCTCCTTCACCGGCGCCGACGAGGACGGCGTGGGAACCGAGGTGGCGCGGGGGCGTCTCGCCGACGACGCCCTGGAGAATGTGGAGATCATTTTTCGGGCATTACCCAAGTCCCGCGGCGGACGACACTTCGGATCCCGATTACTGTTCGACATGGACGGCCAACTGCTGATCACGCTCGGCGAGCGCGGCGACCGGCCGCGCGCCCAGGACATCGGCGATCATGCGGGCTCCGTCATTCGCATCAACGACGACGGCAGCGTACCCGTCGACAATCCCTTTGTAACGACGGCGGGGGCCAGACCGGAAATCTACACCTACGGCAATCGCAACGTGCAGGGGATCACATTGGACCCCGGCTCCGGCCTCGTATGGGCCCACGAGCACGGACCCCAGGGCGGCGACGAGGTCAATATTCTCGCCTCGGGACGTAATTATGGCTGGCCGGTGATTACCTACGGACGCAATTACGTCTTGGGCACGAAGATCGGCGAAGGAACCCACAAGGAAGGCATGGAGCAGCCGCTGCACTACTGGACCCCGTCCATCGCGCCGTCGGGGATGACCCTGTACACCGGTGACAAGTTTCCCGCCTGGCGCGGCAACTTGTTCGTGGGCGCCCTCAAGTACCGGCTTCTGGTGCGTCTCGAAATGCGCGACAAGGAAATCGTTCATGAAGAACGCTTGCTGGAAGACGTGCTCGGCCGCATTCGTGACGTACGTACCGGACCGGACGGCTATATTTATGTGCTTACCGATCACGACGATGGCGTACTGGCAAGACTGGAGCCGGCCTGATCGGGTATGGAGAAAGCGAACGTGACCGACATCATCCTGCATCACTACCCACAGTCACCCGTGGCCGAGAAAGTGCGCGTCGTGCTCGGTATGAAGAATGTGTCGTGGCACTCGGTGCAGATTCCGCGCCTGCCACCGAAACCCGACTTGATGCCGCTCACCGGCGGCTACAGGCGCACGCCCGTTCTACAGGTGGGCGCCGACATTTACTGCGACAGCCAGTGCATCATCCGCGAGCTGGAAAGGCGCTGCCCGCAACCGACGCTGTTTCCCAATAACGCCGCGGGATTGCCCTGGGCCGTCAGCCGTTGGACCGACGGCCCCCTGTTCACGTCGATCATCGGTGCCGTAATGGGCGCCCAGGCAGATGAGCTTCCCGAAGAGTTTGCCAGCGATCGCGGCCGTCTATACTTCGGCCCGAACTTCGACTGGCAAGCGCAGAAGAAGATGCTCCCCCACACCCTCGCGCAGATCCGTGCCCAACTCGGCTGGATCGAAGAGCGCCTTTCCGGCGATCGGGATTTCATGCTGGGCTCAGCGCCGGGGCTGCCCGATGCGCTGTGTTATCACGTCGTGTGGTTCTTCCGCGGCCGCTACGCGGGTGGGCCGGCGCTCCTGGATCAATTCCCGAATCTGTTGGCCTGGGAAAAGCGCGTCGCCGCCATCGGGCATGGGCGCCCCGAGGACCTGGACGCGAAGCAAGCCCTGGAAATCGCCCGTGCGGCGACAGCCGCGTCCGCCGAGCATGCCGACGCCGGCGACCCGCAAGGGCTTGCGCCGGGGCAGATGGTCGCCGTGGTCCCGGATGTGGATGGCGGCGATCCATCCGTCGAAGGACGCGTTGTCGCTGTCAGCATCGACACGATCGCAATTTCCCGCTCGGCCCCGGAAGTCGGGGACATCGTCGTGCATTTTCCCCGGGTCGGATATCGCGTAACGCCCTTGGAGTGATCCTGAGACCCGTGAAACTCGCCGGAAAACCCTACGAGGTTCACCTGCTCGCCGTCATCGCTCTCTACGTCCTCGGCTTCGTCGTCTACCTGAACAGCTTTTCCGTCCCCTTCGTGTTCGACGACTACCCCAATATCCGCGACAACCCGTCGATCCGACTGACGGCAATCGATTTCGAAGGACTTCACGCGGCTGGATTCGAAAGCCACATCGGCCGGCGTCCCGTCGCCAACATCAGCTTCGCGCTCAACTACCTTGCCGGTGGTTACGACGTCAAGGGATATCACCTGGTGAACATCCTCATCCACATCGGGAACGGCGTGCTGGTCTATTTTCTCGCCCTGATTCTGCTGCGCAAAAATCAAACGCTTGCGCACCGAAAACCAGTGTCGGAACGACGCTTGCGCCTGGCGGCACTTTTTGCGGGAGCGATTTTCATCGCGCACCCGGCTCAGATACAGGCCGTGACCTACATCGTGCAAAGAATGACGAGCATGGCAACCATGTTCTACTTGATGTCATTGCTGTTGTATCTACTCGGCCGTCAACGGAAAGATCGCTCCGGGCGGAGCGTTTACTGGCTCGCGGCGCTCGCCTCGTGGCTGCTGGCCCTCGGCAGCAAGGAAATCGCCGCCACCCTGCCTGTCGTCATCGTCCTCATCGAATACTTCTTTTTTCGGGATCGGGAAAAGGCGTGGCCCGGGATAGGCCCCGGATATCTTTTGTTCGCTCTTGCTGCGAGTGCCGGCGTCGTGCTTTTCTACCTCGGCACCGAACCGGCTGCGATCATCGCCGGGCAGTATGTGGATCGTGAATTCACTCCCGGCGAGCGCCTGCTGACGGAGCTCCGGGTACTGGTCTACTACCTGAGCTTGATGCTGTTCCCCTACCCGGGACGATTGAGCCTGGAACACACCTTTACTATCTCGCACTCCCTCGTCGATCCAGTTACGACACTCGCGGCCGCGGCCATTCTGATTGCGTTGCTGTTCACCGCCCTGCGCCTCGCACGCCGGCATCCGATTCTGTCGCTCTGCTACATGTGGTTTCTGGTCACGCTTTCCATCGAATCATCATTCGTCGGGCTCGAGCTCGCGTTCGAGCATCGGCTGTACCTGCCCATGTTCGCATTTGCCCTGGCGGTCGCCTATTTGTTCTCTCTGACGCCTGAGCACCACCGTGCCGTAGTGACGATGCTGGCAGGGACTCTCGTCGTGACGCTGGTGGTGGCGTCCGTCATCCGCAACATGGTCTGGCAGGACCGGGAAGCACTCTGGGCAGACACCGTATCAAAGAATCCCACCAGTCATCGTGCGCGAAACAATCTGGGACGCGTGCTCACCGAGCAGGGTAAACGCGAGCAGGCCGCCCGGCAGTTCGACGCAGCGATTGAGATCAAGCCGGACTACGCCGAGCCC
>CAXMNG010000387.1:0-21361 GCA_964194585.1 Salibacteraceae bacterium | reverse complement strand
GCGTCCCAGAGCGTACTTGGTGGCGATTTCCCAGGCGCTCACCGGCGAGAGCAGCAGCACGATGTCCTGGTTGTCCACCATGTCCCGCGCCCTGGACGAGAAACGTTCCGGCGCGGCCTGCATCCACAGCCAGGTCTGGGTGTCGAGCAGCAGCTTCATGGCCGGGCGGTCTCGCCTTCGTCTTCCGGCAGGGGCGCATGGAAATCCTCGTGCAGCTCGACGGCGCCGCTATCCCGGCCCAGATCCCGGCGGGCCCGTGAGTGAATGGGCACTAACCGGGCCAGCGGCGTGCCGCCTTTGGCGATGACGATGACCTCGCCGGCCGCTACCCGGCGCAGGAGCCGGGACAAGTGAGTCTTGGCTTCGTGGATACCGACTTGAGCCATTGTCAGAATATAGACTAAGTCGTTAACTAAGTCATTATTTTGACACTTCCAATCCCAGACCATCCGTCGCATCCGCCAGCGAGCGGATGTGCACTATCAGGAATAAGTGGGTGTCCACTATTGGCGACTATTGGCGCTATAACACTCTTTGATATTTGCCTTGCCGCTGGAGACGCATACCATACGCGGCTTCCCCCACCTCTGGATTGAATATGACCAAGCATGAGCGCCTGCCCTATCTGAGCACAACGTCGCTGGGCAAGCGGGTGCCGAGTCCGGAAGGGGAGCTGGTTATTCTGGACGACATCACCCTGAGCATCGCGCCGGGGGAAAGCCTGGCCATCGTCGGGGCTTCCGGGTCCGGCAAGTCCACGTTGCTCGGATTGATGGCGGGTCTGGATACGGCAAGTCACGGTAACGTGGTTCTCGACGGGCACGATCTCGGCACCCTGGACGAGGACGGCCGCGCGAGCCTGCGGGCGAGCCGCGTGGGCTTCGTGTTCCAGTCTTTTCAACTGCTGCCGAGCCTGACAGCGCTCGAAAACGTCATGTTGCCCCTGGAGCTCGCGAGCCGCGCGGATCCGCGCCGGGGGGCGGAGATCATTCTCGATCGCGTCGGCCTCGGCGATCGCCTGCGACACTATCCGAAGCAACTCTCCGGCGGCGAGCAGCAGCGGGTCGCGATCGCGCGAGCCTATGCCGGCGAGCCGATGATCCTGTTCGCCGACGAGCCTACCGGGAATCTGGATCGCAAGACCGGCGCGCGGGTCGGTGAACTGCTGTTCACGCTCAATCACGAGCATGGCACGACGCTGGTGCTCGTTACCCACGACGTACGGCTTGCCGAGCGCTGTGACCGGATTGTTGAGCTCGACGGCGGGTGCATTGTGAATGGCGAAGCGTGATCGGCGAGCTTCAGAACCGGGCTTGCTCGCGAAGAGAACAGATGCAGTGACCCACGACGCAGACAAGAGTTTCGTCAACGACGCGCGCCTCGCTTACCGGCTGCTGAAGCGCGAGTGGCGCGCGGGTGAACTGCGCGTGGTGCTGGCGGCGCTCGTTGTTACGGTGACCAGCATCACGGCCGTGGGCTTGTTCACCGACAGAATGGAGCGCGCCATGGTCGTGGGCGCCAACGAGCTGCTTGCGGCGGATCTGTTGCTCGTGTCATCGAGTCCTCTGGACACGGCCATCTCCGAGGAGGCGAGCAGTCGCGGCCTTGCAACGGCGCGCACCCTGAGCTTTGCCAGCGTGGTGGTCGTGGGCGACCACTTCCAGTTGGCAGCCGTCAAGTCCGTCAGCGATGCTTATCCGTTACGGGGCGCGCTCAGGGTTGCGGCCGCTCCTTTCGGCGAAGACCAGCCCGCTTCAGGAATTCCGGCGCCCGGCAGCGCGTGGCTGGATGCCCGCTTGATGAGCGTACTCGGCATCGGCGTCGGCGACGAGGTGGCGCTGGGTGCGTTGCCTTTTGTGGTTTCGCGGGTGTTGAGCTACGAGCCGGATCGTGGCGGCGATCTGTTCAGCATCGCGCCCCGCCTGCTCATGAACATCGCCGATGTGCCGGCCACGAAGCTGGTTCAGGCCGGTAGCCGTGTCACCCACCGGGTGCTGTTCGCGGGCAGCTCGCAACAGATCGATGGGTTTCGCGCCTGGCTGCCGGGACGGCTGAAAGACCACGAACGACTTCAGGGCGTGCAGGATGCGCGGCCCGAGCTGCGCACCGCGCTGGAACGCGCCAATCAGTTTCTCGGCCTGGCGGCGCTGGTGAGCGTGTTGCTGGCAGGGATCGCCATCGCCGTGGCTGCGCGCCGGCACGCGGAGCGGCACCTGGACGCAGCCGCCCTGCTGCGCTGCATGGGCGCAAGCCAATCAACCGTCATGCGGGTGTACTCTCTCGAGGTCCTCGGACTGGGCGTCCTCGGCAGTGCCATGGGCTGCCTGCTCGGCTACGGCGCGCAGGCAATCATCGCGCAAGCGCTGGGCAGCATGATCCTCGCCGAGCTTCCGCCACCCTCCTGGCTGCCTCTGGCGACCGGTAGTGCCACGGGTCTGGCTGTGCTGGCGGCATTCGCACTGCCACCCATCGTCAGACTGAAGCAGGTGTCGCCTGCGCGGGTTTTGCGCCGGGATCTCGGCCCTCTGCCAGCGTCCACGCTGGGAACCTATGTGCTTGCCGTTCTGCTGTGCGTTGGCCTGATAGCCTGGCACGCCAAGGACCCCCGCCTGGCGGCTTATGTTCTCGGAGGCGCCACGGTCACGGTGGTGGCGCTGTGCGCCGTGGCTTACTTGTTGATTCGAGCTCTTGGCCGACTGCGCCAACAGGTGGGCACCGCATGGCGATTCGGCTTCGCCAATATCACCCGCCGTGCACACGGCAGCGTGATGCAAGTGGTGGCCTTCGGACTCGGCATCATGATGCTCTTGCTGATCAGCCTGGTGCGCGGGGATTTGCTGGCGGAATGGCGAAATCAGCTACCACCGGACGCACCCAATTATTTCCTGATCAACGTGCAGCCCGATGAATTGCCGGGTGTCAAACAGCAACTGATCTCCCAGGGCATCACCTCGGCAACCTTTTATCCCATGGTGCGCGGGCGACTGATTGCCATCAACGACCGCCCGGTGCGCGCCGACGATTATTCCGAGCCGCGCGCCCATCGACTCGCCGCACACGATTTCAATCTGTCCTGGAGCAGCCAGCCTGGCTCGGACAACCGCATCGTCCAAGGCCGCTGGTGGTCACCGGATGAGCACGGGCAGGCGCTGCTATCCGTGGAGCTCGGCATCGCCCAGGCGATCGGATTCGGACTCGGCGATCGGCTCAGCTTTCAGGTGGGCGGACAGACGGTGACCGGCACCATACAAAGCGTGCGTACCGTGGAGTGGGATTCGTTCAACGTGAATTTTTTCGTTGTCGCGCCACCCGGGCTGTTCGATGCATACCCGGCCACTTACATCAGCAGCTTTCACCTACCGGACGACCAACGCCCGGTGCTCGTCGATCTGGTGCGACGCTTTCCCAGCGTTACCGTCATCGACGTGGATGCATTGATGTCGAAAGTCCGCGAGATCATGGAACGCGCCGATCAGGGTATGCGCTACGTGTTCCTGTTCACGCTTCTGGCCGGCTTCACGGTGCTGCTTGCCGCCATCCAGTCGACGTTGGACGAGCGGCGTCACGAGACCGCCATCCTGCGTACTCTGGGCGCCGACCGCCGCGGCATTCGCCGCGGGCTTCTGGCGGAGTTTCTCACCCTGGGTGCCCTGGCCGGTGGCCTCGCGGCATTCGCCGCCACCCTTGTCAGCGCATGGCTGGCTGCCCAGGTTTTTCATTTTCCCTACCACGGCAACGCCTGGGTATGGCTGATCGGAATTCTGGGCGGCAGCCTCGGCATCGGCTTCGCCGGCCTGCTCGGCACCCGCACGGTGCTGCGCCACCCACCCATGGAGAGCCTGCGGCGTTTGTAAGCGTCCCGTTGAGGCGCCAAATTCCTGACGCATGACAGAATTTTGGCGTCAAATTTCCGATAGATGGGCGAATAACGCTACCTCAGCGACGTTCAGGACCTCGGATCGCCGCTTTCCGATTACATGCCCCTCCAAATAATTACAATAGATTCAATGTAGTACGTGGATTCCCAACGCCATGAGGGGGTGTGGAGAAGGAGTTGGCACGCGTCCTGCTATAAAGAAGACAACCCCCCTCCTCCTCCCTGTTGCAGGGCGCGCAAAGCGCCCTTTTTTTTCGCCCGGCCCTTCTGCCGATCCCCGCTTTTGCCTGGACTCCGCCGGAGCGCTTATAGTCTCGGGAACATGTCCGCCCGGATCTCCATGAGCCGCCTGATGATAGCCGCCGTCGTCGTGGCAATGGTGGGCTGCACGGGGCAGGAGTCCCGCGCGAAGCTCTTCATCCAGACCCAGCACGACAGCGACATCGATTTCGGCGCCTATCACACCTACGCCTGGGTGCCCGGCGACGCGTCCTGGGCCAATCCCGTGTTTCTGAGAAATCCCGAGCTCCCCGGCATGATCAGCGCCGCCGTCAATCGGCAGCTCACAGCCAAGGGTTTCGAGAAGGGCCCGGCGAACGCGGCCAACTTCCTGGTGGCCATGAGCGCCAGCGTCCAGGATGTCACCGTGATCTCGAAGCACCGCTACCAGGGGTGGTCCCACGGCTACAACCGATCGTCGCTGGACAACGCCAACACCGCAACCCAGCTGGATAAGATGACCGAGGGCACGCTGATTCTGGAAGTCATCGACACGGCCAGCGAGGGCGTCGTGTGGCAATCCCACGGGGCCGGCGTAATCACCCGGCGGGATAATCTGGAGAAGACGGTGGAGGCAGCGATCGCCCGCATGCTGGCGACGTTCCCACCGGATTCCTGAACTCCAGCGGTTAGCGGCGCGCTTCTTTTTTGTGGCTGCGCAGCACGTTGCGGCACATTTCACGTTAAAATACTGCCCCCGTTTTCGAGGAGCTTCCATGCAATCGGTACCGGACAGTAACGTCGAGGAGCGGTCACGGGATTTTCCCCTTGGCATAGAAGGGTTCGGCTATCGCGATCTGTTCCGTGCCGAGCGGCTGGAGGAACTTCTGGGCGCTTTCGACGCGGGGCTGCGCAGTGCCGATGCGGACCTATACCGGGCCTATACCGATTACCGGCAGAGCCAGGGTGCCGATCTCGACGATGTCGCGATCTCGGAGCTGCTGGTCGAGCTCGCGCCCCACCTGGGCGCCTTCGTCGCGAAACTGTTCGGTGTCGAGGATGAGCGCCGGGCGGTCATGGAGCGGACGCGCCACGACTACGCCGCGCTTTTCACCTACAAGCGCGCCGTCGTCGACAAGGTGGGGGCGAAGTTCAAGACCCAGAACCACGGTGACTGGGATCTGGATAAGCTGGACGGCGATATGGAGCTGCTCAAGCGCACCACCGCCCCCGAATGCGCCGAGGACACGGACGACGAGTGCGCAACCAGCGTGGTCGCGGCACGGCTCGCGAATCTCGCCGGTCACTACCAGAAGCTCGCCAAGGGCAAACCCAGCGACATCGAGGACGCGGACGCGCAGGTTGAAGAGCTGCGCGAGCACCTGCGGGTAAATCCCCAGGCGGCGCGGACATTCGCGGACGCGAGAGCCATCCAGGACCCGCAGGAATTCGTCGGCCATCTTCTGGGTTACGTGGAGCGCTGGACCTACGCGACCATGAAGGACCCGGCGATGGCGGCCCGGGTCGAGGGCTGGGTCGTATTCCGTACCGTGCCGCGCACGGACTTCTCCCAGCTGGTGCATTTCGATACGCGCACCAACGGCGCGATCAGCACACTGGGAGCAAACGAGCAGGAGCTTCGGCGGCGCGATGGCTTCGCCCTTACCGACGAACGCTACAGCGAGCGCGACGTCTGGTACGAGGTGGATCACTGCATCTTTTGTCACGATCGTGATCGGGACTCCTGCTCAAAGGGCATGCGCCACAAGAGCGGCGAGCTGCACGTCAACCCACTGGGTGTGACGCTCATCGGCTGCCCGCTGAAAGAAAAGATCTCCGAGGCACACATGCTGAAACGCGACGGCGACAACGTCGGCGCGCTCGCGCTAATCATGATCGATAACCCACTGTGTCCGGGCACCGGGCATCGCATCTGCAACGACTGCATGAAGGGCTGCATCTATCAAAAGGTCGCGCCGGTGGATATTCCACAGGTGGAAACCAATGTGCTGACCGATGTGCTGCACATGCCTTTCGGCCTCGAGATGTATCTCCTGCTGACGCGCTGGAATCCGTTGAACGTAGGACGCTCGGTAGCGCTCCCGTACAACGGCAAAAAAGTGCTGGTGGTGGGCATGGGCCCGGCGGGTTATACCCTGTCTCACTATCTATTGAACGAAGGCTTCGCGGTGGTCGGCATCGACGCCCTCAAGATCGAGCCCCTGCCCGCCGAGCTCACCGGCAGTGCGGAGCTCCTGCCGGAGGTGGTGCGCGATTTCGCCACCATTTACGAAGATCTGGACAAGCGCGTCATGGCCGGCTTCGGCGGTGTCGCCGAGTACGGCATCACCGTGCGCTGGGACAAGAACTTTCTCAAGATCATCTATCTATCCCTCGCGCGGCGCCGAAACTTCAAGCTCTACGGCGGCGTGCGCTTCGGTGGAACGCTGACCATCGAGGATGCCTGGCGCCTGGGCTTCGACCATGTGGCCATCGCTTCCGGCGCCGGCAAGCCGACCATCATCAACCTGAAGAACAACCTCATTCGCGGGATCCGAAAGGCATCGGACTTCCTCATGGCACTGCAGCTGACCGGCGCCGCCAAGAAGTCGTCCATGGCCAACCTCCAGGTACGCCTGCCCGCCGGTGTCATCGGCGGGGGCTTGACGGCCATCGACACCGCCACCGAGCTGGTCGCCTATTACCCGGTGCAGGTGGAGAAGATCGTCGACCGCTACGAGATCCTGGCGGCCCGTCACGGCGCCGACGACCTGCGGGCACGTTACGACGAAGAAGAATTGACGATACTCGATGAATTCCTCGAGCACGGCCGAGCCGTGCGCGCCGAGCGTGACACGGCGCGCAGGGAGGGGCGCGAGCCGGACTTTCTGCCGCTGGTGGAGTCCTGGGGTGGGGTCACGCAGTTTTATCGAAAAAACCTCAGTGACTCGCCGGCCTACCGGCAGAATCACGAAGAGGTGCAGAAAGCATTCGAGGAAGGCATTCGCTACGCACCATGCATGAATCCCGTCGAAGCCCTTGCCGACGATCACGGCCATCTGCGCGCCATCCTGTTCGAGCACCAGGTTCAGGAAGACGGGAAATGGCGCGCGCAGGGCGCGCCCGTGGAAGTGCCCATGCGGAGCCTCATGGTGGCGGCGGGCACCTCACCCAACACCATCTACGAGAGCGAACACCAGGGAACCTTTGATCTGGATGGCAAGTTCTTCCGACGCTTCGAGCCCCACTGGAACGGCGATCGCGCAACGCTGGAAGCCACCGACGACGGCACGATTCCAAAGATTGCCGCACCCGCACCGTTCACCTCCTACGAGCAGGACGGCAGGTACATCAGCTTCTTTGGCGACAACCACCCCGTCTACGCGGGCAATGTGGTCAAGGCCATGGCGAGCGCGAAGGACGGCTACCCGTATATCGTTCGCCTGTTCGAGGGTGAGCTGAGCACCCGGGATGCAGCGGGTCAGACCGAGCGGGACGCAGCGCTGGCTGCCTTGATCGCAACCCTGGATGACGAGCTCATCGCCACCGTGGAAGCGGTGCATCGGGTGACACCGACGATCGTAGAGGTAGTTGCCCGCGCACCCATGGCAGCGCGCAAGTTTCACCCCGGGCAGTTCTATCGCATCCAGAATCTCGAGAGCGGCGCTCCGGTCGTCGAGGACACGTCACTGGCTGCCGAGGCGCTGGCGCTCACGGGCGCCTGGGTGGACCAGGACGAAGGGCTCATCTCTCTCATTACCCTGGAGATGGGCACGTCGTCGAAGCTGTGCGCCCTGTGGGAGCCCGGGCAGCAGATCGTCGTCATGGGTCCCACGGGAACGCCGACGGAGATCCCGACAAACGAGACCGTGCTGCTCGCCGGCGGCGGGCTCGGTAATGCCGTGCTTTTCTCCATCGGCAAAGCCATGCGCGAAGCGGGCAACCGGGTCGTCTACTTCGCCGGCTACAAAAGCATCGAGGGTGTCTTCAAGGTAGAGGAGATCGAGGCGGCCTCCGATATCGTCGTATGGGCCATCGATGCGCTTCCCGGTGCCGAGGCCGCCCCCACTACCCGTCCCCAGGACAAGAGCTTCATCGGGAACATCGTCGAGGCCATGCTCGCTTACGCCGACGGCCAGCTGGGCGACGTGCCCATCGCGCTTTCGGACGTCGATCGCATCATCGCCATCGGCTCCGACAGCATGATGGCGGCGGTGAAAGCGGCACGCTACGGGGTGCTGAAACCCCATTTGAAGGCGGGACACACGGCCATCGGTTCCATCAACTCGTCCATGCAGTGCATGATGAAGGGCGTGTGCGCCCAGTGCCTGTGCCGCCACGTGGATCCCGAGACCGGCGAGGAGAGCTTCGTTTACTCCTGCAACAACCAGGACCAGTTGCTGGACGAGGTGGATTTTTCGAACCTCCATCAGCGTCTTCGCCAGAACTCTGTGCAGGAAAAGCTGTCTGATCTATGGCTCGACCATTTGCTGGAAGAATACCGGCAACAATAAAGAAGAAGGAGCAACGATGAGCACGACCAAGCCCCGTACCAAAACGTCTGATCTCGCATTCGACACAGTTGACGGCGACACCTGGCGCCTGGCGGATCAGAAGCCTGACAACTTCACCATGATCGTTGCCTACCGCGGCCTGCACTGCCCGATTTGCAAGAACTATCTGCGCGATCTGGATCGCATGTCGGAGGACTTCGAAAAGCGCGGCGTGCAGAGTGTCGTCGTGAGCACCGACGACCGCGAGCGCGCCGAGGAAACGAAGCGCGGCTGGGAGCTCGAGCATCTGACCGTCGGCTACGACCTCGGCATCGACCAGTCCCGGGCGTGGGGCTTGTTCATCTCCACCGGCCGCGGCAAGACCTCGGCAGGGATCGAGGAGCCGGCTCTGTTCAACGAGCCCGGCCTGTTTCTGGTGCGGCCAGACAAGACGCTGTATGCCTCGAACATCGTCACCATGCCCTTCACCCGGCCACGCTTCAAAGACGTGCTTGCAGCTCTGGACGTCATCATCGAGAGGGATTACCCCGCCCGCGGCGAAGCCTGATCACAGATACGCAGCGTCGATTATGCTGCTGCGTGTCTGACGGCGCCGCTTCTACTCAGCTTTGTTCTTAGAGAACATCGCATTGAACTCTTCGGCAGAATTGCTGCGCGGGAAAGGCGTATCAGGAACTGGCTTGCCGAGAAACCGGCACAGTTTTTCCCAGCCGTCGCCGAGATTGCAGGTAAGAAGGCGACCTTCATCGAACGCCGCCTGCACGTCGGCGGTGTTCTTCTCGTACACGGCGACGGCGTGGGCGCGATCATCGAGACGACCGCCGAATACACGCTCGGCTATCAACTTCGTACCCACCGAGTCCGCGTCGGTACTCCCTTTGAGCATCTTGAAGATCGTCTTCTCCATGCTTGCGTACCAGCTTTCGGCATCTCGTACGGTCAGCAGTATCTTCGCACCCGGAAATAGTTCACTCAGCTCACGCCAGAAGAAGGCCGAAGGCCAATCCACCGCGGATCGATAGCCGGCGAATGCCTCGCTCCAGTCGGGAATGTCGCCCCGGGCGATGGATCGCCAAATCGCGAGCTGCGCGGGGTTCGCCATCAGCTCTTTCATGTGGTGACAGGGCCCCAGGCCCAGGATCTCCAGAGCCGTTTTCATGGATTCCGTGCCGGTACGGCCGAATCCCGCGCCTATTACCGACAGAACCGAAAGAGCCATCACGAACCCTCCCCGAATCCCGATGCACATGCAGTCCCGGCTTGCTTGTCAGACTTGCCCGGCCCGGTCAGGTCAACGCCCTCAATCATCACTCTCATCGATCTCGTTCCTGATGGGCGTCAGCGTAGTGATAAATTCCACGATCGCGTTCATATCCTCAGGCGTCAAGTGTGACAGGCCGTCGTCGATGACATCGGTCATGAGGCCGCCTGCGTAGTCTCCGTCCGGCAACAAGCCCTCGGAGAGATAATCCACCAGCTCCGAACGGCTCCAGTCGCCGATGCCAGTATCTTTATCGGGTGTGATGTTCGGGACGCTCTCGCCTTCCGGGCCGTCCCTGGTACCGGCATAGGCCAGATCATTATCCAGGTTGCCGAATGACGTGCGTGGCGTGTGGCACTCGCCGCAGTGCGCCATTGCTTGCGCGAGGTAGGCGCCGCGGTTCCACTCTTTCGAGCGATCCTGGTCGGGACGAAACACCCCCGGCTCGAAGAACAGGAACTTCCACACCCGATTGGCGATGCGCGATCGCCTGTACCAAATCAGGTCGTGGGACGTGTTCTCGCGGGCGCTCTTCGGAACCGACGCGAGATACACCCACAGGGCGAACATGTCCTCGCGGCGCATACGCGTGTACGAAGTGTACGGGAATACCGGGTAGTAGCTGCTGCCATCGGGGGCGGCGCCGTGGCCGAGCGCCCGGAAAAAATCCTGCGCCTGCCAGGCACCGATGCCGTGGTCGCCATCGGGTGTGATGTTGGGGCTGTAGAAAGTACCGAAGGGCGTCTCGAGGGCGCGGCCGCCGGCGAGAAACTGCCCGTCGTTCTCCTCGTCCGTGTGACATGCGACGCAGCCGGAGGCACGCAGTACGTAAGCGCCGCGTTCACGCAGCCGCTCGACGCCAGCCGTGGTCTCCGCCATCGCCGGCGGCCATAGCCACACCAGGAGAAAGGCGGCAAGCCACGCTCGCCGCTCGAAGGTGAACGTGTTCAGGACTTCTTGGTGCGGAATTTCTTGTGGCAACCCTTGCAAGTATCTCCGACGGCGCCCAGCTTGGCACCCGCAGCCGCAGGCCCACCGGACTTGGCGGCAGCGAGGAAAGCCGCCGTCGCCTTTTTCATGTCCTCGATCTTGTCACTGAAATCGTCGGCGTGTTCCCAGATTTCAGACTTCGCACGGGTCTTTCCCCCTTCCGTCCTCTGCTTGAACGCATTCGCGGCGATGTTCGCCATGTCATTGAGGCCCGTGGCATGGGCTACCAAATCGTCCTTGTAGGGAACCTGGCTCTTGATAATGGCCACGGAGCCGCCCATGTGGCCGCCCACCGCCTTCATGACTGCCTGCCGGTACTTGATGGCAGCCTTTTCGTCCGCACTCACCGAAAGAGCGGTCCCTGCTGTCAGCGCAATTGCGCTCACGATAGTCACTATCGCTTTGGTGAATGTCCTCATCCATTTCTCCTTGGTGCCTTGTTGTCGAATACGAGCAGCACGCGATGATGGCCCTCCAGGCCGAATGCCGGCGATGGCTGCGCAATCCCTTACGCTAACTCAATCTTCGTCCGTTGCCGGTCGAAATTCCGCCGCGAGCTGTTTCTGAATCATCGCCGGAACCGGATCGTAGTGGCTGAATTCCATGGAATAAGAGCCAGCACCGCCGGTAACGGATTTCAACTCCGACTGATAGCTGTCGAGCTCGCTTAAAGGTACCTTGCCTGAAACGGTAAGCATGCTCCCGCTACCGGTCGCGGTACCGCTGATACGGCCACGCTTCGACGACAGATCGCCTGTGATATCGCCCATTTTTTCCTGAGGAACCGTTACATGGATGTCCACGACCGGCTCGAGGACGATTGGTTTGGCCTTTTCGATGGCATCGAGAAACGCCTTCTTGCCAGCGGCCACGAACGCCACTTCCTTGGAATCCACCGCATGAAACTTGCCGTCATGCACCGTGACCCGCACGTCCTGCAGCGGATAACCCGCAATGGCGCCGGACTCGAGCACCTGGCGCACGCCTTTTTCCACGGCCGGAATGAACTGGTGCGGGATGACACCACCGGCAATCTTATTGACGAACTCGAAACCGCATCCTCGTTCCAGAGGCTCGACTCGCAGGTATACCTCGCCGAACTGCCCTGCCCCGCCGGTCTGCTTCTTGTGACGATGGTGTCCCTCGGCGGCTTTGCGAATGGTTTCGCGGTATGCGATCTTCGGCGGACGGGTGTCCACCTCGACGTTGTAACGCTCGCTCATCTTCTCCAGCACCATACGAAGGTGTAGATCGCCCAGACCACGAATCACCGTTTCGTTCAATGACGCATGCTGCTCCACCACGAAACAGGGATCTTCAGCGCTCAGCTTGTGTAACGCGTCCGACAGCTTCTGCTCGTCACCGCGATTCTTGGTCTCGATGGCCAGACCGAACATGGGCGCGGGCAACTTGAGCGCGACCGGGTGAATCTCGTCCTCTTCGTGGGAGTCGTGCAGCACGCAGTCGAAAAAAAGCTCATCGACCTTGGCCACCGCGCAGATATCACCAGGTATTCCCGCGCCGACCTCGTTGTGATCCTTGCCCTGAATCTTGAACAGGTGGCCGACCTTGAAGGGCTTCCTGCCCTCGCCGACAAAAAGCTGGCTGTCCTTGGTGATGGTTCCCTGGTGTATCCGGAAGACCCCCAGTTTGCCGACAAAGGGATCGATGGAGATCTGAAAAACATGCGCAAGCACGTGCTTGGATGGATCGGGCTCGATGGCGATACGCTCACCGCCGTCATCAGCACCGCGCACGAACGGCGGCGGGTTTCCTTCGGTGGGATTCGGCATCAGCCGTGCGATGATTTCCAGCAACTCCGCGATGCCCGTATCGTTCTCACCGGAAGTGAAACAGACCGGCACCAGATGTCCTTCGCGAAGAGCCTGCTCGAAGGCATCGTGCAGTTTCTCCGGTGCCAGCTCTTCACCCTGCTCGAGATAGAGCTCCATCAGCTCCTCGTCCACTTCCACGACCTGATCGATGATATGGGTATTAGCCTCGGACACCGATGAGAAATCCGTGGCGCCGCCGGAAGGGTCGAAAAAGCAATCGGCAACCGCTTTGCCTCCATTGGCGGGCAGATTGATGGGCAGGCACTCGGAACCGAACTCCTCGTTTATCTGCCCCAGCAGCTCTTCCAGGTTGGTGTCGTCGGCATCGATCTTGTTGATGATGATCATCCGGCACAAGCCCCGTTCGACAGCCGCTTCCATCATTCGCCGGGTGCTCATTTCGATGCCTGAGCGTGCGTCTATGACAACGGCGACGGTCTCGACGGCGGGCAGCGCGATTAACGCGCGGCCGAGAAAATCGGGGTAGCCGGGGGTGTCCAACAGATTGACGTGCTTGCCATTGACGTCGAGGCTGGCGATGGCGGTGGCGAGCGAGTGCTGGTGTTTCTTCTCGTCAGAGTCGAAGTCACAGACCGTGGTCCCGCGGGCAATCTCGCCCATGGCCGGGATGGCGCCCGCCTTGTAGAGCATGGCCTCGGCGAGCACGGTCTTGCCTGTGCCGCCGTGACCGACCAGGGCGACGTTGCGAATGTCCTGCGTGGTGTAATCGGGCATGGGTACTCCTCCGTTTCCCTGTTTTGTTCTTCTGGCGGCCGGGCCAGAGCCCGCCCCGCGACGCAATCCAAGCCACGTAGTCACCTGCGGGAAACAGGCGACCGAAAAGCCGTCCAGGGGGATGGTGGCGGGTAGCCGTCGACAAAAAATCGTGAACAGACGCCCGCACGCGGCTTGCGGGTACAAGTATTAAAAATCGCGGACGCCGGCGCAAGACACGCCCAGCTCACGGACCCGGATCAGGCCCGGATCAGGCCCGGATCACCTCCGGATCACGCCCGGATCAGGCCCAGACTAGGCCCATCGCGCCAGTTTTGTCGTTTTCAGGCTTCCGACCCGGCTCAGTCGCCGCCGTTGCGCGCAAGAAGAGACAACCCCCGGGGCGTCACATAGCCCTCGGAGCTCACCAGGCCCAATCGGACCGCCTCATGATACAGCTGCTGTTCCCGGTCGTTACGCAGATACACCAAACCATCACCGTAACGGTGGCCCAGAAGACTGAGCATTGCCTGGTCCACGTCATCGGTCTGCCTTTCTTGTTCTTGAATCGCCATTGCCTCTTGTTCCGTGATGGTGCGATATCGGGTCCTGGCGGGGAACCCGAAAGCACTACGCTCCTGTATGTGGCTTTAGCATCGATGAAAAAATGTGTCAATGCAGAGTAGGAAGTTAATGCGCAATCTGCACTTTTTCTAACAGACAACGCGGAAGCGGTCACACTTGGCCCGGATTCAGGGCAGATGTTTGGCCGCCAGATAGTCGCGGGATTGCATCTCCGCCAAGCGGCTGCGAGCCCGGTCGAATCGCACCGACAGGCCCAGGCCGGTGTAAAGAGCCTCCGGCAAGGCGGCGGCGGAAAGAATCAGATTCACATTCCGCTCGTAGAGCTCGTCCACCAGATGGATGAATCGCACGACGCGGTCCCGTTGTTGGTCGTCCATGACGGGCACGTTGGAGAGCAACACCGTGTGGTAGCGGCGGGCAATCTCGATGTAGTCGCCCGCCGATCGGGGTGTTTCGCAGATTGCGGCGTACTCGAACCACACGATGCCGTCGGCGATAGCCCGGGTTTCGATGTGCCGCCCCGCGATCTCCAGGGGTGCGTCCATGCGGGCCTTTTCCGGGGCCAGGGCCTCGAAACAGGTCGACAGCGCCTGCTGAGCGGCCGCATCCAGAGGACAGTAATAGATCGCACTCCGCTCCAGGACCCGCAGTCGATAATCCACACCGCTGTCCAGGTGCACGACACGGGTGTGGATTTTGATGAGATCGATGGCGGGCAGGAATTGCTCCCGTTGCAATCCGTCCATGTAGAGATCGTCTGGGGCGATATTGGACGTGGCCACCAGAGTCACACCACGGGAAAACAGTTTGTCCAGCAACCGCCCGAGCAACATGGCATCGGTGATATCGGAGACGTGGAATTCGTCGAAGCAGATTATGCGGGTGCTCCCGGCAAGGTCCTCGGCAAGAGCGGCCAGGGGGTCCTCACGCTCACCCAGGACCCGCAGCTTGTGATGCACCAGTTGCATGAAGCTGTGAAAGTGCACGCGCATTTTGTCGGAGAACGGCAGCAACCCATGCAGCGTATTGACGATATGCGTCTTGCCACGCCCCACCCCACCCCACAAGTACAGTCCCCGCACGGGCGTTACTTCGGGTGGTCTCACCAAATCGCGGACGCGCTGCAGAAACCCGGGGCCAACCCTCGCCGATCCCTCCAGTAACTCGTCGTAGAGACGTTGGGTGTATTCGACGGCCCGGTGCTGGGCCGCATCGGGCTGTAGCTCGCCGCGGTCGAGCTCGGCCAGATAGCATTCCATGGGCGTCATGCTGGAAGGGGCAGCACTGGAGGTGTCGAACCGGGGTTTGCCGAGGATTGCCAAGGTTGGCCGGTCAGGGATGGCCGCTCACCACATGCAGCCGGGGACGCGAGTCACGCACCCACTGACCGGAATTCTTTTCGATGAGCTCCGGCCAGATCTCTTCGGATACCCTGTCGAAGACGATCGCTTCCTCCCCGGGAGAAACGTGCCAATCACCCCGCGAAACTTCATCGTCGAGTTGCCCGGGACCCCAGCCAGCATAGCCCACGTAGGTGTGGAAGGTACCACCTTCGAGGCTCATGGAGACGGCTTGCTTCAGTGTTTCCATGCTGGAGCCGACGTAGGTGTCGGCGAAGACGCGTCCGGCTTCGCGTGGTTGCTGCACGGAGCGCATGAGCACGATGACGCGGTTCTTCGATACCGGCCCTCCCGCATACACGATATCAGCACGCTCTTTGAACTCCTCGACATCCGGAAGCAGATCGGTCAATTGCAATTTGGTGGGTCGGTTGACGATCAAGCCCAGAGCACCCTTGGCATCGTATTCGAGCAGCAGTACGACACTCTCGGAGAAGTTGGGATCCACCAGGCGGCGGCTGGCAACCACGAACATCCCGCGCGCCAGATCATAGCTGGGCGGGCGGGCTTCGGGGGCGATCGCCATCGGCACGAACCCGGCAGCGCGCTCATGGGCCGCCGCCGGCACCGACAGCATGCCGGCAACGCCGAGCACGGCCATCGTCGCTACGAATCGCAGGAATGGAATCATGGGTACGGTAGATTGTCCCCAATCCAGCGCACAAAAAAAAGGCCGCGAAACGCGGCCTGAGTTAGGGGAGGAGACTGAATCCGACCCGAGCTCCGCTCACCCTGCGGGCTCAACCAGGTCGAACCGACCGTCAGAACATTCGTCTACGTCTCACGATCAAAAGTGTGGCACAAGCGCCGCGCGCCAAATGAGACGGAATTCACAAAATGGGAAACTAAGTCGTAGCCGGGCAGAAAACGGGAAGCTATTGATTTTCTGGCATTTTCGACGATTCAGGGGACATCTGCCGGATTCCGGGCGAGCCATTGGCGGGAACGCGCTGCAAGTTCGCGACGCCTGTCCTCATCGAGACCGAGTGGGTGAAAGCGGTAACGATAATGCAGCGGAAGAATCTCGCGAAGCAGCTCGGCGGTACCCGGCACCGTGCCGGATACCGCCAATCGGCGAAGCCAGGCGCTCGTGGATTCTCCCTGGGGACGCGCGTGCCCGGCCGCGATCAATCGCCGCTGGATAGCGTAGAACGCCGAGTCCGCACCCTGGCAAGCGAAGGTGCCGCTTGCCGAATCGCCGCCCTCGCGCTGGCGCAGGACCCGCTGGCGCCGCGCCATGCGCCACACCAGGATCACCAGCAACGGCAACACCAGCCACAACATCCAGTTCTTGCCCTCATCCTGCGTCTCTTCCCACCGCCACTCGGCAAACAGGAATGCCAGCCAGGACCCGACGTCGTAGGCGGGTTGCCACCAGGAAGCACCGGCGGACTCGAGTGCCGCCCACACTGCCGGTGTGGTATCCACATCGCGCCAGCCACCGTTCACCCAGGCGAGCGCCCACGAGTGCGCGTGCCGTCGCCTCACCAGGTAGAGGTCCTCGAGCTCGCTGTACTCCTGAACCGCGTAGCCCGTAGCGTAGCGGGCCGGAATACCAGCGGCGCGCAGCAGCAACACGGTTGCGGTAGCGTAATACTCACAGTGACCGCTGCGGGTGCGAAGGAGAAAGTCGGCGAGCGGCGTGGCCTCGGTCCGCCGCGCCTTCAGATTCAGCGTGTAGGAAAATCCCCGGGAGAAAAATCGCCGCACCTGCTCGACGGCGTTGCGATCCCGGCTGGCGGCCAGTCCAAGGCGCAGAGCCAGCCCGCCGAACAGCTCTTGTTGGATTTTGGGCACCGCCAGATCGGCGGCGTCCGGGACGGCATCGACAAAGTCGTGGGGAAAGTAGTGAGCGCGAAAGTTCACCACCGTGGGACCGCGCAAGATCTTCAGCGCGCCGAGTCGATTTCGGTACACGCCGTCCACCGGAAGATTGTCCACCAGGCGCGTGCCAGCGGGCACCGCGAGCAGGCCTTTACCGTAGGGCAGATAAGCGGCGATGGATACCGAGGACATATGGTCGCGCTCCTCGGCGATGTGCCAGGCGCTACCCTCGGCGCTGGATTTCAGCTCGTCGAACGCCGAGCGTCGCGACACCCACATGTTGCGCGCGAAGGTCTGGTAGGTCGCCTGGTGCAACAACGCAGGCTTTTCCCCATTCGGACCGGGTTTCACCCGCAGCACGATGCGATCCGACAACTTGAGCTCGCCGATGTGACCGATGGCGGTATACGCACGATAGGGATCGCCGCGCGCCGCGATGCGATCTTCCAGGTAGGCCATGGCCAGCGGCTCGATGAATCGGCGCGCCTGCAGCGTTGCCGCCTGCAACAGGAAGCCCATCGCAAGACCCGCTGCCGTCATCGCCATCCAGCTCACACTACGATAATGGCGCGGCCGATTGCTCCACAAAACCCAAGCGGTCAGGGCGGCCGCCGTCGGTAGTAACAGGCGGGGATGGGCGCCGCCGCCGGAGGCGGCAACGAGGCAAACGACCACGTAGCTGAGACGAATGTCCGCACCGCCCGGGTCAGGGATCTTGCCCCGCGCCGCGGCGGCGCGCACCGACCAGAAAAGTGCCGTGTAGTCGATGCGTTCCCGGGTGCTGTAGAGCTGCGTCACTGTCAGCGGAAACAGCGCCACCGGAAGCCACAGCAGGATGCCGTAGATGCCGCTGGCGCCCCGGGTGTCGAACTGGTAAACAGCCAACAAGACGAGACCCAGGGTGCTCGCGTCGGCAAGACGTTGGAAGTCCTTGTCGGAGAGCTGCCAGCGCCACGGCACCCAGCGTGGCAGCTCTATGAGGACGGCCAGAGGCAACGCGATCACCAGCAGCCCGTTGTGCAAGCCCCAGAGAAGCACGGCCGCTGCCAGGATACCCGTCGCGAGCTTCACGGCGCGAGTTTCACCAGCGACGCTGCCAGACGATTCGGTGACAGCACCTTGAAACGTTCGGGTTGGTCCGCCATGGGGCCCGGCTCGAGGGACAGACCGGCATCGCCATCATCCATCAACAACACCAGCACCGGCACGCCGGCGCGGCGCAGTTTGCTGACGAGCGCCCGGCGCTCGTCATCCCAGGCCAGCAGGACGCACACGCAGGCACTCAACTCGCCGGCGCGCGCATCGATACAATCCTCCAGCATCGCGAAGCTTTCGTGGGGCTGTGCTTCGACGCAGGCCAGGGCCTCGAGAACACCATCTAGGGAACCCACACCGGTTCCAGCCGACACGCGATGCACGCATGTGCCGACGAAGATCAGATCCAGCGCGCCGCGCATGAGCGCCGGACCGCCGGCGACGAAGGACGCCGCCACCGACACTGCCGCTTCGAAGCGGGCCGTTGGCGCACCCGCCGGCAACCAGGTGTCGAGGATCAAAGCCTGGCGTACGAAGCAGGTCTCGAAGAACTCCTTGACGATAGGCACGCCGAGACGTGCCCACCCCTTCCAGTCGATGTGGCGCAATGGATCGCCGGGACGGTACTCTCGCAGCGCCGCGAACTCTTCCGCACCCGAGGTGGATGCCGTCTGACTCAAGCCGCCGGGCTTGTCGCGCAGCGCGCCTGTCCAGGCGGTCCAGTTCACTGGATGGCGCTTCGGCAATACCAGCAGCGACTCGCGCAGACCTATGCGCTTGCGCGCGTGAAACAGGCCCATGGCGTCCGGCCGCAGCACCGTGCAGCCGGCAAGGCGCACGTATCCACGGCGCAGCGGCCGCCACTCGATGGGCACCTCGACGCGACCACCGGGCGGCAGATCCGGTATTGGAACCGGCCGCGGGTGGGCGCCGGCGTGCCGGCGCACCGCGGTGACCCAGTTGGTGTAGCCGGCCAGGCGACCATCATCCCCCGTTACCGCCAGCGGCGACGTCCGCACCTGCTCCTGGAGCAGTAATCCCCGCTGCACGCGCCGCGAATGGTTCTTCACCTCGACCACGTAGCTGAGCGGATCGCCGTCGCTCGCGTAGCGGGGCAGTCGCCGGCGAACGCTGACGTCACAGCGAAACCAGAGGGCACTCAGCATGGCCGCCGCGAGCAGCCCCGTGGCGAGGGCCGCAAGCTGATAGGCGAGATTCGCGCGGGTATTGACACCGAACACGCCGGCCAGCACCAGCAAGCCCACCAGCAGCAGGCCGGTGCCGGTGAAACGTTGCTTGAACCAGCCGTCGAGCCGGAAGACGGCGGCGTGGATACGATAGAGCAGGCGCTTCGGCACTGGACTGTCGTCAGCCGCCGAGTGCGGCGCTCAAGCGGGGACCGGCACCTGGTCGAGGACTTGCGCCACTACACCGGCGGCGTCATGTCCAGAGTAGCGGGCTTGCGGATCCATGACCAGGCGGTGCGCGATCACCGGCGCGGCGATTTCCTGCACGCGCTCCGGCGTGACGAAGTCCTCGCCGTCGAACAAGGCCAGCGCCTGGGCGCACTTCATGACCGCCAGCGAGGCGCGCGGACTTGCCCCGATGAGCACGCCGTCGGCTTGGCGGGTGGCAACGACGAGATCCACCACGTAGCGCTTGAGCTCGTCGGCGAAAGCGATGGCGCGCACGCCGTCGCGCAAGCGCTCGATGTCGGCATGGTTGCTGACCGCTTCGAGGCTGTCCAGGGGGTGGCGGATGCTCTGGTCGGAGAGGATTTGCACTTCTTCCGAGGCAGCGACGTAGCCGAGGCTGAAGCGCAGCGCGAAGCGATCCATCTGCGCTTCCGGCAACGGGTAAGTGCCCTGAAACTCGATGGGGTTCTGGGTGGCGATGACGAAGAACAGCGAGTCGAGCGGCCGCCGCTGACTGTCCAGACTCACCTGGCCCTCGCCCATGGCCTCCAGCAACGCGGACTGTGTTCGCGGCGAGGCCCGGTTGATTTCATCGGCGAGCAGGATATTGGTGAATACGGGTCCTTCGTGAAACTCGAAGGCCTGCTCGCGCTGGTTGAACAGCGACACCCCGAGGATGTCCGCGGGCAGCAGGTCCGGCGTGAACTGAATGCGCTGAAAGTCGGCGTCGATGGAGCACGCCAGGGTCTTGGCGAGGGTCGTCTTACCGGTGCCGGGCACGTCTTCCAGCAGCACGTGACCGCCGGCGGCGAAAGCCGCCAGGAGCTTGCGTATGGCCTCGGTCTGGCCACGCATGACCTTGCCGATATTGCCCTGTATGCGCGAATAGGTATCGGCGGCGGTGCTCCACAGGCGTTCCGGATCGGGGCTACTCATATTCCTAGATAGTATGGGTCGAGTTGCTATCGATTTCTGCACAGACCATCATCTTTCTCAGATGCGCGAAAAAATTATCCAGAACATCAGGCCCTTGACCGATGTCGCCGGGGTGGAGGCCGACGCTCTGCCGGCGCCTGTGGGCGACCACGATCTGAACGCCTTACCGCGGGCACAATCACCCCTCACGCCTGCGGCGGTCCTGGTGCCGCTGGTGGTACGGCCCGGGGGGTTGCAGGTCCTGCTCACCCAGCGCACCGATCATCTCTACGACCATGCGGGTCAGGTGAGCTTTCCCGGCGGCCGCCGCGAGCACCACGACGCGAGCTCCGTGGAGACCGCTCTCAGGGAGACCCGCGAGGAGATCGGCCTCGCCGAGGAATTCATCGAAGTCGTCGGCTTACTCGACGATTACGAAACCGGCACCGGATTCCGGGTCACGCCGGTGGTGAGCTTCGTGAATGAAGGCTTCACCCTGGCGCTGGACAGCTTCGAGGTCGCAGAAGTGTTCGAAGTTCCCCTGGACTATCTGTTCGATCCCGCCAACCACCAGACCCGCAGCCGCGAATTCGCTGGCCGCCGGCGAAAGTATTACGTGTTCGAGTACCAGGACCGCGTGATCTGGGGCGCCACCGCCGGCATGCTCATGAATCTGTATCGGCGCGCGAGCGGCGGTTCTTAATACCCCACCGCCACGCCGTCGGCGCGTGGCTCACTGCCGGCGGCATAGACGCCGTCCTCCAGGCGCACGATGAT
>CAXMNG010000386.1:0-24986 GCA_964194585.1 Salibacteraceae bacterium | reverse complement strand
GCCGCGCCCGCCGCGGCTGGAGCGCTGGCTTTCACGCCGGCTGCTGCTCTTGTCCCGGGTGGCGGTATCGGTGGATCCGCCGAAGATCGCCGCCCATATGCGCTTGAGCAAACCGTCGCCGCCCGTGTTCGCCGCCGCCGGTGGCGGGGCCGGGGCCGGGGCGGGTGGCTGAATTCGACCGACCGCCGGCTCCTCGATTCTCACGCTACGGTTGTTCTCCACGAACGCCGGTAGCGCATCGGGAGTCTCTGCAATCTCGTAGCTTGGCTGCTTGTTGCTCTCATGGGAGCCATCGTCGTCGCGAATGCGCTCGACCTGGTAGGCGCTGGCCGTCATTTCGGGGACCGGCACGAGAATGACCTGGACGTTACAGCGCTGCTCGATATCGTGCACGTTCTCGCGTTTCTCGTTGAGCAAAAACGTCGCCACGTCCAGGGGAAGCTTGGCGAGAATCTTACCGGTCTTATCCTTCATCGCCTCTTCTTCGATGACGCGCAGGATCGAGAGTCCCAGTGACTCCGGGCCGCGCACGTGTCCCTGGCCGTTGCAGGTGGGGCAGATCACCTGGCTGGAGTCGCCGAGAGAGGGACGCAGGCGTTGACGCGACATCTCCAGCAGCCCGAATCGCGAAATTCGGCCTACCTGAACCCGGGCACGATCGCGCTTGAGCGCCTCGCGCAGCCGCTCTTCCACATCGCGCTGGTTGCGCGCGGGCGTCATGTCGATGAAATCGATGACGATGAGCCCGCCGATGTCGCGCAGCCGCAACTGCCTGGCGGTCTCGTCTGCCGCTTCGAGGTTGGTCGTAAGAGCGGTTTCCTCGATGTCCGCGCCCTTGGTGGCGCGGGCCGAGTTGATATCGACGCTCACCAAGGCTTCGGTGTGGTCGATGACCAGAGAGCCCCCGGAGGGCAGGCGGATCGCATGACCGAACGCGGCCTCGATTTGTCCCTCGATCTGGTAGCGGGAGAACAGCGGGACAATGTTGTCGTAGAGCTTCACCTTGTTCAGGTTCTGGGGCATCACCTGGCGCATGAAGTCACAGGCTTCGTTATAGGCCTTCTCCTGATCGACGAGGATCTCGCTGATGTCCTGGCGGAAGTAGTCGCGGATGGCGCGGATGATGACGTTGCTGTCCTGGAATATGAGCACCGGCGCCTGGCGCTCGCTGGCGGCGCTCTCGATGGCGCTCCAGAGCTTGAGCAGATAGTCCAGATCCCACTGCAGCTCCTCGGCGGATTTGCCGACACCGGCGGTACGCACGATGAGTCCCATACCCGCCGGGACGTCCAGGGAGCTCAAAGCCTCGCGCAGATCGCTGCGCTCCTCGCCCTCGACCCGCCGGGATATGCCCCCGGCGCGCGGATTGTTCGGCATCAGCACCAGATAGCGGCCGGCGAGGCTGGGAAAGGTGGTCAGGGCGGCGCCCTTGGTCCCACGCTCCTCCTTTTCCACCTGGACGATGAGCTCCTGGCCCTCGCTCAGGGCATCCTGGATAGTGACCCGGCCGCCCGAGCCGTCGCCCTGCTTGTCGGCAAAATACTCCCTGGCGACTTCCTTGAAGGGCAGGAATCCGTGCCGCTCGGCGCCATAGTCGACGAAGGCGGCCTCGAGGCTGGGCTCGATTCGGGTAATCCGGCCTTTGTAGACGCTGGCCTTTTTCTGTGTCTGGGAGGCGACCTCGATGTCGAGATCGTACAGATACTGGCCGTCTACCATGGCGACCCGGAGCTCCTCGGCCTGGGTCGCGTTTATCAACATTCGCTTCATGCTGGTCCACCCCTTGGGGCGCGGCTCTCCATGCCCGCGACGGTTGTCGGACCGTCGCGCCATCGGGCGTCTGCGGCACCATCGGGTGCGGCAGGGCGAGCGCCGGGAGGGTCGAAACAGGCAGGTGAAGCACGGGACGCCCCCATCCGCGGACACGGATAGTGACAAGCCCGACCAGCGGCCACCAACACCGACCGGGCAAACCACCCTTACGCACACCGGACACCCTGGTCACCGTGTCGCGCAGGCAGATTCACCCATTTCGGCCGGTATCGCCGGCCATTCGCGCAGTCCACCCGGAGCGCTTCGTCGTCTCTCGGGCTGCGCGACCATTGGTACCTGCGTCGACTACTGGAGACCCGCAGGCACGAGAGTTCGCTTCATTTGCCGCCTGTGACGCCGCTCCGTCGCTGGCTATCGAGCGCCGTGCGTTGTTCACATTCCCGGTGGTTGTTCGCGGGCCGTGCCGCGCGGTGAATTCAGTCCCCCACCGGGGACAGGGCAATATAGCAATGTTGGTGGGGGCGGGCAAACTGGTATCATCGCGCCGATGCAGACCTGCGCAGACAGCGGCCGCTCCCTGAATCTCACCGCGGTCCGCGAGCTGACCATCGACGAGCAGCACGCCGGCCAGCGCATCGACAATTTCCTCATCTCCCGCCTGAAAGGACTGCCGCGCACCCGCATCTACCGTATCCTTCGCCGCGGCGAGGTGCGCGTCAACAAGGGGCGCATCCGCCAGCACTACCGCTTGAAATCCGGCGACGTGGTGCGAGTTCCCCCACTGCGCCTGGCCGAATCCGTGCCTTCCCGCGAACCGACGCGGCAGCTCCGCGAGCTCGTGGAGGAATGCATCCTGTTCGAGGATCGTGGCCTCATCGTGCTCGACAAGCCCTCCGGCGTCGCCGTGCACGGCGGCAGCGGGTGCAGCCACGGCATCATCGAGGCCTTGCGCGCTGCCCGCGGCGAGCGGCACTACCTGGAGCTCGTTCACCGGCTGGATCGGGACACGTCGGGCTGCCTCATGATTGCCAAGCGTCGCCCGGTGTTGACCGCGCTGCACACCGCCTTTCGCCACGCTCAGGTGCGCAAGCGCTACCTGGTGCTGGTCAAGGGCCACTGGAGCGGCGGCGTCCGTGACGTGGAGGCGAGCCTGCGCCGCAATGCGCTGCGCTCGGGGGAGCGACTGGTACGCGTGGATGCTGCGGGAAAGGTCGGCCGCACACGCTTTGCTCCTCGCAGGCCAGGCAAGATGGCGAGTCTCATGGAGGCGCTGCCGTTCACGGGGCGTACCCATCAGATTCGGGTGCACGCCGCTTCCATCGGGCACCCGGTGTCGGGGGACGCCAAATATGGCGAGCGCGAGTTCAACCGCCGCATGCGCGACCATGGATTACGCCGGCTGTTCCTGCACGCTGCCAGCCTCGGCTTCGCCAATCCCGCCGACGGCACCCCGTTGACCATCGAGGCACCGCTGCCGGCGGAGTTGCTGCGGGTGCTGGCAGGCCTCGGGCTCGACGGGGAGGGCTGACTCGTGTCCACCGGCGACGAGACTCGTTGTGCGCCCTATCGGCTACTGGTCTTCGACTGGGACGGCACACTGGCCGATTCGGAGCAACGAATCGTGGCGGCCGCCCGCTCGGCCATCGATACGCTGGATCTGCCGGTCCGAAGTTACGAGCAGGTGCGCGCGATAATCGGCCTCGCCCTGAGCGAGGCCTGCCAGGTGTTGTTTCCGGATTTGCCGAAAAGCCAGGAGAACCGATTCGTCGCCTGCTACCGGGAGTATTACCTGCGCAACACCAGGACGCCCGTACCGTTGTTCCCGGGTGCTGCGGCGACGCTGCGAGGACTCGCCGCGCAGCGCTACCAGCTCGCCGTGGCCACCGGCAAGGGACGCCGGGGGCTGGACAGGGATATGGCCAGCCACGGGCTGGAGGCGCTTTTCAGCACCACGCGCTGCGCCGATGACGCGCCGTCGAAGCCGCATCCTCAGATGCTCGTGGACATCATGGAGGAGCTGGACGCAGCCGCCGACCAGACGCTGATGATCGGTGATACGGCCTATGATATGGAGATGGCCCGCAACGCGGGCGTCGCCTATGTCGGCGTCAGCTCCGGGGTGCATGATCCACAGCGTTTGCTAGAATTTGATCCGCTGGCCCTTCTCGACTCCATCGCCGAGTTGCCGGCGTGGCTATCAACCCGAGTCCGTGTAGTTCACCAAAGAGATCCGCATGTCTGATACCGACCAGTCACCGCCGGCCCCAGCGCCTGATCCTCCACCGCCACCATCGTCTTCGGCGGCGTCGCCAGGGGTTGTCACTGGAGACGAGTCGCGTTGGCAGCGCGACCTGCTGAACCGCCTCGCCTTCGCCTCGCTCGCCGAGCAACGCCGCACACGTCGCTGGAACATAGCTTTCAAGTTCGGCATGCTCACCTATCTGGTGGTCCTGCTGCTGCTGTATCTCCCCGGGCAATGGTTCGAGTCGGACGATGACGAGCCCCATACCGCCCTGGTGGACGTGCGCGGGATCATTTCCGATGGCTCGGATGCGAGCGCCGATCGCATCGTCTCCGGGCTTCAGGCGGCCTTCGAGAACGAGCAGACCAAGGGCGTCATACTGCGCATCAACAGTCCCGGCGGCAGCCCCGTGCAGGCGGCATATATCAACGACGAGGTGACGCGGCTGAGGGAAGAGTTTCCCGACATTCCGCTGTATGCCGTCATCGTCGACATCTGCGCCTCGGGGGGGTATTACATCGCCGCGGCCGCCGACAAGATTTACGCCAACGAATCCAGCATCGTCGGCTCCATCGGCGTGATCATGAACGGATTCGGCTTCGTCGATGCGATGCAGAAGATCGGTGTCGAACGACGCCTGCTGACGGCCGGTGACCAGAAAGGCTTTCTCGATCCCTTCTCCCCTACCAAGCCCAACGAGGTGGAGCACGTGCGCGGGATGCTGGGCCAGATCCATCAGCAGTTCATCGACACGGTGAGGAAGGGCCGGGGCGATCGGCTTTCCAGCGATGAGGAGCTATTCAGCGGACTGATGTGGACCGGCGAAAGAAGCGTGGAGCTCGGCCTGGTGGATGAGCTCGGCAGTAGCGCCTACGTGGCGCGCGAGGTCATCGGCGCCGAGCACATCGTCGATTTCACACCCGGGCGCTCTTATCTGGAACAGCTCGCGAAACGCTTCGGCGCCGCCGTGGCGCAAAGCCTGGCGACGCAGCTAGGGCTCAACGGCTCGCGCCTGCAATAGTACGTCGACACCTTCGCTTGCGAGCATCTGCGTGAGACGCAGCAATGGCAGGCCGATGAGGGCCGTGGGGTCGGAGCCCTCCATGTGCTCGAAGAGAGCGCTGCCGAGGCCCTCGCAGCGAAAACCACCGGCACAATCGAATGCCTGCTCGCGTTCTACATAGGCCGCGATTTGCTCGTGCGTGAGCTTGCGAAATTGCACGGCGAAGGGCACCACCTCCACACTGGCACGCTGGCTTTGCGTTGCAAACAGACACAATCCGGTAAAAAACTGCACACGCCTGCCGGCTGCTCGCTGCAGCTGCCGGCGATTGGCCTCGGCGCTTCCCGGCTTAGCGAGGATTTCGTCGTCCAGCACCGCCACCTGGTCAGCGCCGATGACCAGCGCGTCGTGCGCGCCTTTGGCGCCGCCGCGGGCCTTCGCTTGCGCCAGGCGTGAAACCAGTTCTTCCGCCGCCTCACCGGGGAGCGGCGTCTCGTCCACGCACGGATCGACCACGTCGAATGCCACGCCCAACCGCGCCAGCAGCTGCTGGCGATAGACGGAGGTGGAGGCGAGTAAGATGCGCATCATCGCAGGTTATCTCGATAGTCGTGCGGACATCCAATTCGGCCGCGAGGGGCTTTGACACCTTGCCACGCGAGTTATTACTATCCGCGGCTTATGTCGAAGGCCCCGCCGGAGCAGCTATATCCGCTTCGCCTCGCCCGTCACGGCGAGTCGCTGGCCGCGAGCGTGGGCACGGAGAAGATGCCGCGACTCGCAGAAATGCTCCTCGAGGGAGTCGGGCGGGCGGATTTCGAACTCCGTTTCGGTTACGACGATGGTGGTCAGGCCTGCGTACTCGGCCGCATCGGTGCGAAGCTGGTGGTGCTCTGCCAGCGTTGCCTGGAGCCCATGGACATCGAGGTCGAGCGCGAAGTGCGTCTCGCCCTGGTGCGTGACGACGCCGAGGCGGCCCGGGCGGACGCCGGATACGACCCACTACTGGTCGGTGACGGGCCAATTTCGCTATCGGGCCTTCTGGAGGACGAGCTTATTCTGGCCATGCCGAACTTTTCCCGGCACCCGCGCGGTCAGTGCCGGATACCCCCGGGAGCGGACGGCGTCGAGCCTGCTGATGAATGCGGCGGGGGCCACGATGATGACACTGCCGGAGAATCCGGCGAGGACAATCCTTTTTCAGCACTGAAATCACTGAAATCTCGAAAATCGCCCTGAATGGGCCCTGACGGGGCCCTGGGCGGGGCCCGGGTCGAACCCTGCTCGGACCTTGCCGCACCTGGAGCCGCCTGACCATCATGTTCCGTCGTGATGCACAGCGGAACAGGCTACAATGCGCGCGGCATTGCCGGCGGACCAGCCAACCAACCTACGGTCGGGGCGGTCGTTCGAGATGCAAACAGGAGTAGCTATGGCCGTTCAGAAAAGACGAAAATCCAAGTCCCGGCGCGATATGCGGCGGGCCCATGACGCGCTGGGGTCACCGACCCTCTCCATAGACCCGACCAGCGGCGAAACTCACCGGCGCCACCATGTCAGCGCCGATGGTTTCTACCGAGGGCGCAAGGTAGTTCCAGCCAAGGACGAGTAGGCATTGAATCTCACCGTCGCCCTGGATGCGATGGGTGGCGACCACGGTCCGTCCGTGGTCGTGCCGGCTGCGTTTCGAGCGCTGGAGGAGCAACCGGAATTGCATCTGATCATGGTCGGCGATCAGAGCGTCCTGGAGCGCGAGATCGCGCGTCATTCTTCCGTCCACGCCGACCGCGTATCGGTGGTGCACGCGTCTCAGCAAGTGCGCATGGACGAGCTCCCTTCCCAGGCGCTCAGAAACAAAAAGGACTCCTCCATGCGCGTCGCCATTGATCTGGTGAAGCACGGCGATGCCCACGCCTGCGTGAGCGCCGGCAATACGGGTGCGCTCATGGCTACGGCCCGTTTCGTCCTCAAGACATTGCCGGGGATCGATCGGCCGGCCATTATCGCTGCGCTGCCATCGGTGACTGGTCACACGCACGTTCTCGACCTGGGCGCGAATGTCGAATCAACGCCACAGCAACTCTTTCAGTTTGCCGTCATGGGGTCGGTTCTGGTGAATGCGGTGGACAATATTTCCCGCCCCACAGTGGGATTGCTGAACATCGGCCAGGAAGAGATGAAGGGCAACGAGAGTGTCAAAGAAGCGGCTCAGTTGCTGGCCGCGAGCGATATCCACTACGTGGGTTTCGTCGAGGGCGACGATATCTACAGGGGCACGGCCAACGTTGTCGTGTGCGACGGATTCGTCGGGAACGTGGCTCTCAAGTCCAGCGAAGGCGTGGCGTCGATGATCGGGCATTTTGTTCGCCAGGAGTTCCGCCGCACTGTTTGGAGCCGTACCGTCGGATTCATTGCGCTTCCGGTGCTGCGAGCCTTTCGAAGGCGCATCGACCCCCGTGAGTACAATGGTGCCAGCTTCGTCGGGCTTCGAGGTATCGTCATAAAGAGTCACGGCAGCGCGGATGTGGTCGCCTTCGCGCGCGCCATCAGCGAGGCTCTCGCGGAAATCCGCAAGAACGTGCCGGAACGCATCAGTCAGCATCTGGAATCCGCGCTTTCCCAGGCGGAGGCTGTGTGATCTTTTCCCGGATCATGTCCACCGGGAGCTATCTGCCCGAGCGTGTAATGACGAACGCCGAGCTCGAAGACATGGTGGACACTACCGACGAATGGATCCGTGAGCGCACCGGCATTCATCAACGGCACATCGTTGCCGAGGACGAATCCACCTGTGATCTGGCGGAACGCGCCGCCCGTGCGGCGCTGGAAAGCGCGGACGTGGACCCATCGGAGCTCGAGCTCATCATCGTCGGCACGACGACACCGGACAAGATCTATCCCGCGACCGCCTGCCGCCTGCAGGCGCGCCTCGGCGCCAACGGCTGCACCGCCTTTGATGTGCAGGCCGTATGCACCGGTTTTATCTATGCGCTCGGCGTCGCCGACAAGTTCATCAAGACCGGGGACGTGAAACGCGCGCTGGTGGTCGGTGCCGACACGCACTCGCGTCTACTCGACTGGTCCGACCGACAGACCTGTATTCTGTTCGGCGACGGCGGCGGCGCGGTGATGCTGGAAGCGAGCGACGAGCCGGGCATCTACTCGACCCATCTGCATGCCGACGGCAGCTACGAAGATCTGCTCTACGTGGACGGCGGTGTGCCGCTCGGCGCCGGGGTCATCGCCGAAGGCAACGCGTATACCAAGATGCGCGGCGGCGAGGTATTCAAGATCGCGGTGCGCACGCTGCGGCGTATCGTCTCCGAGGCCCTGGAAGCCAACGACATGAGTTCTTCGGACATCGATTGGCTGATTCCGCACCAGGCCAACATCCGTATTATCGAGGCGACTGCGGCCAAGCTCGACATCCCCGAGGATCGGGTTGTCGTCACCGTCGCGGAGCACGGCAATACCTCCGCGGCGTCGGTGCCCCTGGCCCTCGACGTGGCTGTGCGCGATGGCCGCGTCAAGCGCGGGGACAATATCCTGCTGGAGGCTTTCGGTGGCGGCTTCACCTGGGGCTCTGCGCTGATCAAGTACTGACGACGATCGTGAGCCTCGCCTTCACATTCCCGGGACAGGGATCCCAATCCATCGGCATGCTGGCCGATCTGGCGGCCGACTACCGCCAGGTCCAGGAGAGCTTCGCCGAGGCTTCCGAGGTGCTCGGCTACGATCTCTGGGTGCTTTCTCAGCAGGGCCCGGAGGCGCGACTCAACGCCACCGAGCAGACGCAGCCCGCGATGCTGGCAGCCGGCGTTGCAGTCGCCCGCGCGTGGCGGGCGGCTGGCGGCCCGGCGCCGGTCGTCGCGGCGGGACACAGCCTCGGCGAGTACGCGGCTCTTGTTTACGCCGGCAGTCTGGATTTCGCCGACGCCGTGGCCCTGGTGGTGGCGCGCGGGCGCTTCATGCAGGAAGCGGTGCCCGAAGGGCAGGGAGCGATCGCTGCATTGCTGGGATTGGACGACGCCCGGGTGCTCGAATTGTGCGAGTCCGTTACCGATCGATCGGCCGGGAGGATCGTCTCGGCAGTAAACTTCAACGCTCCCGGGCAGGTGGTGATTGCCGGTGACGCGGGCGCGGTCGAGATGGCCATTGCGCTGGCGGGGGAAGCCGGCGCCAGGAAAACCATCAAGCTGCCCATGAGCGTGCCGGTGCATTGCGAACTCATGGAACCAGCGCGCGAACGCCTCTCGGCCAAGCTCGACGATACCCGGCTGGACGCTCCGGAGTTTCCCGTCGTTCACAATGCCGACAATCAGACCCACCGGGAGGCGGCCGAAATCCGCGATGTGCTTGCGCAGCAATTGATCCGGCCGGTGCGCTGGGTCGAATCGGTAACCCGGCTGCGGGAGCACGGCGCGACCATTCTGGTGGAGCCCGGGCCGGGCCGTATTCTGACCGGGCTCAACAAGCGAATCGATCGGAGCCTCAAGACCATGGCGGTGCACGATAGCGCGAGCCTCGACAAAGCTCTGGCGGAGCTGCAGGTACTCACATGACCCTCGAAGGAGATATTGTCCTGGTGACCGGCGCGAGTCGCGGCCTTGGCAAGGCTATTGCGGAAACCCTTGGTGCCCGCGGCGCCTTCGTCATCGGCACGGCCACCACCGACGCGGGCGCCGCGCGTATCAGCGAGGCGCTCGGAGAGGCGGACATCGAGGGGTTCGGTGTGACCCTGGACGTCGCCGACAGCGATTCGGTGAATGCGTTATTCGAGCGCCTGGGCGGGGAATCTCGCAACCCGACCACCTTGGTCAACAATGCCGGTATCACCCGTGACAATCTACTCGCACGCATGAACGAGGATGATTGGGAGGTGGTGCTGAATACCGACCTGACGTCGCTGTTTCGTGTTTGCAAGGCGGGCGTGCGCCACCTCATGAAGACGCGCCGCGGACGCATCATCAATATAACGTCTGTCGTGGGGGCTACCGGTAATGCCGGGCAATCGAACTACGCGGCTGCAAAAGCCGGCGTCATCGGCTTCACCCGCGCGCTCGCACGCGAGCTCGCTGGGCGCGCCATCACTGTCAATGCGGTGGCGCCGGGCTTCATCGACACGGACATGACGGCCGGGCTGTCAGACAAGCAGCGCGAATTGCTGCTCGCCGATATCCCGATGAAGCGCCTCGGTACGGTGCACGATGTGGCCGCGGCGGTGGCGTTTCTGGCATCGCCGGCGGCGGCCTACATCACGGGCGAAACGCTACACGTCAATGGCGGCATGTATATGGGCTGAAGCCCCGGGCCGGAACGCCCGGAATTCGCCATCCAGCAGCACTGAGTTACGAGGAAATCCCCATGCTTCAGGGACTTATCAATATTGGCAGCTGGAACTTGGAACAATCCGCGGATGCGGCGTGGTTTCGGGTTTGGCCCGAAGTTTCTTGCAAGTTGGTGCCTTTTAACTAAACTAGGCGCGGAACCAACAGGGCTCCATCGCCTGGGGAGGAAATATTCGTCATGAGTACCGTTGAAGAACGCGTCAAGCAGATTGTCGTGGAGCAGCTTGGCGTTAAGGAGGAAGAGGTATCCGGGGAATCTTCTTTCGTTGATGATCTCGGTGCCGATTCGCTGGACACCGTAGAGCTGGTCATGGCTCTCGAAGAAGAGTTCAACATCGAGATCCCTGACGAGGAAGCGGAAAAAATCACCACGGTCCAGCAGGCGATGGACTATATCAACGCCAGCGACAAGTAGCACCAAGTCGGGAATTTCGCATGGGAAAGGCCGGCCATCGATGTGCTTGATGGCGGCCTTTTCTTTTTTGCATGAGGTGATTAGCGGATGCGACGCATAGTCATTACCGGCCTCGGCGCGGTAACACCCGTCGGTCACACTGTGAAGGAAGCCTGGGGAAACATCCTCGAAGGCAAGAGCGGCATCGCGCTCGTCGATCATTTCGATACCTCGGGGTTTGCCAGCCGCATCGGCGGATCGGTTCGCGATTTCGATTTGTCGCCCTACCTGTCGCCGAAGGAAGCGCGCAGGAACGATCCCTTTATTCACTACGGAATGGCCGCGGCAATTCAAGCCATCGAGGATTCGGGCCTCGAGGTGACGGATGCCAACGCCGAGCGCATCGGCATTGCGATCGGCTCGGGAATAGGCGGGCTGCCGGGCATCGAGAAGGGTTACAGCAGCTACCTGAAGGGCGGGCCCCGGAAGATCTCGGCGTTCTTCGTGCCCAGTAATATCATCAACATGATCGCGGGCAATCTTTCCATCCGCTACGGCATCAAGGGCCCCAACTACGGAATTGTTACCGCCTGCTCCACCGGCACCCACAACATCGGTGATGCGGCACGCATGATCGAAAGGGGCGACGTGGACGTCATGATCGCCGGCGGTGCCGAGATGGCCACATCGCCGACGGGCCTGGGCGGATTCGGGTCCGCCCGCGCGCTGTCTACTCGAAACGACGATCCGGAAGGCGCGAGCCGTCCGTGGGACAAGGGGCGCGACGGATTCGTTCTCGGCGACGGCGCCGGGGTGGTCGTTCTCGAAGAGTACGAGTATGCCAAAGCCCGCGGCGCCGGGATTTACGCCGAGCTGATTGGATTCGCGATGAGTAGCGATGCCTTTCACATTACCCTGCCGCCCGAAGACGGCGACGGCGCGCGACGTTGCATGGTGTTGGCAATGAACGACGCGGGCCTCAACCCGGAGGAGGTGGACTATGTCAATGCGCACGGCACCTCCACGCCGGCGGGCGATGTGATCGAAACGAGGGCCGTGAAGGCGGCGCTCGGGGCGAGCGCGAGCAAGACCCCCGTGAGTTCCACCAAATCAATGATCGGGCACCTTCTGGGTGCCGCGGGTGGCGTCGAAGCGGTGTTCAGCGTGCTCGCCATTCGCGATAACGTGGCACCGCCCACCATCAACCTGGAGGAGCCGGACGACGAGTGCGATCTGGACTACGTTGCCAACCAGGCACGCGAGATGCCCATCAACGTCAGCATGTCCAATTCCTTCGGCTTCGGGGGCACGAACGGCACACTTATCTTCAGGCGCGTAGACTGACAGGCGTGCATTGATAGACCAGGCGCGGGCCTCCTGCCTGGTCGGGAGCCCGTCCCACTGTGAAAAGCTGGTCCTCCGCGGATTGTGGATGGCGCCGTCTTGCGGTTCGCCCCGACCTGCTCGCCGTGCATCGCGCGTTTCCCGAGCGTTATCCCTTTCTGCTGGAGAGTGCAGCACTCGGTGGTGTGCGGGCGCGGTTCGACCTGCTTTTTGCGTTCCCCGAAGGGCGCCTGGCGCTTCACCCCGGGGGTGAGTTGTCATCCGACAGCGTCGATCTGACGGACGGTGATTTCCTCACCCATCTGGACAGATGGATGGCGCATACGCGCCAACCGGTAGAGCCGCCTCCGCCGGTGCCGTTTTTCGGCGGCTGGTTCATTTATCTTGGTTACGAGTTGGTGGCGCAGACGGAGCCCAGTGTGCAACTGCCCGTGGACCGGGGGAATCGTGCCGTTGCCGAGGCGCACCGGGTTCCGGCCGCCATCATTCGCGACCATGTGAGCGGTGACACGGTACTGGTAGCGGAGTCCCATCGACTCCATTGCCTCGATCGGATGGAGCAGGATCTACGTACGGTTGTCGTCGGCCACAGCGTCGACGATGGCGTCACCGAACGCGCCTGCCGGGGGCTGCCTGTGCAATTGGAGGAAGACCCACCAGAGCAGTTTCTCGACGGCGTCGCACGCATCAAACGTTACATTCATGCCGGCGACGTTTTTCAAGTGAATTTGTCCCGGGGCTGGCGTGGACAGCTCGCCGGCGGCGTCGACCCGGCTGCCGTGTACGCGCGTCTGCGTGCCGCGAACCCGGCGCCGTTCGCCGGCCTCGCGGTATTCGGGCGTCACGCGGTGGCAAGCTCATCGCCGGAACGCCTGGTGGCCGTTTCCGGCGGTACGGTGGAGACGCGCCCCATCGCCGGTACCTATCCGCGCAATCCCGACCGGGACGAAGATCGGGCGCTCGCCGAGGCTTTGCTGGCGCACCCGAAGGAGCGCGCCGAGCACATCATGCTCATCGATCTGGAACGCAATGATCTCGGCCGCGTCTGCCGGACAGGCAGCGTAGAGGTCAACGAGCTCATGGCGCTGGAATCTTATACCCACGTGCACCACATCGTTTCCAACGTTCGCGGTACGTTGCGCGACCACGTGACGCCAGCACAGGTCATTCGGGCAGTCTTCCCCGGCGGCACTATCACCGGCTGCCCGAAAGTGCGGTGCATGCAGATCATTTCGGAGCTGGAGGGACGAATACGCGGGCCGTACACTGGCGCATTCGCGTACTTCAACCGCGACGGCAGCGGTGACTCGAATATCTTGATCCGAACCATCGGTATCGACGGGGGCAATGTCGAAGTGCGCGCCGGCGCAGGAATTGTCGCTGACTCGTGCCCGGAAAGGGAGCTGGACGAAACCCGGCAGAAGGCCCGTGGTCCGCTGTCGGCACTGGAAGGATTGCTCGAATGATGCTCATCGATGGTCGCGCGAAAGGTAGCATTTCGGCCCGGGACCGTGGACTACACTTCGGTGACGGTGTGTTCGAGACCATCGCGGTGGATGCGGGCCGGGCCCTGTGCCTGGAGCACCATCTGGCCCGTCTTGCCGACGGATGCGCGCGTCTGGCGTTGCCGGTGCCGGAGCTCGCGATGCTGGAGGATGAATGTGCGCGCGTTTGTGACGGCGCGGAGCGTGCCGTGTTGAAGATCATCATTACGCGCGGCGTGAGCGGCCGGGGGTATGGCTCGGACCCGCGTACCGTGCCCACGCGCATCGTCGCGCGCTACCCGTGGCCACCATACCCGGCCGATTCACGAACAGACGGCGTCGCGGTACGCATCTGCAGCACCAGGCTGGGGCGCAATCCCCGACTCGCGGGTATCAAGCATCTCAATCGGCTCGAGCAGGTGCTCGCGCGAAGCGAGGACGCGCTGGCGGAATGCCATGAGGGGCTGATGCTCGATGACAGCGGGCGCCTCATCGAAGGAATCATGAGCAATGTGTTCGTGCGCCGGGGTAAACGCCTGATCACCCCGGACCTGTCGGAGTGTGGCGTGGCGGGTATCATGCGCAAGCTGGTGCTGGAAGTATCGGAACAGGCTGCCGGGCTGGTGCCGGAAATTGCGACTCTGGGCGTCGACGATTTGTCTACGGCCGAGGAATGTTTTCTCACCAACAGCCTCATTGGAATATGGCCGATAAAGACTATCGCAGGACAACCGTTGCGCACCGGACCGGTGGCGCACGAGCTGCAGAAGCTGTTGACGGAGCGTGGGGCTATCGTCCAATGACGGCCCATGACTGCCCATGACTGAAAGCAACGACAAGGCCCGCCCGCGAAGGCGCAAGCTACTGCGTCTCCTCGCAGGCGCCGTGGTCGTGCTCCTGATTGTGACTGCCGGCGCGGGCTGGCTCGTCATCGAGCAACGGCGCGCTCTGGATGCGCCACTCAACCTGCCGCGGGACGGGATCGACTATGTGGTTTCCGCGGGCGCGAGCCTGAATCACGTGGCACAGGACCTGTCTGTCAGCGGAGTGCTCGCGAATCCCCGCTCGCTGGTTGTGTACGCGCGCTGGCATGGTCGCGCGGGGAGCATGAAGGCGGGCGAGTACCGTATCGAAACCGGCACCACGGCCATCACGCTGCTCGATCAATTGATCGCGGGGCGTGTCGTGCAGCACACCCTCACCATGGTGGAAGGGTGGACTTTCAAGCAGATGATGGCCGCTATCGCTGTTGACGATCGTTTGGAGCACACCCTGACCGGGCTCGCGGAGGATGCGATCATGGCGCGTCTGGGGCTCCCAGGCCAGCATCCGGAAGGGCGCTTCTTCGCCGACACCTACCATTTTCCCCGGGGCACCAGCGATGTCGCATTCTTGCGCCGTGCCCACGCTGCCATGGCGGAATTTCTCGCCGCCGCCTGGGCCGGGCGGGAGCCGGATCTGCCCTTGAAGTCCCCGGAGGAAGCACTGATCCTCGCTTCCATCGTCGAGAAGGAAACCGGCGAAGCCGGTGAGCGGCCGCGCATCGCCGGCGTATTCGTGGAACGCCTGCGCAAGGGTATGCGCCTCGAGACCGATCCGACGGTCATCTATGGGATGGGCGAAGCTTTCGATGGCAATCTGCGCCGCCGGGATCTGCGTGCCGACACGCCGTACAACACCTATTTGCACAAGGGGCTACCGCCTACGCCCATCGCCATACCGAGCGCGGCCGCCATCCGGGCCGTGCTGCATCCGCGCGTGGACGGCGCTTTGTTCTTCGTTGCCAAGGGCGACGGCAGTCACCATTTTTCCACGACCTATGAAGAGCACCGGCAGGCCGTCAATCGTTATCAAAAGCGCCGTCGTCGGAGCTCCGGTGGCTGACAGGGGCCGCTTCGTCACCGTCGAGGGTATCGAGGGGGCGGGCAAGACCACGCAGATGGATGTGATCCGTCAGTATCTGGAGGAACGTGGGATCCGCGTCGTCATGACCCGCGAGCCCGGTGGCACGCCACTGAGCGAGGCCGTGCGCACGCTGCTCCTGGATTCGGACAATCGCGGCATGTCCCCGGACACGGAGCTGCTGCTGGTATTTGCCGCCCGTGCGGAGCATCTTGACAAAGTCATCCGGCCGGCCCTGGAATCCGGCGACTGGGTGCTGTCGGACCGCTTCACCGACGCCACCTTCGCCTATCAGGGCGGCGGCCGCGGCATCGAGGCGGCGCGTATCGCCACCCTCGAGGAGTGGGTGCAGGGTCGACTCCGCCCGGATCTCACACTGTTGCTGGATGTGCCGGTGGAAGCCGGCATGTCGCGCATCGCCGGACGTGGCCAGCCGGATCGGTTCGAACGCGAGGACAGGGAGTTCTTTCAGCGGATTCGTAACAGCTATCTGCAACGGGCCGCTGCTGAGCCGCAACGTTTTCGATGTATCGACGCCGGCGCGCCGGTGCAACAAGTGAGCCGGGAGGCGCTGGCTGCCGTGGAGGCTTTGCTGTGATGATGCAAAGGCTCCCCTGGCAGGACCCACAGTGGCAACGCATCGCGGCCATGCAGGCGAGTGCGCGTCTGCCCCACGCACTCCTGCTGCGGGGTCCCCAGGGGGTTGGGAAATACCGATTCGCGCGCAGGCTCGTGTCGGCCCTCCTGTGTGAGCACCACGAGTTCCAGAAGCGCCCCTGCGGCGATTGCCGTGGCTGCCGTTTGGTCGCCGCCGATACCCACCCGGACCTGCACGCGTTGGCGCCCCTGGAAGGCAAACAGCAAATCGGCATCGACCAGGTACGCAGCCTGATTGGACACATCGGCCTGACACCCCGATACGGAGGCCGCAAGGCGGTGGTGGTGGCGCCGGCAGAGCGCATGACCAGGGCCGCCGCCAACACCCTCTTGAAGACCCTGGAGGAGCCACCGGGGGACGCGCTGTTCGTGTTGGTCGCCCACCGTGCCGGCGCGCTGCCCGCGACCATCCGCAGCCGCTGTCAGATCGTGGATTTTCCAGTGCCTGACGCGGATACGGCAAAGTCCTGGCTGGCCGTGGAGCTGGGTTCGGAGGAGGCCGCTGAAACGGCGCTGCGCCTCGCCCACGGGGCGCCGCTGAATGCCCGACTTCAGGCCTCCAGCGGCGGTCTGGAGGCCCGTGAGGCCATTCTCGATGACCTGGATCGATTGCTCCGGGGCGATGGAGACCCCATCTCCACTGCCGAGCGCTGGCGGGAGTTGGGGCTCGCGGAGGCGCTCTACTGGCTGTTGTCACTGGTCTGTGACCTGGTCTGGCTGAAGAATGGCCGGTCAGTGCACAGTTTGACCCATTCTGATCGGGCCCCCGCTTTGCAGGGTCTGGCCCGCGGACTAGACTTGATGGGATTGTTTCGCCTCTTCGACCATCTCGTGGAGGCACGGCGGGCCGCTCTGGGGCAGCTCAATTTCAACGATCAGCTGACGCTGGAAAGCATCGCCATCGAATGGCGGCGAAGCGGCGCGCGTAGCGCAGGCCAGCGGGGCGGCTAGTGGGCGGAACAGGCGGACAACGAGGAAATCGAGTATGGCGGCACCCAAGCCAGGCATTCTATCTCTGACCATCAGGGACAAAAGCGCGCTGTACGCGTCTTACATGCCTTTCGTCAAGAATGGCGGCTTGTTCATTCCCACCAGCAAGTCCTATCGGTTGGGCGACGAAGTGTTCATGCTCCTGACGCTCATGGACGAGAAAGAGAAGCTTCCCATCGCCGGGCGCATTATCTGGCTGACGCCAAACGGCGCGCAGGGAAACCGTACCGCCGGGATCGGCGTACAGTTCAGTGAGCTCGACAAGGGTCAAACCAGGAACAAGGTGGAGAACTATCTCGCTGCGGCGCTGAAGTCCGAGCGCCAGACCCACACCATGTAGCTGAATGGGGACACGAATGTCCCCATTTAATCAGTACTGAAGTGAGCCCAGAATCCGCTCGCTGACCGCCAGCCGTTCCAGCTCGTGACAATAGCCGTAGGTGCCCTCGATGAAGATATGGGGGTTGGCGAGGTAGGGCAGGCGTTCGAAGTTGAGCGCCACGAACGCTTCACGCCAGGCACCGACAACACGCTCGGACACGTCGGGGTGGATCACCCAGCCATGGTCCACGTTGGGAAATCGCGCGAAGTCCACCAGTCCGGCGGTGACATCGTCGACGCCTTGATCGTAGTTCTGATTGATATCAATTTCGATAGCCACCGGCTCGCCGAGCGTGGTGCCCATGCGCTCTTCCATGGCGGCGACCAGGCTTCCACATTGCCACATCATTTTCACTCGGTTGTCGGCGGCATAGATGCCGAACATCAACTCCACGTCGGCGCTCGCCGGCGTGGCAACGACAACCCCGGCGCCCAGCAGCGCCGCGCACAGGATTTTTCTGATGAAGGTGGTCATGACAGCTCTCCCCGAACTAATCGTGTCCGTCGATTTCCGCACACTTGATCTACGTCCGTAGAGTTATCGGGTCGCGCGATGGCGCGCTTGATATGCATCCGTGGACGGCCGTCACATTCCGATGGCCAGCCTGTGACGCTCCTCCCAGAATCACGGATTCGCATACGAGAGGGCGCTTTTAGACTAGTTCAAAGGCGTCAGGGCGTATCTGGAGTTCGTCTCCATCGAGGTGCTAGCATGCTTCTAGTTCCTAGCGACGCGAGGGGTGTGGCGTGACCATGGAGTCCTCTTCCGGGCAGTGGGTGCATCGCCATTTGCTGGTGTTGCGCTTCGCGCTGTTGAACATCGTCGCGGTGGGTCTGCTGGCCGCCGTGTATCTGCAGGGCTGGCTCGACGACGCCTTGCACGGCTACACCGCCTGGTTGACGCTGGGGATTTGCGCGGTGTTCGCATTCGGGATGCTGTTGTGTGGGCGGCGGGTCTGGCGCACGAGCTATGAGCTGAACGCGGTCAAGCAAGTTGAACCGCCAGGCATGTCTCGGGCGGGAACCTATCTCGCGAGCATTGCCGGGCGGTCGGCCGAGAGTCGCTCGATCAATGCGAGTCTTCTTCACAATCGGCTGGGAAACCCCATTGTCGTCGTTCGACAGACCGCCGACAGCCTGGTGTTTCTCGGGCTGGTGGGCACCGTGATCGGATTCATCGTTGCCTTGTCAGGGATCGACCCACAGACCAGCACGCGGGTCGACGAGGTGGCGTCGATGGTCTCCACGCTCGTCGCCGGAATGTCCATCGCCCTTTACACGACGCTGTTCGGCGCCGTGTTGCACGTGTGGCTCATGGTCAATCATCGCCTGCTCGCCACCGGCACCTCCAACCTGTTCAACGCCATCGTTGAACTGGGAGAGCAGCGTGTGGGAGTTTGACGATTTTTACGGCGACTCCTCCGGCACCGTGTTCCGGGATGTGCTGATGCTGGCACTCATTGGCTTCATCGCCATGGTGATCATGCTGCTACCCCATATCAGCAAACCCCAGGAAGAGACCAACGAACACACGCCGCCGGGAAATGTCGTGATAGAAATGCATTGGCCGGACGAACTCCCCGTGGATGTGGATCTCTGGGTGCAGGGACCGAACGATGTCCCCGTGGGCTTTTGGAATCAGGGCAGCCAGTACTTCAATCTCCTGCGCGATGATCTGGGGACGGAGGGCGATGCCAGCGAGCGCAACTATGAGGTTTCCTACAGCCGCGGCATCCTGGCGGGTGAATACGTGGTCAACGTACACATGTATGGGAAAGTTCCTGCCGGTGTCGAAGTGCCGGTTCGCGTGGTCGTGAGCGTCAAAGCGAAATACGACAGCCTGCGACAGATCCTCGAGACCAGCATCGACTTGCAGCGCCGCAATCAGGAAGAAACGGCATTCAGGTTCCGCTTGACCACGGATGGGGAATTAGTGCCGGGCAGTGTTACGACCCTGAGGCACCGCCTCGTCACAGTACCGTCGTGAGTGCATTGACATGAATACGGTATTTGTCGTTTTCGGAGCACTGCTTTGCGTTACCACGCTGCTTGCGAGTATCGCCATCTGGTCTCCGCGCCGCACACCGGTGAGAAGCCTGGCGGTCGTTCTGACAGCCTTGTTCGTGCCCATCGGCTATCTCGGCATCACCGAATTGCTGAGCCAACCCAAACCCATGGAGCACGAATGGTTCAAGCGCCACGTGGACGAAGCAACCCTGCTCGGTGTCAGCTTGAGCGAAGGTCAGGCGATTTATCTCTGGTTGCGTCTGGACGATTCTCTCGAACCCCGTTTCTACGTGTTGCCGTGGCAACAGCAGCTGGCGGAGAACCTGCAGAAGCTCATCGACGAAGCCATACGAGACGGGGCATCCATCACAATTTCGAATCCCTTCTCGCGCAAATCCTTCGACGATCTGGGCAGCATGAACATGCAGATCGTCCGCCCGCCGCAACTGCCCATGAAACCGCCGTCGCCGCCACCGCAGATTTTTAACCCCCGCGAGCGCAGGACGTGAAAGCGGGGTAGTGGCATCGGCCGGCTGTCACAACATTTCACCAGCGACTGGACCGATCGTCGCACCGTCGGTCGGATATACTGGCCAGGTCAACAACTGAGTGATCAGCATGGATGAGCGAGTAAAGAGCATGTCGAACGAGAACCAGGCCACATTGCGCGAAACAGTATTGCACGGCTGGCACGTCGCCAACGAAGCGAAAATGGTGCCCTTCGGCGGCTGGGACATGCCCGTGCAGTACAAGGCCGGCATCATCCGTGAGCATCTCGCCACTCGGCGGGGGTGCGGTCTTTTCGACGTCTCCCACATGGGCCGGTTCATGGTGCGCGGCAAGGGCGCCCAGACATTTCTCCTCGAGGTGCTCACCAACAGCGCCAGGGCTCTGCAGATCGGCCAGGCCCAATACACCTTTATAGCCACCGACACCGGCGGCGCTGTCGACGATGCTTACCTCTACCGGCTGGCCGAGGATGAGTATTTGCTGGTCGTTAACGCATCGAACCGCGACAAGGATTGGGAATGGCTCGAAAAGCACAAGCACCAACCCGACGTCAGTATGGATAACATCAGCGAAGAGCTGGGAATGATTTCGTTGCAAGGGCCGAACTCCGGCAACCTGATGGAGCAGATCGTCGAAAAGCGCGCGTTACCGGAAAGCAAGCGCAATTGCCTGTGCACGTTGAACATCGACAACCACCCGGTCATCGTCGCACGCACCGGATATACCGGCGAGTCCGACGGCTTCGAACTTTTTCCTGAGCGGGATTACACAGTGGCTCTTTGGGAGAAGTTAATTGCACTCGGTGCGGCGCCCATCGGCCTGGGAGCGCGGGATTCGCTGCGTTTGGAAGCCGGCTTGCCCCTCTACGGGCACGAACTCGGCGACGATAGCGAGCAACACGAGATACCGGTGTTTGCCAACGACCTGGCACGCTTCGCCGTGCGTACCACCGACGAAGGCGACTACGTCGGCAAACAGGACCTGGAGAGCCAGCGCCGGGAGTTCATCGCCATCAAGCGCGGTGAGCTTCACACGCCTCTGGTCGAGCGGGTGCTGCCGCGTATTATTCAACCTATCGCCGCCTTCCAGGGGCGGCGGCCACTGCGCGCCGGCTACCGGGTCTTTTATGAAGGCAAGAACGTCGGCTGTGTGACTTCCGGCACAAGCGTTCCTTATACCCGCTTCTACGGCCAGGGAATTACCGCCACCCCATCGGAAGAGCATGATTTACGCCCCATCGGCCTGGCTCTCATAGACTCGAATCTTCGCTATCGCACCGACAAACCCATGGTGCTCGAAGTCCACGACGATCGCGGCAACAGTTTCAAAGCAGAACTGGTCGAGCGCCACATGTGGCCGTCAGCGCCGTTTGCGCGCACCTACACCGGGTTCGCGCCGGCCCCGGCGACGCCGCGGGCGCAACCGGAGACGGTGACGGAAATGGCGGCGGCCCTGGCCGTGGACGCCCGCGCGAACACCGACTGGCGACGTACCGAGTGCATCAATTTGATTCCGTCCGAGCAATGCACCTCGGCATTCGTCGACGCGCTCTGCATCGCGGACCCATCGTCGCGTTACAACGAACACAATCGCCTCAAGGCTCTGGGCGCCGACGCCCCCGACGTGCGTTACTACAAAGGCACGTCATTCATCATGGACAAGGAAGAAGAGCTCAAGGCGGCCTTGCGAAGCTTCTTCGATTGCTCCCAGGTGGAGACCCGTGTCGTCAGCGGCCAGATGGCCAACGACACAGTGTACGATGCCCTGAAGCAGTTCAAGAATCGCTTTCGCGGCGGCAAGCCGGCGGAGCTGCTGCGCCGGGTGCTGGTCCACGATCTCAACAAGGGCGGACATCTGAGCGCACAAATCGGCGGCGCGCTGAAAAATTACGTCATGCTCGATCCAGACACTGGACGCGCGGCGGTGTCGCACTTCCCATTCTGCGCTGACAATCCTTATCGCATCGATGTGCAGGCCACCAAGACCTTGATCGCAGAGGAACGCCCGGAGCTCATCGTCTTCGGGCGCAGCGTCATCATCCACACCGAACCGGTGCGCGCCATCGCCGAATTCGTACACGCGGAGTTTGGCGTCGATAACCCTCTAAGGCCGCTGATCATGTACGACGGTGCCCACGTATTGGGACTGCTGGGCAAATACTTTCAGTCGCCGTTGGAGGAGGGCGCCGACGTCGTCACCGGCTCCACCCACAAAACTTTCTTCGGTCCTCAGCGCGGCGTTATTCTCAGCAACATCGAAGCCGGATCCGCCTTCGAAGGTTTCTGGCGGCAGGTGGAATCACGCACTTTTCCCGGGCACGTCAGCAACCACCATCTCGGCACACAGCTGGGCCTGTTGGGCGCCACCTACGAGATGCTGCGCTTCAAGGACGAATTTCCGCGGCAAGTCATTGCCAACGCCAAGGCCTTCGCCCGGGCGCTCCACGAGCAGGATTTGGTTGTGGAGGGAGAGCGCGAAATCGACTTCACCGAGACCCATCAGGTGCTTCTGCGGGTGGCGCGTGCAAAAGGGGAGGGGGCGGCGGATCTTTTGGAACACAACAACATCATCACTAACCCCCAGGCCTTCTACGATGATTCCAGCTTCGCGGCGTCCAGCGGTGTACGGATGGGGACGCCGGAGATGACCCGGTACGGCATGCGCGAGGGCGATTTCGAGGAGCTCGCCGGCCTTCTGGCTCAGATTCTAAGGGGTGATGCGTCCCAGGCAGACGGGCAATGGCGTGAAGCCGCGGCGGCTCTGCGAAGCCGCTTCATGGACATGCACTACTGCCTCGATTAGTTGGCGCTGAAGGAGGGCTCGCCTTTCTCGTTGAAGAGTTTCAGGGCCGGCCTGTCATTTGCGTCCATTTGCAATGACGCCCGGGTCTGACCGCTGGTGTCCGAAAGGCTGATAAACGGCGAATCGTCGTAGCGCAGGCCCAGGGACAAACGCGGCATACCGTTTTCGTCGATTAACTGGACCACCGGAACGCCGGAATAAACACGCATGTACATGCGTGTATTACCGTTTTCGTCGAACAACTGCATGCGATCCGACGCTACAAGGGCCTGTCTTTGCACGAGCTTCTCTGGCAATCCCTGGCCGATGAAGACGTAGATCAGAATCGGTGCCATGAGCATCAAGGCGTACTTGAGCCAACGGCTTTGCCGCTCGGCCTTGTGCAGGCGCTGGGCCAAATCCACCCATGGGGGCGGTTCCTGAAGTGCATCTTCCGCTGAGGCGTGAAGCGCCTGACTCGTTACTTGAATGCTCATGATTCCCTGAGTTGGCGAGTGTTCGATTTCGCCGTTACTAAGATGTCGTCCGTTATCTCAGTTTTCCCTTTGTCGGTGAACCCGCCTGACTGTGATTGTCGTCACAAGCCGATCCCGGAGTATGTGACATTTGCCGCAATCAGGGTGAGGTTCCTGCCAATTCGCCAGGGAAATGGCGTACCCAGGGGATCCAAAGAAGTGCTGAAGGCTTCGCCTGTCGGGAAGAGCAGGATCGACCGAAACCCCCTGGCCGAGAAGGCGGGGAAGGAAGGCTCGCTTCAGGGATTCAAGCTTGTGAGGGCGAGGCCCGACGACCTTTCCGGCTCAGCGCCATTACCAAGCCGGCCGCCAACAGTGCCATCGTTCCAGGCTCCGGCACCTCGAAGCCGTTGCCGCGGCCCCACTCGATTTCATCGATGCCGTACCTGGAACCCGCGTTCGTTGCCCAGAATCTGTTGATCTGCGCCGTCGGGTGGGTATTGACGAAGCCTATAAAGCGGTAAAAGCCGTCATTGTCGCTATTCTGATTGTCGGTTTCCTTGGCCGTCAGGGAAAAAATCGTACCGTCCGTGTATTGCAGATTGTAGGTACCCGTCTTGCTGGCATCGAAGATGTAAAAGCCGAGAAAATCCGTCTTGTTCTTGGAGAAGTCGATGGTCGCTTCTGGGACTTTGCCCGTGTCGGGGCCGAAGTCGTCACGCGCCTCCCAGGCAAATTTATCGATGGCGGGCGAGCTTCCCGGCGAGTGATCGGCCTTTGCCGGCTTTTCTGCACGACCAGGATTGAGAGGGAGATTATTCGGGAATCCCGCCAGCACGTCCGGAAGGTCGTTCGACATGGTGACTCCATCGACGATAATCGGCACGCCGCTGGTAGCCTCCTGGCTGTCGAATACCAGGTTCTGTGACCAGCCCGGACCGTCGAAGTCCTCGCCGAAGAAGCTGCCTGGAGCCACCCCGTGATGGCTGAGAACACTCTTGACCCAGGCGTCGTAGGTATCGGATACATCCGTCCCCAGTTTCAAAACGCCGCCGTCGACGCAGCTGGCGCATGAGGGATCGGCAGCCGGTGACTGCGCGGATTGAAAGAACTCTCCATAGCCAGTCGGTCCCGGGGGTCCGTATAGGGAGAAATCAAAAGGTGCTGCCAGGGCGCTCTGGAAAGCTGACACCAGTACGCAGCTGATTGCCGAGGCGCCTAGCCAGTTTGTTAGCCTGGACGGTTTCCACGCCGTTTCTAAAGAGGTTGGCATCGTCGTTTTGCTCTATCGCATTCTTGTTGGAGAACAACAATGCAGGATGTGTGCCGTGTTTGCTTTCAGTTGCAAAAACAGTGACTTCCAGCAGCGCCTCGAGAATGGGCGGGCACGGATGTAAAGAAACCCGACAAATCACGGGGCCAATCTCCAGGCGCTCGAATATGCGTACAATGTATATTATGTTAAATGAAATATGAGAATGGGCAGACAAGGCCCTCGAATCACGCCTGAGAGATCACATTAAGGATCTTGCCATTCCCTGCTCAAAGAACGGCTTATCGTATTTTCATCGAATCTGGTTGATATAAATCCGATCTATGACCGCTGCTGGTCACCACCAATGGGCGCCGTGCGACCCCAACGGTGACGGCGGTAATACCCAGCGTTCCGGGGTATCCGCCATCTCGGCTACCGT
>CAXMNG010000385.1:0-11483 GCA_964194585.1 Salibacteraceae bacterium | reverse complement strand
CTCGCGGATGTTCGCGAGCGAGTGCAATCCCCGAAGGGGACTCGCTCCTACAGGCGCGTTGATCCTCCGTGCCGAGGCCAGAGAAAATTGCCGAATAACAGCTCCACCAGCAACCCCTACGAAGACGGACTCCCGCAAATTCCGGCCAACTACGCGCCGTTGACACCGCTCAGCTTTCTGGCGCGCACCGCCAGCGTGTATCCCGAACACACCGCCCTCATTCACGGCGATACGCGCTACACCTGGGCCCAGACCTATGCCCGCTGCCGGCGCCTGGCCTCGGCACTGGCCGGACGGGGCATCGGAAAGGGCGACACGGTATCCATTATCGCGCCAAACGTGCCGGCCATCTACGAGGCGAGCTTCGCCGTCCCCATGCTGGGCGCGGTGCTCAACACCATCAACACCCGGCTGGACGCGCGCACCATCGCATTCATTTTCCAGCATGCCGAGACCAGGGTGTTGATTACCGATGGGGAATTTTCAGCCAGCGTGGCCGCAGCCCTGGTCGAGCTCGAAGATCCACCCCTGGTCATCGACATCGACGACCCCATGGCGCCGCCAGGGGCGCTGCTCGGCGAGCTCGTATACGAAGACTTTCTCGCCGAAGGCGACCCGGCATTCGAATGGAAGCTTCCCGACGACGAGTGGTGCGCTATCTCGCTCAATTACACTTCGGGCACCACCGGCGATCCCAAAGGCGTCGTCTACCACCACCGGGGCGCCTATCTGAATGCGCTCAGCAACGCGGTCGGCTGGAACATGACCCATCACCCGGTGTATCTCTGGACGCTGCCCATGTTTCACTGCAACGGCTGGACTTACACCTGGGCCGTGACTGCCGTCGCAGGCACCCACGTGTGCCTGCGCCAGGTGGATCCGGCGGTCGTATTCCCCATGATCAAGGAACACGCCGTAACCCACATGTGTGGTGCACCGGTGGTGCTCAACATGCTGGTACACGCGCCGGCGGAACACCGGGTGTGTTTCGACCGCACCGTCGAGGTCGCCACCGGCGGCGCCGCGCCGCCGAGCAAAATCATCTCGGCCATGGAGGAGCTCGGCTTTCGCGTCACGCACCTCTACGGGCTTACCGAATCCTATGGGCCCGCCACCGTTTGTGCCTGGCAGAGCGAGTGGAATGATCTGGACGTGGAAACGCGCACCGCGATGATGGCGCGTCAGGGCGTCGCCTATCACACGCTGCAGGAAGTCATGGTGGCGGACAGCGAGAGCATGACCCCGGTGCCCCGCGACGGCGCCACCATCGGCGAGATCATGCTGCGTGGAAATACCATCATGAAAGGGTATCTGGCAAATCGCGATGCCACCGACGAGGCCTTCCGCGGCGACTGGTTTCACACCGGAGACTTGGCTGTCCAGCATCCCGGCAGTTACGTGGAGGTCAAGGATCGCGCCAAGGACATTATCATCAGCGGTGGCGAGAATATATCCAGCCTCGAAGTCGAAGAGCTTCTGTACAAGCACCCGGCCATCATGGAGGCGGCAGTGGTGGCGCGCCCTGACGACTTCTGGGGGGAAACCGTTTGCGCCTTCGTGACATTGAAGCGCGACGCGAAAGAAATCAACGGTGACGACATCATCGACTGGTGCCGAAAAAAGATAGCCGGATTCAAGGTACCCAGAACTTTGGTTTTCGGGCCACTTCCCAAAACCTCTACCGGAAAGATTCAGAAGTACGTGCTGCGAGAAAAAGCAAAGGAGCTGTAGGAGCGTTTTCAATGGGGTCAGACTCGATTGATTCGCCGTGCGAATCAATCGAGTCTGACCCCATTGAAAAACCCTGGAGGCAACGATCATGTCCTGCTGCCATCACTACGATTTTTTCGACGGTCACGAGCACGTGTTCGCCGTCGACCCCAGCGCCATTCGATTCGGCCAGGGCGCGCTGGCCGAGATCGGTCACGACGCCCGCGAGCTGGGACTGGCGCGGGTCGCCCTGTTCACCGACCGCGGAGTCGCCGGACTGGAGGCCGTCGCGACGGTGTCGTCGGCGTTACGCGCCGTCGATGTCGACGTAACCATTTACGACGAGGTGCGGGTGGAGCCAACGGATCAGTCCTTCAAGCAGGCGACGCGCTTCGCTGCCGAAGGCCGCTTCGACGGTTTCGTCTCCGTGGGCGGCGGCTCGGTCATCGACACCTGCAAGGCGGCCAACCTCTATTCCAGCCATCCAGCGGAATTCCTCACCTATGTGAACGCCCCAATCGGCGACGGACAAGCCGTACCGGGTGCGCTGAAACCCCACATTGCCTGTCCCACCACCTCGGGCACGGGCAGCGAATGCACCGGCATGGCGATCTTCGACCTGCTCGAACGTCACGTGAAAACCGGCATCGCATCGCGCGCGCTGCGACCCACGCTCGCGCTCATCGACCCGGACGTGACCGCCACACTGCCAGCCAACGTGGTGGCTGCCAGCGGCTTCGACGTTCTCAGCCATGCGCTGGAATCCTACACGGCAAGGCCGTACACGCAACGCGCGGCGCCGCAAAGCCCTGCCCTGCGGCCCATGAGCCAGGGCGCCAATCCGTGGAGCGACGTGGGATGCGTCGAAGCTCTGCGGCGCACCGGGCAATACCTGGTGCGCGCCGTCAGGGACGCCGGGGACGCCCAGGCTCGCCACGGCATGATGTACGCGGCAACTCTGGCGGGCATCGCTTTCGGCAATTCCGGCGTGCACCTGCCCCATGGCATGGCCTACTCGGTGGCGGGCCTGATCCGCGACTACCGGCCCGACGGTTACCCAAAGGAGGAAGCTATCTGCCCCCACGGCATCTCCGTCATCGTCGACGCGCCTTCGGTGGTCCGGTTCACGGCACCAGCATCGCCAGCGCGCCATCTGGAGGCGACCCGGCTACTCGGCGGCGATGCCGCCGACGCAGGCGAGGAAGACGCCGGCGAGGTGTTGGCGGGATGCATCATCCAGATGATGCGCGACACCGACATGCCCAACGGCATTGGGGCGCTCGGCTACGGCGATGGGGACGTCGCGGCACTGGCGCAAGGTGCCTTTGCCCAGCAACGCCTGCTCGCAAACTCCCCGGTGGCGGTGAGCGAGGAAGACCTGCAGGCGCTTTATCGCAGCGCCTCGAGCTACTGGTAACAGCCGGGACAGATTTCAAATCTGTCCCTGGAGAGATTCGCTGACAATATGACATCGCGATGTCATATTGTCAGACCTGACCCCTCTTGCCTTTTGGGAGCGACCCATGGATACCAAGACCGAATCCCCAATTCCCCTGAAAGATCCAACACTGTTGCACGAGCAGTGCTATATCGACGGTGCCTGGGTGGACGCCGCGGATGGCAAATGCATCGACGTCAACAACCCGGCCACCGGCGAGGTCATCGCCACGGTGCCTTCCTTGAGCGCAGACCAGACCCGCCGCGCCATCGAGGCTGCCAACGCCGCCTGGCCCGAGTGGCGCGCCAAGACAGGCAAGCAGCGGGCCAACATCATGCGCGGCTGGTACGAGCTCATGATGGAGAACCAGGAGGACCTGGCGGTGCTCATGACCAGCGAGCAGGGCAAGCCCCTGCTCGAGTCGCGGGGCGAGATCGCCTACGCGGCGTCATTCATCGAGTGGTTCGCGGAGGAAGCCAAGCGGGTCTACGGCGATACCATGAATCACCCGCTTCCCGGCCGGCGCATCGTGGTCATCAAGCAACCCATCGGCGTGGTCGCGGCCATCACGCCCTGGAACTTCCCGGCAGCCATGATCACCCGCAAATGCGCCCCGGCGATGGCGGCCGGCTGTCCTGTGATCATCAAGCCCGCCTCGCAGACGCCGCTTTCGGCACTGGCGCTGGCCGAGCTCGCCGAGCGCGCCGGCGTTCCCAAGGGTGTGCTCAACGTGATTACCGGTCAGGCAAGAGTGCTGGGCGGCGAGCTCACGGAGAACCCGACGGTTCGCAAGCTCAGCTTCACCGGGTCCACCGAAATCGGCAAGCTGCTCATGGCCCAGTGCGCCGCTACCGTCAAGAAGGTCTCCCTCGAGCTCGGCGGCAATGCGCCCTTCATCGTCTTCGACGATGCAGACCTGGACGCGGCGGTGCCCGGCGCCATGGCATCGAAATATCGCAACGCGGGGCAGACCTGCGTGTGCGCCAACCGCTTTCTCGTCCAGGACGGCATCTACGATGCCTTCGCCGAGCGCCTGGCTGCGGCGGTCGAGGATCTCAAGGTGGGTAACGGCCTCGAGGACGACGTCCAGCAAGGACCGCTGATCGATGCCAATGCGGTGGCGAAGGTGGAGCAACACATCGCCGACGCCACCGCCAAGGGCGCCAAAGTGGTGACGGGCGGCTCGCGGCACAGCCTCGGCGGCACCTTCTTCCAGCCGACGCTGCTATCCGGGGTAACCACCGACATGGCCGTCACCCGCGAAGAAACCTTCGGACCGGTGGCGCCGCTGTTCCGGTTCAGCGACGAAGCAGAAGCGATCCGCTTAGCCAACGACACCGAGTTCGGCCTGGCGGCGTATTTTTACACTCGCGACGTGGGCCGTACCTGGCGGGTGGCCGAAGGGCTGGAGTACGGCATCGTCGGCATCAACGAGGGCATCATCTCAAACGAGGTGGCGCCGTTCGGCGGCGTCAAGGAATCCGGCATCGGCCGTGAAGGATCCAAGTACGGCATGGACGACTTCCTGGAGATCAAATACCTGTGCCTGGGTGGGCTGGACGGCTGACTAGCGATCCAGTAACCAGTCGCCAACCAGGGCGATCTCATCATCCGACATGAGGGTCGGCGCGTGACCGATGCCGGCCAGCACGTCGAGCCTCGCGCGCGGGCCCGTGGTGGTCATCGTCTGCGCCGTCTCCGCCGGCAACACGTCGGATCGATCACCGCGGATGACCAGAACCGGACACTGGACGGCGCTCCAAACCGGCCACATGTCCATATCCTCCAGCGGCATCGCTTTCAACGGCACGGCGATATCGGGGTCGTAGGCGAGACCGATTTCACCATTGTTCAGTTCGCGCGCCGATGAGCGCACCAGCCCCCGCCACTGCGCATGGGTGAATGGTCCGAATGGCGCATAGATTTCCCGGAGATAGACATCCAGCTGTTGCATGCTGGAAAAGTGCGGATCGGCGCCCACGTAGGCGACGATGCGCGCAAGAGCCGCTTTCGGGATCAACGGGCCCACATCGTTCATGACCAGTCGCGTGACGGGACTGCCGGGCCGGGCCGCCAGCAGCATACCGATGAGGCCGCCCATGGATGTGCCGACCCAGTGCACGCTGTCGGCATTCAAGTGCGCCACCAGGGCAACCATGTCGCTGACATACTGCGGGTAACCGTAGTCGTTCTTATCCGCGAGCCAGTCGCTCGCGCCCCGGCCCACCACGTCAGGGCATACTACCCGGTAGTCCCCCGCGAGAGCGGTGGCAAGAGTGTCGAAGTCGCGGCCGTTGCGGGTCAGGCCGTGCACACATATGAGTACGCGCGGATTGTCGCTCTCACCGAACTCCGTGTAGGCAACACGATGAGTGCCCTGGGAGTTCTGTGAACGATAGCTGCCGTGGCGCAAGGAAGGATTTCCTTTTCGTCGATTGTGCTGCAAAAAAAAGCCCGGCTGGTGGCCGGGCCGTGACTGGGTTCGCTTTATTATTGTTAGCGATTGTTATTGTTCTTACTCAGTGAGCCAGTATCTGGCTCAAGAACAATTTGGTGCGCGCGTGCTGCGCGTTCTCGAAGAACTCGTGGGGCTCATTCTGCTCGATGATTTCCCCGCCGTCCATGAAAATCACGCGATTGGCGACGATCTTGGCAAATCCCATCTCATGGGTCACGCAGAGCATGGTCATGCCTTCCTGGGCCAGCTCGATAATCACGTCCAGCACCTCCTTGATCATCTCGGGGTCGAGCGCCGACGTGGGCTCGTCGAAGAGCATGATCTTCGGATTCATGCACAGCGATCGGGCGATGGCGACGCGCTGCTGCTGTCCGCCGGACAACTGTCCCGGATATTTCTTTGCCTGCTCGGGGATCTTGACGCGTTCCAGATATTTCATACCGATGTCTTCGGCCTCGCCGCGGGCCATCTTACGCACCCAGATGGGCGCGAGGACGAGATTCTCCAGCACTGAGAGATGCGGAAACAGATTGAAGTGCTGGAACACCATCCCCACCTCGCGGCGGATCTGCTCGATGTGCTTCAAATCGTTGGTGAGCTCGGTGCCCTCGACGACGATTTGCCCTTTCTGGTGCTCCTCCAGCCGGTTCAGGCAGCGGATCAGGGTGGATTTCCCGGACCCGGAAGGCCCGCAAATGACGATGCGTTCACCTTTGTTTACCGTGAGGTTGATGTCTTTCAGCACGTGGAACTGGCCGAACCACTTGTGCACATCGATCATCTGAATCATGACCTCATCGGAAACCGTCATTTGCCTGGTCGGTCGCGCCAGGTCCTCGGCACTCACTTCTTCTATCATGATGCTGATACCTCGAGTTTTATCTCCGATTCGTCGGGGGCCTAATGTCCCGTGTGCAGCTTGCGCTCCAGATGCTGACTATACCGGGACATGCTGAAGCAGAACATCCAGAATCCGAATGCCACGAATACGTAGCCTTCCACATAGAATCCCAGCCAGTCGGGATTCGTGGCCACCGCTTGTGCCATACCGAGAAAATCGAACAGCCCGATGATGAGCACCAGGGTCGTGTCCTTGAACAGCCCTATGAAGGTGTTGACGATGCCGGGAATGACGATCTTCAACGCCTGCGGCATGACGATGAGCCCCATCATCTTCCAGTAGCTCAAGCCGAGCGACTGGGCCGCCTCGAACTGGCCCTTCGGTATCGCCTGCAGGCCGCCGCGCACGACCTCCGCCATGTAGGCGGCCGAAAACAGCATGACGCCCACGAGAGCCCGCAGCAGCTTGTCGAAATGCATACCCTCGGGCATGAACAGGGGAAACATCACCGAGGACATGAACAGCACGGTGATCAAGGGCACGCCGCGCCACAGCTCGATGAAGGCGACGCATATGGCTCTCACCACGGGCATGTTCGAGCGTCGTCCCAGTGCCAGCACAATGCCGATGGGGAGCGACGCGACGATGCCGCTGATGGCGATGACCAGGGTCAGGAAGAGGCCGCCCCACAGCGGCGTCTCGACCAGCTCGAGCCCGGCGGTATCGCCGTAGAACAGCACGAAAGCGAAAACCGGATAACCGACCAGCAGGAAAATCGCTATCCAGTGCTTGTACTGGAAGGTCCGCATGAACAGAGGAATGGCGGCAAGAATGAGCACGATGTAGGCCGTGTTGATCCGCCACAGCTCCTCATTCGGATAGCGCCCGTACATGAGCTGCTTGAACCAGATGCGGATGTAGACCCAGCAGGCGCCGACGCGATCACAGTCTTCCCGAGTCTCGCCGCGCCAGCTCGCATCGATGAATGCCCAATCGACGATCGGTGGAATGGCGATATAAACGAGAAACAGGGAGATTGCCGTCAGCCCGATGTTGAGCGGCGTGGACAAAAAATTGTGCATGAGCCAGCCGCGCAGGCCGACCGTCGATGCCGGTGCCGGCATGTCCGGGTGGGTTCCTGGTGCGTAATGCGCGATCTGCTCCGACATGCTAACGCTCCACCAGGGCCATTTTCCTGTTGTACCAGTTCATGATCGTCGAGATGACCAGGCTCAAGAACAGGTACACCGCCATGGTCATGGCGATGATCTCCACCGCCTGACCGGTCTGCATGAGCGTCGTGCCGGCGAATACCAGCACCAGATCCGGATAAGCAATAGCCGCCGCCAGCGACGAGTTCTTGGTGAGGTTCAGATACTGGCTGGTGAGCGGTGGAATGATCACGCGGAGCGCTTGAGGAAAGATCACCAGACGCAGGGTGGTTCCGCGGCGCAGTCCCAGCGAGTACGATGCCTCGGTCTGTCCGTGGCTCACGGCCATGATACCGGCGCGGACGATTTCGGCGATGAACGTAGCGGTATAGGCCGAAAGCGCGACGAGCAGGGCGAAGAATTCCGGCGATACCCCGGCGCCCCCATCGAAGTTGAAACCCGTCAACGCCGGGTAGTCGAAATGCAGCGGACTCCCGGCGGCGAGAAAAGCCAGTATCGGGATACCGGCGATAAGGCCGAGCCCGGCCCAGAAGAGCGGAAACTGCTCACCGATTCGATCCTGACGCTTGTGGGCCCAGCGCCGCACAATGAAAAATGCGACGACACCCACTACGAGCGCCGCGGTCACCAGATAGAAACCCTCTTCGGCCACCGGGCGCGGGAAGTACAGGCCGCGGTTGTTGAGAAAAAAACCGTCGCCCAGAGACAGACTCTGGCGCGGCCCCGGCAATGGCCGCAATATCGCGAAGTACCAGAAGAAGATCTGCAGCAACAACGGGATGTTGCGAAGCACCTCGATGTAGACCATCGCCAGCTTCGAAATCAGCCAGTTGCTGGAAAGCCGCGCCACGCCGACGATGAAACCGAGGATGGTGGCAAACAGGATGCCCCAGACGGAAATCCAGATGGTGTTCAGCACGCCTACCAGGAAGGTGCGCCCGTAGGTGTTCTCTTCGTGGTAGGAAATGAGGGTTTCGCCGATGCTGAAGCCGGCCGTAGCGCCGAGGAATCCGAATCCGGAAGCGATACCCTGACGCTCCAGATTGCTCATCGTATTCCTGACCAGAAACACGGCCACCAGGATGACGAAGGCCACCGCGAGCACCTGAAAGAACACAGCCCGCCAGGCGGGATCGTTCCAGACTGGCGGCTTCGCCGGTGGGGCAGCGATGGCAACGGCAAGTTGATCCGGATCCGCGGCCAAGAACTCCTCCCGAGTGACTTATTCTTGTTCGACGTGACCCCGGGCCCGGTGCTCTACTGGGCCCGGAGCCGACCCGCATCGGGTCGTGAACTCCAGCGATTCAGGCGCTGGCGCTCAACGCACAGGCATAGCGTACTGCAAGCCGCCGTTCGTCCACAGGGCGTTGACACCGCGCGCCAGTCCCACCGGCGTGTTCGGCCCGACGTGCTTGTCGTATACGTCGCCGTAGTTGCCGACCTGCTTGATGATCTGGTAACCCCAATCGTTGGCGACACCCAGATTCTTGCCCAGATCTCCCTCCATGCCCAGGATGCGGCGCTGGATGGGATCCTTGGTGCTGGCCTTCAGGTTATCAACATTGGCCTGGTTTACGCCGTTCTCCTCGGCTTCCACCATCAGGTACAGGCTCCACTTGACGATGTCCAGCCACTGATCGTCGCCGTGGCGGACCACTGGGCCCAGGGGCTCCTTGGAGATTGTTTCCGGCAGCACCATATGGGCGTCCATGTTCTTGAGCTTCAAGCGCTGGGCGGCGAGCGCCGAACGGTCCGTGGTGTACACGTCGCAACGGCCCGCATCATAGGCAGCCACGACCTCGTCGGCTTTCTCGAACACGACGGGCTTGTAATCCATGTTGTTGGCACGGAAGAAGTCCGCCATGTTGAGCTCGGTGGTGGTACCGATGGTCACGCACACGGCAGCGCCGGCGAGCTCTTTGGCGCTCTTCACACCGAGATCCTTGCGCACCATGAAACCCTGGCCGTCGTAGTAGTTGACGCCGGCAAAGTTGAGCCCCAGGGCGGTATCGCGGACCAGAGTCCAGGTGGTGTTCCGGGACAGAATGTCGATCTCCCCGGACTGCAGCGCAGTGAAGCGCTCCTTGTTGGAGAGCGGCGTGTATTTCACCTTGCTGGCGTCGCCGAACACGGCGGCGGCGGCCGCGCGGCAAATGTCTACGTCGATGCCGGTCCAGTTGCCGGACTGATCGGGATTCGAAAATCCGGGCACGCCCTGGCTCACACCGCATTGGATGAAGCCCTTGCCCTTGACGTCGCTCAAGGTGCTGGCCTGAACGCCCCCCGCGACCACTGACAGCACCGCAGCGGCAGCGATCCATTTGACGAGATTCATCATGAACTCCTCTTTATCTACTTCTTTGATTGTTGCAAATGCAGAAAACTCGCGGGTCTCTGACGCGGGAGGCTCAGTATTGGCCGCCCTTATTCATCGCAGAAGCCCGAGGTAGGGGACCAGAAGCTATCACACCCCCCAAAGCCCCTCAAGGCTGCCCCGCAAGCGCCCGGAGAGCAGTCCAACAGAGGATCCCGGCGTGGGCTATGATTCCGTCAACCCGGGCCCATCGGGCTCGCGAATCTTGCAATTCCTGCCGAGGCACCGTCAGCGCTCGCCATGCCACAACCCAGCTTCACCGTCGGCATCGAGGAGGAGTACCTGCTCGTGGACGCGGACTCCCGCGACCTCATCCACGAGGCGCCACCGACCATGCTCCCGGCCTGCGAGAAGGCCTTGGAAGGCCAGGTAACGCCGGAGTTTCTCCAGTGCCAGATCGAGGTCGGCACCAGGGTTTGTGAGTCCATCGCGGAGGCCCGAAACGACCTGGCGCATCTGCGCAAGACCGTGGCCGGTGTCGCCCGCGATCACGGGCTCGCCATGATCGCCGCCTCCACCCACCCCTTCGCCACCTGGGGTCTCCAGAAGCGCACGCCGAAGGAACGCTATGAGGTCATCGAGCAGGATCTCCAGGACGTGGTCCGGCGCCTGATGATCTCCGGCATGCACGTGCACGTCGCCATGGAAGACGACGATCTGCGCATCGACATCATGAATCAGGTCACCTACATCCTCCCGCACCTGCTTGCGCTCAGCACCTCTTCGCCTTTCTGGCAGGGGCACGACACGGGCCTGAAGTCCTATCGCATCGCCGTCTGGGACGAGATGCCGCGTACGGGTCTGCCGGCCCAGTTCGACAGCTTCGGCGAATTCGACCGTCACGTGCGCGTGCTGGTGAGCGCCGGGCTCATCGAGGACGGCACCAAGCTGTGGTGGGACGTGCGCCCCAGCGTGCGCTTTCCGACTCTCGAGATGCGCATATGCGACATCTGCACCCGGCTGGAGGACACCGTTTGCATCGCCGCCCTTTACCGCTGCTGGCTGCGCATGCTTTACCGCTTGCGGCTCAACAATCAACGCTGGCGGCGCTATGAGCCGATGCTCACCAACGAGAATCGCTGGCGAGCGCAACGTTACGGCATCGATCGCGGGCTGGTGGATTTCGGCAGGGGTGCCGTGGTTCCCTATCCCGAGCTACTGGAGGAAATACTCGCCCTGGTCCGCGACGACGCCGAATATTTCGGCTGCGTGGCGGAGGTCGAACACGCCCGCGAGGTGCTGGCCCGCGGCACCAGCGCCCACCGCCAGATCAGCGTCTACGCCCAAGCGCGCTCCGAGGGCGCCAGCGATGAGGAGGCCTTGAAGGCGGTGGTCGACATGCTCATCGAGGACACCATGCACGGGCTGTAAAGAAATGGGGGCGGGTTAATTGGGGAGGTTAATTGGGGACAGGTTAATTGGGGACAGATCTATTTTCCCTTCGGACGGATACCGTCCGAAGGGAAAATAGATCTGTCCCCAATTAACCT
>CAXMNG010000384.1:0-5819 GCA_964194585.1 Salibacteraceae bacterium | reverse complement strand
GTCAGAGCACCCTGCGGCTCAATGCCGCCGGCACCGACACCAGCGGCAACTCTCAACAAGCCGCCGCCGGAGGCGCCCACGCCGGTAAGTCGGCGGAGCCGAGCAGCGCCTTTCCCTCGGCCGGCTCCTGGGGATACCGGATGGTGGCGCAACTCACTTACAACAACGCCATCGAGGCGGTCAATCTGTCGCCCAGAATCCAGTGGGCCCACGACGTGCAGGGCATTTCACCCCAGCCGGCGGGCCCGTTCCGTGAAGGGCGCAAGGCAATCTCCATCGGCCTCAAAGCCACCTACCTCGAGAAGTGGGAGGCCGATATCGCCTACACCAGCTTATTCGGCGCCGGAAGATACAATCTGCTGAACGACCGGGACTTTTTCAGTGCGACGCTCAAGTATTCATTTTAAATTTACGACACTCACGGTAGACCGTGTCATGAGTAGAAAATTAATTATCGTGCTGGCCTTCGCGTTCATCCACGCTGGCGTGGCCGGCGACGCGCACGCCGAAATATCGGCCGAGCAAATCGCCCGCCTGAGCGCCGATCTCACGCCCTTCGGCGGCGAGCGCGCCGGTAACGCGGACGGCACCATCCCCGCCTGGGAAGGCGGCATCACGGCACCACCGCCATCCTACCAACCGGGCATGCACCACCCGGATCCTTTCGCCGACGATCCAGTGCTGTTCACCATCGACCAGTCCAATCTGGACCAGCACAAGGACAAGCTGACAGCGGGCCAGCAGGCCATGATCCTGGCTTACGAAAACTTCTACTTGAACGTCTATCGGAGCCGCCGCAGCGCTTCCGCGCCGCAGCGCATATACGACGCCACCAAAAGGGCCGCCGCCACGGCACGACTCGGCGACGAAGGTAACGGCGTCACGGGAGCCGTCATCGGGATCCCGTTCCCTATTCCCCGCAACGGACAGGAGGCGATCTGGAATCACCTTCTTCGCTATCGCGGTAAAACCGTCGCACGTTGGATCGCGCAGGCTACGCCGACCCGCGGGGGCAACTATACGTTGGTGCGCTTCTCCGACGAGCTCGACCTGCGCTATGTGCACCAGGACATGACCGAGGAGAAGTTGAACAACATACTGCTGTTGTTCAAGCAAAAGGTGCTGGCGCCGGCGCGCCGCGCAGGGGGCATATTGACCGTGCAGGAGACATTGGATCAGGTGAAGGAGAACCGGCGCGCCTGGATTTACAACAAAGGCCAGAGGCGCGTGCGCCGCGCGCCCAATGTCGCCTACGACAACCCCGGAACCGCGAGTGATGGCATGCGCACGAACGATCAATTCGATATGTTCAACGGCGCCATCGACCGCTATGACTGGAAGTTGCTGGGCAAGCGCGAAGTGTACGTGCCCTACAACGCGTACAAGCTGCACAGCGACAAGCTGAAGTACAAGGATATCCTGACGCCCCAGCACATCAATTCCGAATTTCCCCGCTACGAGTTGCATCGCGTATGGGTGGTCGACGCGACCCTGAAAAAGGGCATGCGGCATATTTACAAGCGCCGTACCTTCTACATCGACGAGGACTCCTGGCAGATTCTCGTCGTCGACATTTACGATAACCGCGACCAGTTGTGGCGGGTCTCCGAAGGCCACGTGATCAACTACTACGAGGTCCCGACCATCTGGACGACCCTGGAGGTCACCACCGATTTGCAGGCTGGACGCTACATCGCTCTCGGTCTCGACAACGAGAGCAAGATCTACGACTTCAGCATCAAACGGGGCTTCGAAGATTTCACTCCGGCGGCCCTGCGGCGCGAAGGACGGCGTTGAAGCCGTGAGCCACGGAAAGGCGGTTTGAGCGGCGTCCCGCCCGACCCTGCGGCCCGGTTACGCATCGGCATTCATCGCTTGTTGGCGCTTGCCGTCTGTTTGCTGATGACAACCGCCGCCGCAGAACTCTCCACCCAGAACGAAGAGCACGCAGTGTCGGCGCCACTGGTCACCCGGTCGTTGTTGCTGGACGGTGCCGCCATAGGCAAGCACATGGTGGTGGTCGGCGAACGCGGTCACATACTCGTTTCCCGCGACGCAGGCGTCACCTGGACCCAGGCCGAGGTGCCGACCCGAGCGACTCTGACCGGCGTCAGTCTCTACGACCTCACGCGAGGATGGGCGGTGGGCCACGACGCAACCATCCTTCGTACACGCGACGGCGGACTCAGCTGGGAGATGGTGTATTCGGCCCCCGACGAAGAGCGCCCATTGCTCGACGTCTGGTTCGAAAATGCCGAGCACGGGATTGCGGTCGGCGCGTACGGATTCTTTCTGGAAACCCGCGATCGCGGTGACACCTGGCAGCCCCGCGAAATCAGCGACAACGACTATCACCTCAATCACATCGCCGCCGCATCTTCACGGCGACTCTATATTGCCGCCGAGGCCGGCACCGTATACCGCTCCGACGACGCCGGGCGTAGCTGGGAGGAACTGGCCTCCCCTTACGGGGGTTCTTTTCTCGGCACGCTCCCCGTGGGCGAGCACCGGGTCTATCTCTACGGCCTGCGCGGCCATTTGTTTCACTCCGATGACGCGGGCGTGAATTGGCGGCCCATCAGCACGCGCACCCAGAGCCTGTTGACCAGCGGGATCAGAATCCACGGAAACGGCGTGCTTTTTACGGGCATGGGCGGAACAGTGCTGTTCGGCGAGGACGACGGACGTAGTGTGAGAGCCTTGCAACGCGCCGATCGCCTGGGCATCGCCGGCGCCCTGGACGCCGGAGACGGCACGATCGTGGTCTTCGGCGAATTCGGAGTCAAGCGGTTAGCCAGAAGCCATCTCGAACCCCTGCAGTGATCCACCGCTTGGAACAGGCCGTATTCCGGCACCGAGTCCTCATTATCGCGGCGTTCGTGGTCATTACCACCGCCATGGCCTGGTTCGCGAGCGGGCTTCGCATCGAGGCCAGCTTCAGCAAGTTGCTGCCGCTCGAGCACGAATACATGCAAACATTCACTGAGTACCGTCAGGAATTCGGTGGGGCCGATCGGATCCTCGTTGCGCTGATGGCAAAAGAAGGAGACATTTTCACGGCGGATTTCTTTTCCCGGCTCGAGGCGATTACCGATGAGGTCTTCTTCATTCCCGGGGTGGATCGCGCCCGTGTGTATTCGCTGTTTACACCGAACGTACGCTACACCGAGGTCGTAGAGGGCGGCATTGCAGCGGGGAACGTAATCCCACCCGACTTCACGCCAAGCGTCGAGGGGCTGCACTCCGTACGCGACAATATACTCAAGGCCGGAATCGTCGGTCGACTGGTTGCCAACGATTTCAGCGGCGCCATAGTCAGCGCACGTTTGCTCGAATTCGAACCCGGCAGCGGCGAAAAGCTCGATTACATCGATGTCGCTCGTCAACTGGAGAACAGCATTCGCGCTCAATTCGCGAAGGATCCGCGCTACGACATCCACATAATCGGCTTCGCCAAAGTCATGGGCGACATCGCCGATGGCGTGAATCGCGTCGTGATGTTTTTCGGCATTACGCTGTTGATCACGGCCCTGCTGGTGTTTGTCTATTCGCAATCCCCGACCTTCACCATCATTGCGCTGGCCTGCTCATTGGTAGCCGTCGTCTGGCAGCTAGGAATCGTCCGCTTGCTCGGTTTCGGCATCGATCCCATGTCGATTCTCGTGCCTTTTTTGACATTCGCCATCGGAACCAGTCACGCCGTGCAGATGCTCAGTGCAGTGCGTGCGGAAATTTTCTTCGGTCATGACAGCGAGACCGGCGCGCGGCGCGCGTTCCGTCGCCTTATTGTCCCCGGTGGGGTGGCACTTGCGAGCGATGCGGTGGGATTTCTCGCCATCATGCTCATCGACATTCGGATGATTCAGGAATTGGCGGTCATTGCGAGCCTCGGTATAGCCGTCATCCTGCTCACCAACCTGATACTGTTACCCGTGCTGCTCTCCTACACCGGCCGCGTAGAGGCATACCGCGCGCGCATCGATCAGCGCGCCGGGCAGCTCCATTCCCTATGGCGCAGTGCGGCCGCCGTCGCCCGGCCCCGTCCCGCGCTCGCCATGATCGCGGCTGCGCTTGGCCTGCTTGCGCTTGGACTGTGGAAAGGCAGCGACGTCGCCATCGGCGATCTGCGCGCGGGTGTACCGGAGCTCCGTGCCGACTCCCGCTACAACATCGACAGCCGCGCTATCGCCGCGCACTTCGCAATCGGTGTCGATGCCCTCACCGTGATCGGCGAAACCATCCCGCAGGGTTGCATCGACTACCACGTGATGACAGAGATCGACGACTTCGAATGGCGCATGCGTAACGTACCAGGCGTGCATTCGGTCGTCGGCCTTCCAGACGTTGCCAAACGAATCAACGGCGCTTGGAACGAAGGAAGCATGAAATGGTGGGTGCTGCCGAGAAACAAAGACATGCTCGTGGAAACCGTCGCCCGGGTTCCGACCAGTACGGGACTTCTGAACAGCGACTGCAGCGTCTTACCCGTTACGCTGTTCATCTCCGATCACAAGGCAACCACCATCGCGAGCATCGTCGAAGCGGTCAAAGCCTTTGAAAATAAATCCGTTTCGCACAATCTCGCACTTCGCATAGGCACCGGCAACGTGAGCGTCATGGCTGCGACGAACGAAGTAGTGAGCGCCGCCCAGTACCCGATTCTGGCCTACGTATTCGCAGCGGTGACTGCCCTGTGTCTACTCGGCTTTCGCTCTGTAACAGCAGCGCTTTGTATCGTGCTGCCTCTTGCACTGGTTTCCCTGCTCACTTATGCGTTGATGGCTGTACTCGGGATAGGGTTGAAGGTATCCACTTTGCCGGTGGTTGCCCTCGGAGCAGGCATCGGTGTCGACTACGGAATCTACATCTACAGTCGCCTGCGCAGCATTGTCGCCACGGGTGAGCCATTGGCCAAAGCATACGAACACACCCTGCGAATAACCGGTAGTGGCGTCGTGTTTACGGCCATCACCTTGGCGGCTGGTGTCGCGACCTGGATTTTCGCTCCGCTGCAATTTCAGGCAGATATGGGCGTCCTGCTCACCTTCATGTTCCTGCTAAACATGCTGGGAGCGATATTTCTACTACCAGCACTTGCCTGCTGGCTGTCAGGAGCGGGTCGTGCAGCTCATTTTACTGAGCAGCGTCGGTGACAGAAAATTCCAAGTGTCCGATTTCCATGTCCGAACTTTCCAACTCCTGAACCATGGTTACTTTCCAATCCCCGGTCCTAGCTGTCGGGATCTTCTTCCAGGTCCTGAAGCGCGTTGCGCCACCCAGTGAAATATTCGAAGTGTTTCGGACTTTACCCTTACGAGAATACTGCAAGAGAATCTTGGACTCCTCACCGGCTGGCACCAGAAAATTCATCCACAGGTAAACTTCCTCTCCTTTTGCAATGGTCTTTTTGGATACTTCCGCAACGCATTCGTTTTTCGCGTCTCCTACCTTGGAGATTTCCTTACAAAGTTTGTACTCCATTGGAATGACGCCCTGGCCCTTCCCGTTGAAGTAATAGTTAATCACTTTGCGCGCTTCTTCGGGGCTGGGTTTCTCCTGCGCCATCGCGGTCAATGGCCCACAGAGCGACGTGACGGCCAATGCACAAATAATTATTTTCACGGTGTACCTCCTCTCCGTGTAACACTACGCTAGCTGTACGACGATCGCGTACACGATTCCTTCCCATAGCAATCGTCGACGCTTACGACAAGCGTAGCGTAAATCCCGAAGGTCTACTTCTGACTGTGTTCGATGTAGTAGCGGGCGCGTCGTACTTTGTCGACGCAGTTCGGATACTTCCCGAATTCCTTCTGGAT
>CAXMNG010000383.1:0-7408 GCA_964194585.1 Salibacteraceae bacterium | reverse complement strand
AGGGCGGCCACCGTGATGAGCCCGAGCGGCGCCGCCGGGTGCTTGGCGCCGATCATCTCGCAGGTGTCGCGGTAGTTCCAAAACGATTGCGAGTCGAAGCGCGGATAGACCATCAACGCATTGCAGGTACTATGGGCCATGTCGACGCCTTGCTGCAGTGAACCGGGATTTCTCGGTTGAATGCCTTGTCAGGTGAGCCTTGTCGAGGATTCTCCCACCTCCAGCATACCACTGTCATGCTGCGCCGCGGTAACAGGATAAGAGAAGGGCACCCCGGGTACTCTGAGCGGCGCGGCGAGGGGCGGGCCACGCTATTGGACCAACGCCGGGCGCAGCAGCCCCGGCCGGGAATCCGAGGGGACGCGAAGGGACTCACTTTCCACGACTCGGGCCGGCGTGGACATTCTTCCCCCGCACTTCTATTCTCAAGCACCGGCCGCAATCCCGCGACCCGGGGCCGGGCTCGGCTCGGGCTTGCGATAATCACCGGTTTCCCTCAGGCATACCACTCATGAAGCCGACCATCATCAGCTGCGCCGTCACCGGCACCTTTCCGACTCGTGAGCACAACTCGTCGCTGCCGGTTACCCCCGCCGAGATCGCCCAAGCCTGCATCGGCGCCGCCGGGCAAGGTGCCGCCATCTGTCACATTCACGTGCGCGATCCTGCCACCGGCGAGCCGAGCATGGCCCTCGAGCACTACCGTGAGGTCGTCAGGCTGATTCGCGCGAGCGATACCGATGTGTTGATCAACCTGACCACGGGGCCCGGCGGGCGCTATCTGCCACGCGACGACGAACCGGCACGGGCGGCGCCGGGCACCAAGCTCACCACCGCGGAAATCCGTACCGAACACGTGGTGGAGTTGAAGCCCGATATCTGCAGCCTGGATCTGAACACCATGTGGTTCGGTGGCGGCGCGGTGATCAACTCGCCCCATAGCATTCGAATCATGGCCGAGCGCATCTACGCTGCCGGCGTGAAGCCGGAACTCGAAGTATTCGACACCGGCGACATCCGCCTGGCCCACGCACTCATCGAGGAAGGCACGCTGCGCGCCCCGGCGCTGTTTCAAATCGTCACCGGTGTGGATTACGGGTTGGCGGCGACACCGGAGGGCCTGGCGTATGCGAAATCGCTGCTTCCCGAAAATTGCGAATGGGCGGCCTTCGGCGCCAGCCGCAGGGCCTTTCCGATGGTCGCCCAGGCATTTCTCATGGGCGGGCATTGCCGCGTCGGCATGGAGGACACGGTCTATCTTGCCAAGGGTGTCAAGGCCCCCGACAATGCGGCGCTGGTCGCCAAGGCCGCACGCATCATCGATGATCTGGGCGGTAAGGTTGCGACTGTAAACGAGGCTCGCGCGCTTCTCGGTATCGCGTGACAACAATACTTCCAAGATGACGAAAAACCGTCCCCGGCTGCATTATGCCGCCAGATATTTCTCGTGGCGCTTCGTGGCGTTTCTGGCGGCCGGTGTGGTCGCGGCCCCGATCGCGCCTGCGGCGGAAACCGCCTGCAGCCGCCCGGTGACGGATGCCATACCGCTGATCGAGAAAATGGAGCGATCATGGGGTGAAGTCTCCGACTACACGTCGACTCTGTTGAAAACGGAGCGCTTCATCGACGGCACTGTCACCGTGGCGCGTGGCCACGTGGAGTTTCGAAAGCCCGACCTGCTCTACTTGCATGTGCTGGAAGGACCGAACGCCGGCGCCGAGCTTCTTTTCCCGAAGCCGGGAACGAACAGCGTGATCCTGGGAAGACCGGGAGGAGTTTCCGGGGCGGTGGCAGGTTTTCTGATCAAGGTTCCCGCGATTGGCAGGCTCATACCCTATGAGTTCGATCTCGATGACGGTCGTCTCATGAACGGTCAACATCACCCACTGCCGGACGTCACCATCGCGGGGATGATCGATCTGATTTCAGTCAATCTGAGAACCGCGGCCCGGCACCTCGAAGGCTCGATGTGCTTCCACCCGAGTGAGCTCGTCGACGAAAACCGGGCGATCAAGCTGGAAGTGCTGTTTCCCTTCGAGGAGGGTATGTGGCACGCCGTCGCGAAGGGAGAAACCCTGCGGACGATCGGTAAAGACTACGGTCAGGATCGCTACGTCATCCTGTACAGCAATCCTTCATTGCACTTTGCGAAAGCCCTTCCGGCGGGTGCGCGGATTTTCGTTCCCCGATACTATGCGGCACGCGCCTTCATATGGATATCCGAGTCCTCCCATCTTCCGGTGAAGCTACATATGTACGACGCCGAGGGCCGCCTGTACGAGGCCTACTCCAATATCGATCTGCGCCTCGATGTAGGCCTCACCGCCGAGGATTTCAATCCGGTTCGGTATGGTTTTCCCGCCGTGACTACGGCAGACGAAAAAGCATCAAGAGACGGCAGCAACGCCCGCTAGGGTCGTGGCGCTCAAAGCGTTTTGCGCACGCGCTCGGCACCTTTGAATAGTATTTCCCGCACGGCCGTCGACGCCTTCTCGTGGAAAGCGACGGCCACCGGATCCATGTCGCGGCTCGGTGTCGGCGTGGCAGCGAAATGGTGATAACGATCGTCACCACGCACCAATGCCGCGCTGTCCCACTCTCCCACGAGCTGCCGTGAACGGGTCGGCATGTAGTGGAACGAAACACCAATGCGCCGGTCGCTGGAATGGTTCGGGCCCGAGGCGTGCGCAAGGCCGACGTTGTGAAGCGACATCTGCCCGGGTCGTAGCGCCATGGTCACTGCGGCTTCCTCGTCGACGTCGACCGAAATCTCCTGTCCACGGGTGAGCATATTATCCGGATCGTAGATGTCGTCGTGAGGCAGCAACTCCTGCCGGTGGCTGCCCGGGAGAACACGCATGCAGCCACTCTCCTCGGTGGCCGGCGAGAGCGCCACCCAGACGGTCACCAGATCCTCGCAGTCCAGTCCCCAGTACTTGAGATCCTGATGCCAGGAAACATAGCTCGGGTTGTGGGCTTCCTTGATCCAGAAGATGCTGTTCCAGCACAGGATGTCGGGGCCGATGAGATCCTCCACCGCATCCAGGATCCTCGCGTCACGCATGAGATCATCCAGCCACTTGAACAGCAGATGGGACTTGCTGCGCTGCGCACCTTCCATGGGGTGGCCCTGTGCGGACTCGAAGACTTCGAGCCTCGCCCGCAGCCGGCAGACCTCGTCCTCGTGCAGCACCGTAAGCGGAAAGTAGTATCCCCGGTCCCGGTATTGCTCCACCGCCGCATCGGTCAGAATCCTGGCCATCGCGCTCTCCCCTGCGGCCCGTGCAAGCCGTATCGGCGAGCATACCAGCCCGGCGACGCCCCACAAACGTCACTGGGAACGAGACTTGCGACCCAGATCACATGATTGCCATGGAAAGGCTATTGCCATTTGTGCGACGCACCATATAATGCGCCGCTGCACTTCTGTCTGGAGCGGAAAAGTGATCGACAAGAATCTGCCCGTACGGGTCTTCAAGAACCTGAAATACGGCTGTTACAGCATCATGCAGCGGGGTGTCATCAGGGCCTCGGCCAAGCAGGTACGTCTCTCGGACGTGGAATTCCGCGTTCGCGAATCCGGTCGCCAACGCATGCTGCGCGAGAAGCGAAAGAATGTGCACGCCTTCGCCGTCGGACGCCTGGTGGACTACGTGCATCCCGGCGACGCGCGCGAGCTGGTGCGCATGGAGGGCCGCGACGCCTTCTACGATCCCTACCGCTATGCGTCCTTCGTCGATTGCGAGACCAAGGCGCCGGTTACCTCCGTGCGCGCCGCGCACTTCGACGAGGACGGCGTCGTCTATTCGATGGACGAGGCCGCCTGAGCCCGACCCTTTTGATCCCTGCCGGGGGAACATGTCAGTATTAAACGAGCTCGATGCGGAGATCGTTCACCATGGCATATACCCTCGAAGAATTTGCGGCGAATTGCCGCGAGGCCCTGCAGTCCGACAGCGGCCCCGGCGGCCGTGACAAAGTCCGCGAATACCTGCAACGGGTGCTTCGTGACGAGGCCTTTCTCGACACGTACCTGGGCTCGAGCGCAGCCCCGGAAAGGCAGATCCTCTACGAAGATCCGGATTTGGGATTCTGCATATGCGCCCACGTCTACAACGGGCCCAAGCAGGGGTTTCCCCACGACCACGGACCCACATGGGCCATCTATGGTCAGGCGGCCGGCGAGACGGAAATGACCGATTGGCGCATGGTCACTCCGCCCGAGGGAGACCAACCTGGGAAAGTGGAAATGGTACGCACCTACCGCCTCCAGCCAGGAGACGCCAAGATCTACGAAGCCGGTGACGTCCACGCACCCTATCGGGAGGCGCCAACGAAGCTCATCCGCATCGAAGGCCAGAACACCGACAAGATCGAGCGAACGCCTATCGAGTCCGTTTGACGGGTTAGCTGGCGATACTTTTCGCGTTCAATTCGATCCCCAGCTGGCCGAGGATGAATCGCGCAAAGCGCGCAAATGGCCTGGTTGCTTTCTTGCCGCCGGCGGAATCTCCCTCCACGGGATCCAGATGGAAATGGCTGCGGTAGATGGTCTTGAGCTGGGAGATCACCCATTGGGTCATCTGGCGCTGTGAATCCGGACCGGCGTCGGCGGCACCGCCCTGGGCACGCCGTGCGGCGAATCGGATGCGCAGGATAGCCTGAATACTATCCCTGTCGAAGATCCGCGCGAGGGCCGGATCCGGCTCCGCGCCGCCCAAAGATTCGAGCAGCCCGTCGGCGGCGCTCTCGACACGCATCAGGGTCTGGCTCGCTTCGGTCGCGTCGGGACGTTTTCCTTCGTCGCTGGCCACCGCCACGCGCCCGGCGAGCTGATTCAAATCATCGTGCAGCGCCTCGGCGTTGACCGTGGTGCCCAGCGCCACGGTGTCCACCAGCTTGGCCACGTCCATGAATGTGAAGGCCGGATCGCTGCAGTCGAGCAACAACCCGTGTCCGGTCTGGATTCGGCGAACCAGGTCGGGATTCTGCATTGGTCTACTCCTCTCCCCAGAGGATCTCCAGTCTACCCCGATTAGCACCCTCTCGTGAAGCTGGGGAATTTCCTTCCACACAAAGCCCGGCGTCTAGGACTGGACCTGCAGGCCGGATGGGCGTTTGGCGATTACGGCATCCGTCATCCAGCAACCGATGCATCCGCCTTCGGTCTGGCGCGACAGATAGAACTCATAGGCAACGACCAGCCCGGATCCAATCAGGGTCACCCGCTGGCGCGCGTGATCTTCCTCGATCTCGATCGCGTCATAAGCGGCATTGTCGTAGGCGAGCATGAGGCGGTAAGGACCCCGCTGGAGCATCTGGATGAAGCGCGCAAGCGGGCCGGTTTGGAGCTTGTTGTCGGGAGAGGCGAAGCGAAACGCCACCTCGATGCCCCGATTGCGGGAATCGTTGTGACGCAGAGCATTGAGCTGGATTTGCACCACCTGCTCGGGCGTGAGTTCCGGCGAGGGCGACAGGCTCGGACTGAAGTGCAATTCGTCGGCGCCAATCTGGGCGTTGGAAACCGGCGCCGCGGCAATCAGGCAGGCGATGGCCAGACCGCCTATCCATCGAACCAGCATCACGTTCCAAGCCCCGCCGTCCTGGTGAACGAGTTGTCGAATACCCGGGAGACATCGGCACTCTCCATCAGGGTTGCGCGACTGGCCTTCCACTCATTGACGGCCGCGGTACCATACATTCTTTCGACCCTCGGGCCAGTCAGATAGGTGTTGTATTTCCCCCAGTGGAGGGTGAAATTGATGCCGGCAGCTTCCAGAGCCGCCCATACGGCTCTTACGTAACTGCGTGTTTCCGGAACGTTGACGGAATCCAGTTCCAGAATACACGTCGTCGCAAATTTCGTAAATCCCAACGTCGCCTGAGTTCCCTTCACGTACCGCACCGATAGCAGCAGTGGAAGCACTGCGCCGAAATTCGCATACGTGTCGAAAGCGATATTCAGGGCCTGATCGGCCTTATCGAGTGGCAGCCCGACGCCACACGCCAGCGTCTTGCCGCGCGTCACTTCTCCACGAAAAAGATCTCTGATCGCACCGACCTTCTCGTAGGGCGCGAACTTTCTTCGAACTTCGTCGTTCAGAGAACTCTTGATAATGCCGGCGATCGACGCTGGCAACGAGCTCACGAGCTGCCCCATGACATCGAGCCCGGACGCGCTGAGCCCGCCTGTGCCAGCACTCCAGACCGGCGGCGTGTAATCGTGCCAACCGTCATCGAACATCAACATGACGATGGCTTCATTCGGTGGAGTGCCTGCATTGGGGTTGAAGAACACCTCGAAGTGATAGAGATCACTCTCGGGTTTCGGCAGGGTGATGCCAGAGAAATCCAGACTGCCGATTGCATTCCAGAGCCCGGCATTGAGCGGCTCGAACCTTCGATAAGCGCGCAACAGGAAGCGGTCGCGCGTCTCGACCATCACGCCGTGAATAATGCCGAAGGACCCGAAGCTCACCAACGCGGCGTCGAAGAGCGCATCATCGTTGCGCAGCGTCGCACCGAATTTGTTGGCCCAACTCTGGTTGACGACCGGATTCGAGGCGCGTTGAAGATACTCGTGCTTGGTCGGTCCGAGAACGAGATGCAGCCCGACGACAAACTCCTGGCAAGCGCCGAATTTGAATGCGGATCCGTGCGTGCCGGTCGAGATGACGCCGGCCAGCGACTGCCCGCTGTTGGAGCCCGATGCCTTGAGCGAGAGATGCTCACCCAGGAGGTATTCGTTGATCGAGGCGATCGACACCCCGCACTCGAGGAAACGCAGCTTGCCGAGGTTCGCCGCAGGGTATGCGGGATCGAGATGGGTAGGACCGGGCCGTAGACTGATGGTGAGCGCCGCGGTGTTGATCAACTCGTGCTCTGTGACGCAACACTTGCTGAGTGACCACGCACTACCGTGGGCGCGGAGCGTTTTGCCGTTGGCTACGGCGCTGGCGATCAGCGCTTGAAGCTCGCCGGTAACCTGATTGTATGCATCGATCTGCCCAACCGGATCGTCAGGAATGTCGACGTCTGCGAAGGAATGCACACCGTCGATCGTCTGATTGTAGGCCTGGTGCGCACCCTTCCGCCGGCTAATCATGCTGTTGAATGAACGTCGATTCGGAGGCATCTGCGATCTCCCGTATTTGAGTGCGAACTATGGCGGGACCACGCCACCGCCCTGAACGCCAGGGGCTTTGCAGCGGTAGCTCACGTCCACGGGCATCCAGATACCGAGAGTCACGACGCTGGCGAGGCTATTTAGAGATAGTTACTCTCCACGACGACGTCGTACATCCCTCGCTTACACTCCTCCGCGGACATGATCTCGGGGCTCACCCATGAGCCCCACGCATAGGCGCTCATCATCCCGCCCTGGTACTCCGCCTCCAGAGGTTTGCCA
>CAXMNG010000382.1:0-4328 GCA_964194585.1 Salibacteraceae bacterium | reverse complement strand
GCCCAACGGGCCGTCGTGGGCTTCGTCTCCACCCTCTGTCCGGCAGTCAGCCATGAACCGAAAAGACCAGCGGCGCCTGCACGAGGCACGGCGAAAACGTCAGGAAGGATCGCCTAAAGGCAACGGGTCCGGGTCGCAGGTGACGGACATCGATGCCGCTCTCGGTCAGGTCACGGCCCTCCTGCAGAGCGGCCATCCGAGTGACGCGCGCAAGCTCTGTCAGGCGCTTCTGGCGGAACACCCGGAAGACCCACGGGCCCTCAATCTGGGCGCCATCGCGTGTTTCCAAACCGATGATGCCGACACCGCCATGGCATTGCTGGAAGCGGCGGTCAAAATTCAGCCGGATTTCGTGGATGCCCATAACAATCTCGGCAATGTTCTCAAGGCCCGGGGGGATTTCATCCGGGCCGAGACAGCGTACCGGCACGCCATCGAATTCGCGCCCAGCTACTTCGATGCCCTCTTCAACCTCGGTATCGTGCTCGAAGCCATGGGCAGGCCGGGAGAAGCACGGGACACCTATGGGAAGGCGCTGGACATTCAACCGGATTTTCTACCGGCGTATCTCAACACGGGCAATGCGCTCAAGGCACTCGGCAAGTTCGAGGAGGCGCTCGACTATTACCGGTGGGTGCTGGAGGTCGAGCCACGCAATGTGGATGCTCTCAACAATATGGGCGCCGTATCCTACGAGCTGACCCGATTCGACGACGCCGAGTCCACTTACCGTAAAGCTCTGGAGATCGATGCCGAGCACGCGGATACGCTCTACAACCTCGGCGTGCTTCTGCAAGAGACGGGGCGATTCGACGAGGCGGTCGACGCCTACCAACGCGCCGTCGCTGCCAGACCGCACTACACTGAATGCCATGTGAACCTCGGTTACACCTTACATCAGCTTGGTCGCCTGGACGACGCGCAGGCGTCCTACGAGCGCGCCGTCGAGTTGGATCCCGACAACGCGCAAGCGCAGGTGAACCTCGGGGATCTGTTTCTGGCGCGTGGCGATCCGGATGCGGCGCTTGGCGTTTGCGACACCTTCCTCGCGCGCCATGCCGGCAACTCCGGAATGCTCGCCTTCAAGACCATCGCCTTACGTGAGACGGGCGACGTGGACGGCGCGCGCGAGCTGGCAGATACGGAAAGGTTCCTGCACAAGACGGAGCTGACGGTACCGAAAGCGTTCGCGGATCGCGACTCGTTCAACACGGCGCTCGCCGATCATATCTGCGCGCACCCCTCGCTGGTGGACGCGCCCGCGAGTAACGCCACCCGGCAGGGAAAACATTCCGGTGAGTTGCTCATCGAGCCGAAGGGACCCATGGCCGGGTGGGAGGCGCGGCTCCGCGAAGCGATCGAAGAATACCGGGCCGCCTTGCCCGGCGACCCATCACACCCTTTCGTCTGCAACATACCCGAACGCTACCGGCTGACCGCGTGGAGCGTCGTGCTGGAACGCCAGGGGCATCAGATCCCCCATATCCACCCCTCGGCCTGGTTGAGTGGTGTGTACTACGTGGCGCTTCCCGATGCGGTAGCGGCGTCCAGCGAGGACACCGCCGGCTGGATCGAGTTCGGACAGCCACCGGATCACTACCACGGCAAGGCACCGCCCGAGCTCGTGCTCGAAAAACCCCGGGAAGGGCTGCTGGTTCTATTCCCGTCCTACTTTTACCACCGCACCATCCCCTTCGACACCACGGGCCGACGCATCAGCATCGCCTTCGACGTGGTTCCTTACAGAGGACCGTGAAGGTGAAGAACCAGGCCCGTGTGGTGATCATCGGCGGCGGCATGATGGGGGTGGGGCTCGCCTACCACCTGACCAAGGAGGGGTGGTCGGACGTCATTCTCGTGGAGAAGGGCGAGCTCACTTCCGGTTCCACCTGGCACGCCGCCGGACTGATCCCCCACTTCATCGGCGACCTCAACATGGCCAAGGTGCACCTGCACGGCACCGAGCTCTACAAGGTGCTGGAGCAGGAAACCGGCCAGGCCACGGGCTGGCACGGCTGCGGCGCCATTCGGCTCGCCACCAGCAAAGACGAGGTGGACTGGTTTCACCAGGTCAAGGGCGTGCTCGACTACGTGGGCGCCGAGTGCCATCTCATCGGCCCCAACGAGATCAAGTCCCTGCACCCCCTGCTCGATCTCGACGGCGTCATACTGGGCGCTTACACGCCCGGAGATGGACACACCGATCCCGCCAGCACCACCAACGCGCTGGCCATCGGCGCGCGCAACGGCGGCGCCACCATCGTGCGCCACAATCGCGTGCTGAACGTCGAGCAACGGCCGAGTGGCGAATGGGAGGTATTCACTGAGCAAGGCAATATCATCGCCGAGCACGTGGTCAACGCTGCCGGCAGCTTCGGTGAACAGGTAGCTGCCATGGTGGGCGTCGACGTACCCGTTGTGAACATGGTTCACCAGTATCTCGTGACCGAGAACCTGCCGGAGATGGAAGCGCTGGACGTGGAACCGCCCGTCATCCGCGATCCGCGGGCCTCCTGCTATTACCGGCAGGAGCAGCAGGGCCTGGTGGTCGGTCCCTACGAGATGGCGGGCGCCGAGGCCTGGGGCCTCGACGGTATCGACTGGAGCTTCGACAAGGAGCTGTTGCCGCCGGAGCTCGATCGCCTGAGTACCTCGCTGGAGCTCGCCATGCAGCGCATACCGGCCTTCGCCAATGCCGGTATCAAGCGTGTCGTCAGCGGCCCGATTACCCACACACCCGACGGGAACTTCCTGCTCGGCCCGGCAGCCGGGCTGGTCAACTACTGGATGTGCTGCGGCGCGAGCATCGGCATTACCCAGGGCGCCGGCGCCGGCAAGTACCTGGCCCAATGGATGGTGCACGGCCAGACCGAGGTCAACATGGCGGGCTTCGACCCGCGCCGCTACGGCAAGTGGGCACTGGGCAAGTACCTGCTGGACAAGTCCATCGACGAGTACCAGCAGATGTACCAGCTGCATTATCCCGGCGAGCACCGCGAGGCCGGCAGGCCGGTGAAAAAGACACCCGTCTACGCCAAGCTTGCCGCCGCTGGCGCGCAATTCGCCGACGTGTTCGGCTGGGAACGGGCCAAGTGGTTTGCACCACCCGGTGTGACCGAGCAGTACAGCTTCCGGCGCAACAACTGCTTCGACGTGGTGGCGAAGGAATGCGCGGCGGTGCGCGAACGTGTCGGACTGCTGGATCTCACGAGCTTCGCCAAGTACGACGTGACCGGGGAGGGTGCGGAAGCGTATCTGAATCGTCTCAACGCCAATCGCATCCCGCGACGGGACGGCGGCATCGTGCTCAGCCACATGCTCACCGAGCTCGGCGGCATCGAGTGCGAGGCCACCATCACGCGGCTGGCGCCGGATCGTTTTTACATTCTCTCGGCCGCGACCGCCGAGCTTCACGATCTCGACTGGCTGGAGCAGCACATCACCGACGGCGAGGACGTAAGCGTGGAGAACGTCACCCACGACTATGGCGTGCTGGTGCTCGCCGGTCCGCGATCCCGGGATGTGCTCGCGAAGCTCAGCAACGAAGACCTGAGCAACGCGTCCTTCCCCTGGTTACGCGGCAAGGAGATCCACGTGTCCGGCATCCACGTGCGTGCCCTGCGTATTTCCTACGTGGGCGAGCTGGGTTGGGAACTGCATCATCCCATCGCTCAGATGGAGACCCTCTACGACGCCATCATGGCGGCGGGCGAGGAGTATGGGATTGCGAACTTCGGCACGTATTCCGTCAACGCCATGCGCATGGAAAAAGCGTACAAAGCCTGGGGTGCGGAGCTGACCACCGAGATAACCATGGTCGAGGCGGACATGGATCGCTTCGTGGATTTCGACAAGGGTGCGTTCATCGGCCGCGATGCGACGCTTGCACGCAAGAAAAAGGGAATTGAAACAAAGCTCGTATACGTATCGGTGGACACTGACGACGCCGATCCGGCGGGCAACGAGCCCGTGTTCGACGGCGATCGCATCATCGGTGTTACCACCGGCGGCGCCTACGGCTTCACGGTGGGCAGGAGTCTCGCCTTCGCCTACGTGGAACCGGACAATGCCAGCCCCGGCAGCGAGTTCGATATCAGCATCCTCGGCAGTCGCCGGCGCGCGACGGTGCTTGGCCGTCCGGCCTACGATCCTGACAACCAGCGTCTGAGGTCATGACGAACATGCAACTCACGGACTACAAGGTTCTCACCTTCGACTGCTACGGGACGCTGATCGATTGGGAGAGCGGCATCTTCAACGCGCTGAAACCGCTTCTCGCGAAAGTCGCGGACGAGCCGGGGCGCGATGCCGCGCTGGAGATCTTCGCG